>NZ_JBOBHU010000005.1:0-316584 GCF_050587665.1 Rhizobium sp. Nf11,1 | reverse complement strand
AGCGTTGGAGGATGCCGCGGCTTGGGATGAGGGCCGCGGGAGAGTGTTATGGCTCGGGTTCCGTCTCCAGCTCCCGCCTTGATCCACGTCGTTCCGGCGCCTTGAGCGACAAGCGCAACGTCCAAGAGAGCTCCTGAGGTGCCCCGCAGGGGCCTCGAAGGACGAGGCGGCATGCCGGCGTCTGCCGAGCGGTCGGGAATCAAGACGCGGTGCGCGACACCTCGGCCGGAACTGCAGTAAGATAGCCGGCAAGCTCGACCCTATTGCGGCCGCCGCGCTTGGCGGCGTAGAGCGCCTTGTCGGCGGCGCTCAGCATGGTGTCGAAATCGAGCGGCGTCGACCGGCCGGGCGCAACGCCGACGCTCACTGTGCATCTCAACACCTCACCGTCGATTGGAATCTCTCGCGCCTCGAAGGCCCTGCGGATCCGCTCAGCCGTCAGTTCTGCCCGGCCGGGCATGATCTCCTTCAGCACTATCGCGAATTCCTCACCGCCGAGCCTCGCGGCGGTATCGCCTGGGCGGCAATGGGCGGTCAGTTCCTCGGCGAAGACGGTGATCACTCGGTCGCCGCTCGCATGGCCATAGCGGTCGTTGACCGATTTGAAATGATCGATATCGAAGACGATGACGGCGGCGGTGGTGCCCATCGGGCGCGTGCCATACTGATCGAAGACGGCGCGGCGGTTGAGTAGGCCCGTCAGCGGATCGGTGATCGCCTCGAGACGATGGCGGGCGGCGAGCCGCCATTGATGCAGCGCCAGCGACAGCGCGCCGATCCCGGTCATGCCGGCGATGCAGACGGCGAGGCTCAGATCCTCCGCCCAGTTGCTCGGCGCCTTGCCGAGCACCAGCTTTCCATCGGCGATCAACACGGCGGCGCAGAGAACGAAGGAGATTGCCGTCAGCGTATAGAGTGCCGCAATGCCGAGGAGCGGCGCCGGCGCTTCGGCGCGGGCGAGCCAATATTGCCGAGCGGTGGCAAACAGCAGCAGGGCGATGGCGAGATTGTCGGCGATGAAGGCGAGGCCGTCGTAGCCGGCAACCATCGGGACGATGGAGAAAGCCATCGCCGCCAGCGCCCGGCTGGCGATGGCAAGGATTGACAGGCGGCCTGACAGGAACTGTTTGCCCGCGCCCCAGATGGTGGCAAAGCCGGCATGGAACAGCACGAAACTGCCAATGGCGGAGCCTATATCAGGCCTGCTCACATAGGCGCTGTAGATAAAAATGCCGCTGACAACGAGGACGAGACCGATGGTGGCGGTGAGCAGCACGGTTTCGGTCCGGCGCACAAGCCAACTGCCCATCAGGGTTACGGCCAGGCAGGCCGCGGAGACGCCGAGCGCCAACAGAAGGGAGTTGTAGTCAAGCATCATGCTTCTTCAGTCTCCGCAGCGGTGTCGCGCCGGACGATCGGCAGCTATGGGGTCCGCGAAGAGGAATGCCTTATGCATCCGTTAACAAATGATGCACTGCACAATGAAAATGTTACGCGCCTAACGTCACTGCAGCACTTAAAATGAATATTCTATTTAAAATAGAAAACGCAGCAGGCGAGTCCCTAGATCAACACCTGCCAATGAACGGGAAACATCGGATCGAAAACCGTCACCGGACCGGCGCCGGTTTCTATCTTGGCGGGAAAGATAACCGGCTCTGCCTGCTTGGAAAGCGTGATGCGTTCCTCGTTCGGCGACAGCCCATACCAGGCCGGTCCGTTCAGCGAGGCGAAGGCTTCGAGCCTGTCGAGAGCGCCTTCCTCCTCGAAGACATGCGCAAGGCAGCTCATCGTATTGATCGAGGTGTAGATGCCGGCGCAGCCGCAGGCGCATTCCTTCAGCGGATCGACATGCGGGGCAGAATCGGTGCCGAGGAAGAAGCGTTTGTCGCCGCTTACGGCGGCTGCGCGCAGCGCTAGCCGGTGGTTCTCGCGCTTGGCGACCGGCAGGCAGTAATAATGCGGGCGGATGCCGCCGACCAGGATGGCGTTGCGGTTGATGATCAGGTGGTGGGTGGTGATCGAGCCGGCGAGATTTGATTTGGCCGCCTTGATGTAATCGATGCCGTCTGCGGTCGTCACATGCTCCATCGTCACCTTCAGCTCCGGCAGGCGCCGCCGCAGCGGATCGAGCACGGTGTCGATGAAGACGGCCTCGCGATCGAAAATATCGACGTCGGGCTTCGTCACCTCGCCATGGACGCAGAGCGGCAGACCGATCTCAGCCATGCGCTCGAGCACCGGCATCGCCTTTTCCATGTCACGCACACCGCCATGCGAATTGGTGGTGGCGCCGGCGGGATAAAGCTTGACGGCGGTGATGAGGCCGCTCTTTGCACCCTCCGCCACATCGTCGGGGCTGGTATGTTCTGTGAGATAAAGCGTCATCAGCGGCTGGAAGCGGTGGCCGTCCGGCAGCGCCTTGAGGATGCGCTCGCGATAGGCCTTCGCATCCGCTGACGTGACGACCGGCGGCACCAGATTGGGCATGATGATGGCGCGGGCGAAGGTGCGGCTCGTATCGGCGATCACGCCTTCCAGCATGGCGCCGTCGCGCAGATGCAGGTGCCAGTCGTCGGGACGGCGGATGGTGATCGATTGCATGGCAGGCCTCCGAAGCGATGCGTCTGCCGCCTCGATAGCACTAAAGCGCGGCGGGTCAAACCGGCTTCATGCGACGCCGTCGCCCTTTACGCAAATCTGATCCCGGAGCCGTTCAAGACGTCCGGGCGGCATGCATCATACATCAAATGAACAATCGCGTCGGCGTCACGCCAGCGCAATCTCCAGCGTCACGTCGGCTGGGCGACGGTTTTCGAGGATCAGCCGGCCGTTCGGCAGGTCGTTGCCGTAGACTTTGGCGCTGGCGGCTTCTTCGCTGAGATTGTAACCGCGCCAGCGCGCCCAGAGCCGCTCTTCGAGAACCTCGATCGGCGGCGCCAGCATGATCGAAAAATCGAAGATGCCGTCGAGTTCGGCCCATTTACCCTGTGTGAAGAGCAGATAATTGCCCTCGACGATGATGAAGCGGTCCTCGGGATCGATTGGTCTGGCGGAAGCGATGGCGAGTTCGCGGGAGCGGTCGAAGACCGGCGCCAGAACCTCCTGGTCGGCCCGGCGGACGGCGCGGATGATATCGAGGAAGCCCCTGACATCGAAAGTTTCCGGGATGCCCTTGCGCGACAAGAGGCCGCGTTCGATGAGGATGGCATTGTCCATGTGGAAGCCGTCCATCGGCAGGACTGCGGCGCTTTCGCCTTTGGCTTTCAGCGCCGCCGCCAGATTGTCGGCCATGGTTGACTTGCCCGCTCCTGGCGGCCCGGCGACGGCAATCAGGAAACGTTTGGCATCGCCGGCGCGGGAAAGCACCTCGCCGGCGATGTCGTCGATGCGCAGGCTCATGCCGCAACGGGCTCCGTCGGCACCGCCTTGGCGCCGGTCATGAAGGCGACGGCGTCGGACATGGTGTATTCCTTCGGATTGATCACCGTCAGCCGCCGGCCGAGACGGTGGATATGGATCCGGTCGGCGACCTCGAAGACATGCGGCATGTTATGCGAGATCAGCACGATCGGCAGGCCGCGGGCGCGCACGTCGAGGATGAGTTCCAGCACGCGCCGGCTTTCCTTGACGCCGAGGGCGGCCGTCGGTTCGTCCATGATGATGACCTTCGAGCCGAAGGCTGCGGCGCGGGCGACGGCGACACCCTGGCGCTGGCCGCCGGACAGCGTTTCCACCGCCTGGTTGATGTTCTGGATGGTCATCAGCCCGAGTTCCGACAGCTTGTTGCGCGCCAGCTTTTCCATGGCCGGACGGTCGAGCATGCGGAACAGCGAGCCGAGCGGGCCCTTCTTGCGGATCTCGCGGCCGAGGAACATGTTGTCGGCGATCGATAGCGCCGGCGACAGAGCAAGGTTCTGGTAGACGGTTTCGATGCCGGCTTCGCGCGCCTCCATCGGCGAGCGGAAATGCACCTGCCGGCCTTCGAGCGTGATCACGCCCTCGTCAGGGGTGACCGCGCCTGAAATCGCCTTGATCAGCGACGACTTGCCGGCGCCGTTATCGCCGATGACGGCAAGGATTTCACCCGGATAGAGGTCGAAATCGGCATTGTCGAGCGCGGTCACGCGTCCATAACGCTTTACGAGGCCGCGGGCGGTGAGAATGGGTTCGACAGCCATGGTCATACCGAAACCTTTCTGATCCACTGATCAATGGCGACGGCGGCAATGATCAGCACGCCGGTCAGGAGGACTTTCCATTGCGGATCGGCACCGAGCATGTTGAGGCCCATCGACACGACGCCGACGATCATGGCCCCGAACAGCGTGCCGAGAATGGAACCGCGGCCGCCGAAGAGCGAGATGCCGCCGATCACGGTCGCTGTGATCGCCTGGAGGTTATAGTCGGTCACCGCCGAGGACGGGGAGATTGAGCCGTTGCGGCCGATCGACACCCAGGCGGCGAAGGCGGCGATGACGCCCGACAGCGTATAGACGGTGAGCAGCACCCTCTTCGTCTGGATACCGGAGAGCTTCGCCGCTTCCGGATCGTCGCCGACCGCATAGACATGCCGGCCCCAGGCGGTGTGATTGAGGATGTACCAGAACAGGAGGACGAGCAGCACCATGGCGATGACGCCGAGGGTGAGCACGGCGCTGCCGACCTTGAAGCTCGCGGCGAAAAGATGCAGCAGCGGCGCCTGTTCGTCGACATCGGTGTCGCGGATCGTCTCATTGGCGGAATAGATGAAATTCGTCGCCATGACGATATTCCAGGTGCCGAGCGTGACGATAAAGGGCGGCAGCTTCATGAAGGCGACGAGGAAGCCGTTCAGCAGTCCGCACAGGCCGCCGACCAGCAGGCCTCCGATCACCGCGATCGGCGTCGGGATGCCGTAGGTGATGGCGACATTGCCCATGATGACGGCTGAAATCACCATGATGACGCCGATCGACAGATCGATGCCGGCCGTCAGGATGACCAGCGTCTGGGCGGCGCCGAGAATGCCGACGATGGCGATCTGCTGCAGGATCAGCGTCAATGTGTATGACGAGAAGAAACGCCCGCCGAGCGCTATTCCGAAGATGATGATCGCCAGTACGAGTACGATCAGCGGCACGGCGGCCGGTGTCGAGTGCAGAAAGTGCTGGGCACGCTTGATCAGCGGGACGCCCTGGTGCTCGAAGGAGGCGACGTTCTTGTCGCTGCCGTCGAGGACGCGTTCGAATTCCTGTGCTCCGGTCATGGTTCCTCCTCCGCATCCGCGCGCCGAACCCGCGCGGAGGCCGTCACCCCTGTTGATCCGTTCGTTGCTTAGCCGGTGGGCGACGGCACATCGTCCGTCTAAAACGGCCGGGGATCAAGCCCCGGCCGGTGCGCTTTCAATCAAGCGGGGCTCAGCCCCAGCACTTGTCGGTGCCTTCCTTGGTGTCGATCGACTTGAGGCCGGAAACCGGCTTGTCGGTGACGAGCGAGACGCCGGTATCGAAGAAGGACTTGCCTTCGGTCGGCTTCGGCTTTTCACCTGAGTCGGCGAACTTCTTGATCGCCTCGATACCGAGCGACGCCATCAGCAGCGGATATTGCTGCGAGGTGGCGCCGATGACGCCTTCCTTGACCGACTTGACGCCCGGGCAGCCGCCGTCGACCGAGACGATCAGCACGTTCTTTTCCATGCCGACGGCCTTCAGCGCCTGATAAGCGCCGACAGCGGCCGGCTCATTGATCGTGTGGATGACGTTGATGCTCGGATCCTTCTGCAGAAGGTTTTCCATGGCCTTGCGGCCGCCTTCTTCATTGCCGTTCGTCACGTCATGGCCGACGATGCGCTTGTCGTCTTCGTCGCCGATCTTGTCCGGGTTCTTCGGATCGATGCCGAAGCCCATCATGAAGCCCTGGTCGCGCAGAACGTCGACCGTCGGCTGCGACGGCGTCAGGTCGAGGAAGCCGACCTTGGCGTCCTTGGCCTTGTCGCCGAGGGTTTCCTTGGCCCACTGACCGATCAGTTTGCCGGCGAGCAGGTTGTCGGTGGCGAAGGTGGCGTCGGCGGCATCGGCTGGCTCGAGCGGCGTGTCGAGCGCGATCACCAGCAGGCCGGCGTCGCGGGCCTTCTTGACCGCAGGCACGATGCCCTTGGTATCGGAGGCCGTCAGCAGAATACCCTTTGCGCCGTCGGCGATGCAGCTTTCAATCGCTGCGACCTGGCTTTCGCTGTCACCGTCGATCTTGCCGGCATAGGACTTCAGCGAAACGCCGAGTTCCTTGGCCTTGGCCGTCGCACCTTCCTTCATCTTGACGAAGAAGGGATTGGTGTCGGTCTTGGTGATGAGGCAGGCGGAAACGTCAGCCGCCATTGCCGGAGCAGAAAAAGCAACACCGAGCGCGAGCGCGCCAAAAGCGAGAACTGATTTCTTCATGAACTCCTCCCAGAGTTTGCCGGCGCCGCCCCTGCGGGCCGGAATTTTCAAATGTGACACTTCGCTCAGTCGCTGTCGCTCCAAAGCCGCCCGTGTCCTTGACGATGGCAATTAAGAGCGAAAGAAATCCGCTTGTCAATAAATAAATCCAATTGAATTATTAATTCCATGTGGCATGCTCGATGGAATTAGGGTGTCTGCGCCGCGGGTCTCGGAGGCGCAAGGGACGCCCTACCGCTTTGAGCTGCTGCAGGTTTCTCAAATCGTCTCGATCGGGAAAGTGCAGGAGGCGAACGCTCGGGAGGAGCGGCCATGTCGACTTTGGATGGACCGGAACACACACCGGTCCCGCCGCCGATTCTAAATCCGGCCGGGGGTGCGAACCAGGTCAGGGTGCGCGCCTATAACGAACGGCTCGTGCTGTCGCTGGTGCGCCTCTACGGTGCGTTGTCGAAGGCCGATATCGCGCGCCGCAGCGGGCTTTCGGCCCAGACCGTCTCCGTGATCATGCGGGTCCTGGAAAAGGAAGGGCTGCTGTCGCGCGGAGCGCCGGTGCGCGGCCGGGTCGGCCAGCCATCGATCCCGATGCATCTCAATCCCGACGCCGTCTATTCCTTCGGCCTGAAGATCGGCCGGCGCAGCGCCGATCTGGTGCTGATGGATTTCGTCGGCCGCATCCGGATGCAGCTGCACCGGACCTATGCCTATCCGCTGCCGCATGAAATCCTCGCCTTCGTCACCTCGGGCATCCGCGAGATCGAAGACCAACTCGACGAAAAGCAGCGCGGTCGCGTCGCCGGCCTCGGCATCGCCGCGCCTTTCGAACTCTGGAACTGGGCCGATGAGGTGGGAGCGCCGCCGGGCGCCATGGAGGTCTGGCGGGATGTCGACCTGCAGGCCGATATCGCCGCGCGCGTCTCCCATCCCGTTTTCCTGCAGAACGATGCGACCAGCGCTTGCGGCGCCGAACTCGTCTTCGGCGTCGGCCCCTCCTATCCTGATTTCGTCTATTTCTTCATCGGTTCCTTCATCGGCGGCGGCATCGTCCTGAATTCGTCGATCTTTTCCGGCCGTACCGGCACGGCGGGCGCGATCGGGCCGCTGCCCGTGCGCGACAGGAACGGCGAAACCAAGCAGCTGCTCGAAATCGCCTCGATCTTCGTCTTGGAAAATATGCTGCGCGAGCGCGGTATCGATCCCGAACCGCTGTGGTATTCCGCCGACGACTGGGTGGATTTCGGCGAGCCGATGGAGGCGTGGATCCAGGACAGCGCCAAGGCGCTCGCCCAGGCGATCGTCGCCGCCGCCTCGATCGTCGATTTCAGCGCGGCCGTCATCGACGGCGGCTTTCCCCATTGGGTGCGCAGCCGCATCGTGCAGGCGACGATCGACGAAGCCGCCAAGCTCGACCTGCAGGGCGTTGTCATGCCCGAAATCATCGAGGGCGCGGTCGGCGCGCAGGCACGCGCCATCGGCGGCGCCAGCCTGCCGATCTTTGCGCGCTATCTCACCGACCAAAACGTACTCTTCAAGGAGGTAGACCATGCTGAAGGGACTTGATCCGCTCTTGAGCCCGGAATTGCTCGCAACACTTCGGGCGATGGGCCATGGCGACGAAATCGCCATCGTCGACGGCAATTATCCCGGCGTCGAACATGCGCGCCGGCTGATCCGGCTCGACGGCCACCATCTCATCCCTGTGCTCAATGCCGTGCTCAGCGTGCTGCCGATCGACGATTTCGTGCCGGAAGCGATCTTCCGCTCGACCGTCAAGGCCGAGCGCGACAAGCTCGATCCGGTGCATGAGGAGATGATCGACTGCTGCGCCCGTCACGAACCGCACCGTCAGGTGGTGCCGCTGGTCGGCCAGGATTTCTACGGTCGGGTGCGGGCCGCCCATGCGCTGATCCAGACCAGCGAGCCCAGGCTCTATGCCAACATCATCCTGCGCAAGGGCGTGATCTATCCGAAGGAGGCAGGCGCTCAGCCGGGCGAGGTCGATCCGTTCGTCTACTAAAGGGTCGGTGCGCTTCCGTCACCCGTCGATTTCGACTTCCGCTTCGCAGTTTACCGGCGCATTCAAGGGGATGGCCATGCCGATGGACGAGCGGGCGTGGGCGCCGACGTCAGGCCCGTACAGCTCGAGGATCAGATCGGAATAGCCGTTAGTGACCAGCGGCGTCTCGTTGAAGCCAGGAGCTACGTTGACCATGGCGAAGACGCGAAGCCATGCCGTGACCCGATCGAGGTCCCCGACGGCCCGCTTGAGACTGGCGAGATGGGCGAGCGCAACGAGCCGCGCCGACGCGTAACCCTCCTCCGGCGAAACCTCGGCGCCAACCTTGCCAAGCGGATTTGCCAATGTTCCGTCGCGGTTGCATGCGACGTGGCCCGAGATGTAAGCGCGGGTGCCGCGCAGGCGAACCCAGGTGAAGGGCAAGCGCAGTCCGTCGCGAACCTTCAAAGGCTCGGGCAACTCCAGCCCCATTCCGGCCAGCCGTTGTTCGATAATGGCCATAATGCACCTCCCGGTGTGATTGGAGCATGCCGCGCCAAAGCCTGAGGCGGCTTTGCGCCGGGAACCGCCGGACAGTTCCGAAGCGACATGCATCACGGTACGATCTCGTCGAGCTCCGGCATCAGAACGACGCTTTCATTCGCGGCTGCGTCGTTGCGGGCGCCGAGGAATTCGGCGTCTTCGCTGCAGCGGTTGACGGCGACATGCGGAACGCCGGCCGGAATAAACAGGTAATCGCCGGGGCGGACCGTTTCGCACCGTTCAAGTGCTGCCCCCGACCAGATCTCGATCTCCCGACCTGCGATCATCAAGAGAGCCGTCTCGTGTCCCTCATGGCGATGGGCGCCGGTTCGCCGCCCCGCGGGCAGCGAAATCGTCCCGAGCCACAGCATGGTTGACCCAGCGCTTTCAGCTGAGACGCCGGAGCAATAGACCGATCCCTGCCTGGCGACATGACTGCCGCCGGCGCAGACGACCTTGGCGAGGAATGCTTCAGACTCTTTCGGTTGCGCTGCTTCCTTGATCATCGCTCTCACCACTTCGACCACTGCGATGGAGCCACTCTGCGCGCTCAGCCGCCGCAAGTCCTGAAGCGAAGCCGAAAAATTCCGAAAAGCTGCGAAATCGGCGTATCATTCCCGCCATGAAACCCCCACACCTTGTATTCGGCCGCTTCGAATTCATTGCCGAGAACGGATGCCTGCTCCGCGACAACATGCCTGTCGCCATCGGCGCCCGCGGCGCCAACCTGCTTGGCGTTCTGCTGTCGGCAAAGGGGGGTGTGGTCTCGAAGCCGGAATTGATGGATGCGGTCTGGCCGGGATTGGCCGTCGAGGAAAGCAATCTTTCCGTTCAGATTGCTGCCCTTCGCAAGCTCCTCGGACCTACATTGGACGGAAGCGAATGGATCGTCACGGTTCCACGGGTGGGGTACAGATTTTCGGGTCCGGTGGAGAGGCGGAGCGAGACAGCCGAGAGCGGCTGGCACGCACAAACCGGGTCGATGCCCGCGATCGCCGTCCTGCCGTTCGAAAATCTCGGCGGCGATGTGGAGAGACAGTATCTGGCCGAAGGCATTGCCGACGACCTGATCATGGCGCTCGCCCGGCTCAGATGGTTCCGCGTCGCCTCACGCGGGGCAAGCTTCGCCAGGAGGAATGGTTCCGGGGACCCGAGGTCTGTCGCGCTGGAACTCGGGGTCGATTTTCTGGTGGAGGGAGCCATCCGGCATACCGGCGATCGGATCCGGATATCGGTGCACCTCGCGGACGCCCCGAAGGGCGCCACCGTCTGGTCCGAGCATTACGATCTTCGACTGGCCGAGCTATTTGCCGTGCAGGACGCCATTGCCGAGCGGATCGCAGCAGCGATCGAGCCCGAACTGCTGTTGCGCCACGGGCTTCCGATCGCTCCGCACACCGGCAACATCACTGCCTGGGATCTCGTGCGGCAAGGCATGTTCCAGTTTCACAAGGTGACGCAACCCACCCACCTTCTCGCACGGCGCTTCTTCCGCGAGGCCGCCGAGCTCGATCCCATGCTTCCGGAGGCGCAGATCTGGCGGGCGCGGGTCAATGCCGGCCTCATCGCCTACGGCTGGACGGAAAACCCCGCCGCAGACGGGAAGGAAGGACTGGATGCGGCGCTGCGGGCGATCTATCTCGATGCGCGCAACCCCTATTCGCACTACGGGCTGGCGATCGTCTCGGCCTATACGGGCAGGGCCGAGCAGGCGATCCTGGCGGCGGAACGATCCATCGAACTCGGTTCGAGCTTCGCCCTGGGGCATCTCGTCCTCGGCATGGCTCGGCTTTTTTCGGGCGACGCTGCCGGGGCGCGCAAGCCATTGGCGCACGGCCTCGAGCTCAATCCGCACGATCCGCAGAACGGCGTCTGGTTCAGCCTGCTGATGCTGGCATTGTTCTTTTCCGGCGACGTCGAGGGCGCGCTCGATACCGGACGCCGGGCGCTGAAAGCGCGGCCCGACTGGCCGGCGCTGCTGCGCATCCAGGCATGCTGCCACGCGGCCGCGGGACACCGCCAGCAGGCTCACCGCCTTGCTGCCGCGGCACGCGATCTTCGCGAAGCTGCCGGCGATGCACTTGCTCCGTTCAGAGACAGCAACACGGAATGGACGGCCCGCCTGAACGCGCTGCTGCGGCAGGCAGAGCTTTGAAACTCGTTGACCGCCCGGAGCAATGACCGAAATGGTTCGTCAAAGCGGGGCTCGATCGCAACCCCGCACCTCTGCAAGGAGAAAGCAATGGACGACCATATCAAAATTCTCCAGCACATCTACGAGCGCTTCAACGAACGCGACATAGACGCCGTGCTGGCAGCGCTGGCCGAGGATGTCGTCTGGGCCAACGGCATGGATGGCGGCCAAGTCCATGGGCGCGAGGCGGTGCGGGAATATTGGACGCGTCAGTGGTCGATGATCGATCCCCACGTCCAGCCGGTCGGTTTTCACCGGACAGCGGACGGCGCAATCATTGCCGACGTCCGGCAGTCGGTCCGTGACCTGCAAGGCCAACCGCTCGAAGGAGAGAAGACGATCGGGCACGTGTTCCGGTTTCGGGACGGCAAGGTGGTCCGCTTCGACATTCGGGATGCCGCCTGAATTCGGCGAGCCGGGTCACCTCCTCTTCCCGGCGGCCTTTGAGGGTCGAGATGCAGCACGTCGATCTCGGCGTCGAGCGCACTGAGGTGAATCCAATTTGCGATGAAGATATCCGTTGCGCGCAGCGAAACGCCCAAACCTTCGCCGCGGAAACGCGCCATTAATCTTCGAAGACCACACTGAAATCCGGATTTACGAATGCCCGCAGTCTGGCCAGTGATCGAATTGCCGATGCCTTTGGCTCCACCCTATGAGTCGTGGCAGTCTTCGGCGCCGTCGATGCCGGCATTCGGCGGCAGGTCGTCGATCGGAATAAGGTCGGGGACGATGCGGTCTTCCGAGCTGGCCATGATGGCTCTTCACACACCAGGAGCCTGTTCATATGCCTCGCGTCCGACCCACCAGACCGCAGATGGAGATCCTGGCCTGGCTCTCGTGCTTCCTGCTTCTCTTCTGCTTGTCCTGGCGCTTCCAATGGCATGAGGGGCTGGATGAGTTCATCGAAAAGCATCATGACTTTCCACTGGACCACGCGCTGCTTGCCCTCAATATGTCCGGCTTTCTCGGGCTGATCTACTCGGCGCTGAGAATCCGGGATCTCTCGATAGAGGTTGACCGCAGGCTGCAGGCCGAAAAGAACGTGGACTGGATTGCCTGTCACGACACGCTAACCGAACTACCTAACCGCAGATTTCTGGAATCCGTCTGCGCGCAGTCGATGATCGATCAACGGGCGCAGGAAAGCAATGCCGTGTTCAGCATCGATCTCGACGGCTTCAAGAAGATCAACGACCTCCTCGGGCACGATCACGGCGATGCGGTGTTGAAGGCCGTCGCTCAGCGGCTTTCTTCCCTCTTTCCGCGTGATCACATTTTCCGCCTTGGCGGCGACGAGTTCGTCGTTCTGGCGCGGCGCACCGGAAATGCCGATCTCGTCGCTTTGGGAAACCGCATCGTGAGCGCGATCAGCAAGCCCTTCACATTCAATGGCGTCGCCGTCGATCTTGGCGCCAGTGTCGGCCTCGCGCTCCACCCTGAAAACGGCGACGATCTAAGCCAGGTCATTCGCCATTCGGACTGTGCGATGTATGTGGCGAAAAAGCAGGGGCGCAATCTGGTGAAGTCCTTTGTCCCTTCGATGCAAGAGGAGCTGGCGAAGCGAATCCGGGTGGAAGCGGATCTGCGAGCCGCCATCAAGAATGCTGAGATCGTCCCGTATTACCAACCTCTCGTCGACCTGAAGACGAAGGAGATTATCGGTTTCGAAGCGCTGGCGCGCTGGAAGACGGCATCCGGCGAATTCATCCCGCCGAACGAGTTCATCCCCGTGGCGGAAGAGGCCGGTCTGATCGTCGACCTGACGGACCAACTGCTGCGCCACGCCTGTGGCGATGCGCTTTCCTGGCCAAATCATCTGGTCCTGTCGTTCAACCTGTCTCCGATCCAGCTGAGCGACCGGTTGCTGGGCCTCAGGATTCTGAAGATATTGGGCGATGTCGGTCTGCCCGCGCATAGGATCGAGCTGGAGGTGACGGAGAGCGCCATCATCCAGGATGCCGCCACCGCCCGGATCGTCCTCGACGATCTGGTGAACGCCGGCGTCCGGATTGCTCTCGACGACTTCGGGACGGGCTATTCCAGCCTCTCGCAGCTCTCCAACTACCGGTTCGACAAGATCAAGATCGACCGGAGTTTCGTCGCTTCGTTCGAAACCAACGACAAGCAGGACAAGGTGATCAAGGCCATTATCGCGCTCGGCGCGGGCCTCGGCGTGACGATAACGGCAGAAGGCATCGAAGAGGAAAGCCAACTTCAACGGCTCCAGGATCTCGGCTGCGACATCGGCCAAGGCTACCTGCTTGGCAGGCCGGCACCGGCCGAGAGCCTTGCCGCAGACCAGATCAGCGCCAGGATTGCCCAACGTCGCTGATGGGCGGCAAAGAGGGTTCTCTTCCGGTGGCAAGTTGAGACAAGAAGTTCTCGCTTGCCAACGGCTCCCTCGGGACGTCGGTGATGGAGGGTGGTATGCGGGTCCGCCAGACCCCCTCCGTATCGCTGGTACGGGCTAGACCCTGGCGCAAACCGTCTGGAGCCACCGCACATTCGGCACCGCTCGAACGGTCAAATCTCCCCTGCCGACGGCCCCCAGACGTCCGTCAGGGCGAAGCCGCCGGGATGCGGGTCGAAGGGATCGAGCGCGACCTGGGTGAGGCCGAAGGTGAAGCCGCGGCCGGTGATGGTGGGGATGACCGCCGGGCGGCCGGCGACCTCGGTCACTGCCTGCAGGCCGACCTCGAACTCCGAGCCGATGATCGATTTCGAGGTGAAGACGTCGCCGACCTTGGCCTTGCCTCGGGCGTAAAGGGTGGCGAGATTGGCGGAATTGCCGGTGCCGCAGGGCGAGCGGTCGGCGCGGCCCGGCCACATGGTGGTGCAGGTGCGCACCGTGCCATCGGCCTCGGTGTCGCGGAACATCACATAGGCGACGCCCGAGATTGCCGGAATTTCGGGGTGGACGACCTTGATGTCGCGATTGATCAGCTCTTTCAGGATCATGCCGGCCTGAACGAGGCCGGCCGCATTGGCCTTCTCGATCGTCAGATTGATCTGGCCGACATCGACGAGGGCATAGAAGATGCCGCCATAGCAGAGATCGGCTTTGATCTTTCCCCAATGCGGCGTGTCGATCTCGACGTCGAGCTCATGGACGAAGGAGGGCACCATGGTGAGCCTGACCTTCTCGCAGCGCCCGTCATGGCAGGTCGCCACCGACTTGACGAGGCCGGCGGCGGTCTCCAGCGTCACGATCGTCTCAGGCTCCTTCATCTCGACGATGCCGGATTCGAGAAGCGCCGTCGTCACGCAGATCGAATTCGAACCGGAGCTGGCATGTGCCTGATCGGGCTGCAGGATGATGAAGGCGGCGTCGGCGTCGGGGTGCCTTGCCGGCAGCAGCAGGTTGACCGAGCCGATCGGGGCACCGCGCGGCTCCAGGCAGAGAAAGCGGCGGAGCTCGTCGCCTTTCGGATCGGTGTTCAGCCAGTGCAGCTGCGCAGCGATGGTTTCGCCGGGAATCTTTGGAACGCCGCCGATCGCGACGCGGCCGATCTCGCCCTCGGCATGAACGTCCAGCAGCTGTATCGTGCGCTTCCATCTCATCTCGAAACTCCAGTTCGGGCGTGACGGCTGACGCCGCCGACTCGGTTCCAACTTTTGTTTTAATGCAATTCCCGGCAAAATCGCGTCCCGCTTTGCCTGGGAAAACCGCTTCACACTTTTCCTGGAATTGCTCGCAATCAGTATCGGTCTATGCGGAACGGGGTTATATCGACCGACGGTTTTGCTCGGCTCACCATATCGCCGATCAACCGCGCTGTCGTTGCGGCATATGTCAAGCCGAGATGGCCATGACCGGTCGCATAGAAAACCCCCGGCATTTTCGAGGACGGCGAAATGATGGGGATCGTATCGGGCAAGGCCGGGCGATGGCCCATCCACTCCGTCGCCTCCTCGACCTTCAGACCCGGAAGCGCCCGCTGGGCGTGCCGCACCAGCACGCGCGGACGGCGGAAATCGGGCGCGGCGTCGAGGCCGGCGAGTTCGACATTGCCGCCGACGCGGATGCCGCCGGCCGTCGGGGTCACCATAAAGGCGCGATGAGGCCAGATCACTGAATAGCGCATTGAAATGCCCGGTTTCATGATCTGCGTGTGATAGCCGCGCTCGGTCTCGAGCGGAATCGGTTCGCCGAGTTTTGCGGCGAGGAAACGGGTGTGGACGCCGGCGGCGAGCGCCACGAAAGCGGCCTCGATCCGACGTCCGTCATCGAGGACGACGACGACCGTGCCATCGCCCTTGCGCTCGATGTTGCTCACAGCGCCGGAGGCGAAGGCTGCGCCCGCGGCGATGGCTGCGTCAGTCAGCCTGACGACCAGCCTATAGGGATCGCGGATCGACTTGTTGTCCGGCAGCAGCACGGCCTTGGCGATGACAGGCGAAAGGGCCGGCTCATGATGTTGGATGGCGCCATTGCTCAAGACCTCGAATTCGAGGCCGTAGCGCTGCATCATGGCAAGATGGCCACGGTCTGCGGCAAATTCCGCCTCGGTCTCGTAAATGGCGAGACAGCCCTCCTCCGTCATCAGCTCGGACGCGCCGATCGCCTGCAGCATCTCCCTGAAATCGCCGAGCGCCCGCAGCGACAGGCTCATGCCGGCATCCTCGATTTCCCGGAGCCGCGAAGGCCGGCCGGCCGCGAGGAAGCGCAGGAACCAGGGCAGCATCCGCGCGGCATAGGACGGCCGCAGCCAGACCGGGCCTTCGGGGTCGAGCAGCCAGCGGGGAATCTTCTTCCAGGTCGACGGGCCGGAGCCGGCGGCGAAATCGAGCGCGATGCTCGCCATATTGCCGAAAGAGGTGCCGCGCCCGGGCTCTCCCTTATCGATCAGCGTGACCTGAAATCCACGCCGCTGCAAATCGAAAGCGATCGAGGCGCCGATCACGCCCGCGCCGACGACGACCACCTTCTTCTTCGTTTCATCCGTCATGCAATCAACCCACCCGCACGGCAGACAGTATTGCCGTTCGTTAACCTGATATATCAGATCAGCGGTGCTGCCTACGAATTTTTACCGGCTTTCGGGCAGACCGGCGCCGACGCTGTCGCCGACCGAACCGACGGTATTGTCCATCGACTGGCCGAGCCGCTTCAGCTGCGCATCGTAATTGCGCCGGGTGCGCGGATCGAAGATCGCGATCGGCGTGCTGACGGCGACGCTGACGGCACTTCCGGCGGTCTGGGCAGCCCCCATCGCCACCGCACCGACCGCCTCGCCGAGACCGACATTGGAATCGGTGATCGTCTGGCCGGCGATCAGCCGGTCGCCGATCAGCTTCACCACTTCAGGGCTTTCGGCGAATTTCCCGTGGTTCAGCCTGTCGCCGCCCTTGAGCTTGGTGAGATCGAGCACGGTGATGCCGGCCCGCCTCCAGCTTGCTGCGATAGGGCTCGGCGGAGGGATCGATCTGGCCGAGCCGGTCGACATTGCCGGAGATGCGCCGCGACAGCGCCAGCGCCCGATCATCCCTGGAGACGAAGATGGTGAAATGCGGCTTGTCCTTGCCAAGGCTCATGAACTGACGGCCGAAGACGTCGACATCGAGATCCGGCGAGGCAAGGATAACATTGTTGATCTTCGACGCGACCTTACCGTTGCGGATCGCCATCTGCCGGAGCGCTTCGACGGTCAGCCAGGTGCCCATCGAGTGAGCCATGACGGTGACGTCGCCAACGGCCGGATTGGCGGCGGTACGGGTCAGCAGCTCCTCCAGCGCATCGCGGGAATAGTTGGTGCTTTCCTTGTCGTAATTGTAATCGAAGATGCTGGCGCGCGACGGCCAGGTGAAGACGACGGGGGCGACGTCGGCACGCGAATCGTGGACGATCTGCGCGAAGCGATAGACCGCGTCCTCATAGCGGTTGTTGAAGCCGTGCACGAAGACGAGCACGCGGCGGCTCTTCGGCATATGGCTCTTCAGCCAGCTCTCGCCTGCCCGCTCGCCCTCGAGCGGATCGACGGAAACGGTGACGAAGTCACGGAGCGGATCGGCCGGCAGCCGCTTCGGCCATTGCACCTGGCCGACCTTGCGATTGGCTTCCGGCGGGATCGAGACGTCGACGGCGTTGACGGCAAGCCCGGTGCCGCGTTCGCCGGAGAAAAGCACGGCCGGATTGTCGTCGGCAGCGCGCGTCGTCGCCACCAGGAGATCGACTTTCGACGTGCCCGGCGGCACGGTGCCGGCCGCCTGCATCACCCCGACCGGCCTGCCACCGCAACCGGCGAGCATTATTGTTGCAATCAGAAGCCCTGCCAGAGCCGCACGCGTGCCGCGCCATTTGCCGATCATGACCAAACTCCAACCGGTTCACGCGCCGGACGGACGGCACATGTTCAAATAGTCCGGCGAAGGCTGTCGAGTCAAACCGCACGCGGAAAGCAGGCCCGTGCGAAATGGTATTGGGGAAAAAGAAAAGAGCCTGGCGCGGGAGGAGGTGCGCCAGGCTCTTGATCCTGACCGACAACTGGGAGGAGGAGTGCTGTCGGTCCGATGTAAGAGCGCTTGGGAGGAGGAGTGCGCTGCTTACGAAGATAGTGATACCCCATTCATTTGATCGGGAATAGCGAAATTACCGCAATGCAGCAATGCACTAAGCGCAATGCTTGCCCAGAAAATGACAGGCGGACGCCTCATTTTGCAGCATGTTTGACCGGCTGGTCAAAATTTTGACTAAAGATCGGTCAGCGGCGGCAGCCCCTTCCGGCTGCCGCCACATTCTCCCCGCGGGCAAAGGGAATATGCCGCGACCTCTCCGTCCCTCGCCAACCTCTTGCAGGGCACGTCCCCTCGCCCCGTTTTACGGGGGTCTGCAGGACGGGTCGAGACCAGTGGCTCGCCCAGGTAAGGGTTAGGGTGAGGGGCGGCCATGCGGCGAAACGCAGCCGCCGCCGCAAGCTTGCATTGCCCCTCAAGCCGCCTTGAAGACCTTCCGGCCCTCGGCGTCCAGCGCCGCGAATTCCTCATCCGACAGCGTGATGTCCACCGCCGCGACGTTTTCTTCCAAGTGCTTGACCTTTGACGTGCCGGGAATCGGCAGCATCACCGGGCTGCGCTTCAGCACCCAGGCGAGCGCGATCTGGCTGGGGGCGGCATTGTGCTTCCTGGCGATCGTATCAAGCAGCGAGCCTGATTGGGCGAGATCGCCGGCGGCGAGCGGATACCACGGGATGAAGCCGATATTGTGCTTTGCGCAATAATCGAGCACGTCTTCACTGGTGCGATCGACCAGATTGTAGCGGTTCTGGACGGTGGCGACCTTGAAGTGCTTCGAGGCCGCCTCGATTTCGGCGACGGAGACTTCGCTCAGACCCGCATGGCGGATGAGACCGGCATCGAGCAGCGACCGGATCGCGTCGAACTGCTCCTTGGCCGGCACCTTCGGATCGATGCGGTGAAGCTGCCACAGGTCGATCTGCTCGACGCCGAGATTGCGCAGGCTCTTATGCGCCTGCTGGATCAGATATTCCGGGCGGCCGACGGGCAGCCAGATGTCGGGACCGTGGCGGGTCAGGCCGCCCTTGGTGGCGATGACGGATCCGGCGCCATAGGGATGCAGCGCCTCCTTGATCAGCCACTCGGAGACATCGGGGCCGTAGGAATCGGCCGTATCGATGAAATTGACGCCAAGCTCCGGCAGGCGCTTCAGCGTCCGGATGGACTCGGCATGGTCGTCGGGCTCACCCCAGATTCCTTTACCGGTAACGCGCATGGCGCCGAAACCGAGACGATTGACCTCGATCTCGCCGCCGATCCTGAAGGTGCCTGACTTGGCTGCGTTGTGACTGGACATGATCTTTCCTCTCTTGGTCAATAAAATCGTTCAATGTCGTTGAATTGGCCGAAGCCGCTCGCTTCACCGGCGCGGGGATGCCGAACTGGCGAAGATGGTTTCGGTTCTGAATGTCTGCCGTGTCTGGTGATGCCCGGCATGGTGATGACCCGGCCGTCGCGGCGATATCGGACATGCGGCCGCTGCGACGCTTGCAGATATAGGACGGGTCCGCGGGGATAACAGGGAGAGGCCGAAACATCGTCCCTCGACCGGCTGCCGCATGCGGGGATATATCGGCCGGGCTGCGTCGAAGCCTGTCGCTTCCGCTCAGCCGGTGCCGCGTTCAGCCGGCCGATTCGCCGGAAAAGGCGGCCACTTCGATCTCCGCGTCACGGAATCTCAGACGTTCGCGCGAGAGTTCCAGCGGCTTGCGGCGCGAGATCCGGTAGACGGAGGCCGGCGGCAGGTTGCGAACCGTACCGCCGATGCGCACCGCCTTCAGGCCGAGGCGGTCGAGGATCGGCCGCGGCACCGGACAGCGCGGACCATAGGTAAATTGATAGACCGCCCCGCCCGGGCGCATATAGGTGAAGACGCCGGCAAGGATCGAGGCGATCTTGCGCGGCGACATGGACAGAAGCGGCAGGCCGCTAATGACGGCGCCGACCGGTTCTCCCTCGAAAATATCGGCCTGGGCAAGGTGGGCTGCGTCCATTTGCAATATCCGCGCCGCCGGGAACCGCGTCTGCAGCGCATCGATGAATTCCGGGCCGTATTCGATCAGCGTCAGATCCGCCTCGCTGATGCCGCGGGCGAGCAGCGCCCGGGTGAAGACGCCCGTGCCCGGGCCGAGCTCGATGATCGGCCCATCGAGCTCCGCAATTTCGCTGGTCATGATCCTAGCAAGGGAATCACCCGATGGCGCGATGGCGGCCACCCGAAGCGGATTGCTGATCCAGGAGCGGAAAAAATGCAGGAAATCCGAGCATGCAGCCTTTGCGGTCATGACTGTCCCACCTGTCTGAAATTCAATTGATTATGAATGCGACCATCGCGGCCAGCATGGCAATTCCAAGGCAGAGACGTCAATCGCCCTTGTGAGCCGGCATTTCCCACCTCTTTTCCTACCGGCGTCCGGCATTTTTGCATCTGCGGCGGCTTTGACATAGCGAGCGCCGTCGTCTGCGGCGAAAAAGGGCGGCCGGGAAGCCGCCCCTCACCGCCACCGCAAAGCGCCCGGTTAATAGTTGCAGCCGGAGCTGCTCGTCGGGTTGAAGCCGAGCTTGCAATCCATGTTCAGCGGCTTCTTCGGGTTCATCATGTAGGGCGAGGCCATGCCCTTCGGGCTTCCTTCATCAATCGAACCGGTCGTGCCCCTGTCGTGCTGCACGCGGGTCTCATCCTGGACAACCTGCTGCTTGACCGAGCCCTGCTGCGTCGCGCTCGACTGGAGGGGTGCCGCTTGCGCTGCGAAGGCGGAAAGGCCGAGCATCGCACCGAGGGCTGCGGCCGCCAGGCCGCTCTTGAACGTCGTGATCATTGTCGTCTCCTTGGGAGGATCAGGTGAATTTACGCCGAGGAGTTAGGAAGCGGATCTGTCACAATCTACCGCATCGCAACAGAGGTCACGAACATGTGAGCGGCGCCCGAAACAGGAAAAAGGCGGCTCGCGCCGCCCCTTTCATTTGCCGGCTCAGTAGCCATTATCGCAGGGCATGCTGCCGGGACCGATCGATCCTGAAAACGTAGGGTTGCACATCGTCGGAGCCGCTGGTCTGTTCACCGGCTGGCGGATGATGGAACCGGTGGCGCCGGCCTCGACACCGAAAGCGGCAAGCGGATACCAGTAGCCATCGGAGTGACGGCGGGTGCCGGGGCGCTCCGTTCGGAAGCCGCGATAGCCATGCCAAAGACCGGGATGCGGCTTATACTGCACGGTTTTTACGTAGGAAATATTGGGCGGCCGCACCGTTTGAAGGGGAGCGGCTTCAGCTTGGCCGATCGGCGCGAGGACGAGAGGCACGCTGAGCGCGACGGCGGAACGGACAAGATTGAACATCTTCATGATAAACCCTCCTTCGTGGATTTATCCTGGGAAAATGCCTGTCCCAAGTGCGCAGTTCCGCGCGCACGCACAGTTTCCAAAACTCGTGATTGCAGGCGATCCCGCGTGAGTTTTTCGCGAGAAAACGTGAAAGTCGCGACAGCAAGAATGGCGCGAGGGGGCGCTGGCTAAGAATGCGAATTCTCTGTTCTCAATTCGCGTATAAAGCCCGGTAACCCTGGGCGGACAGGCAGGCGACATATTGGCGATGGGCAGCGGCGCGCGCCGTCGTTTCCTCTTCCAGCGCATCGGCCTCGGCATAGCCGGTCAACTGGGCGCGCAGATGATACTGCTTCTTCGCCTCGTCATACATCGCGTTGCCGTCGGTTACGCAGATGCCTTGGGCGACGGCAGGCGGATTGACCGGCACTCCGATGGGCAAAAGCACCGGCGCGTTCGCATGGTCGACGCAGCCGGCAAAGGCGGCCATCGTCGCCGCCGCGCCCAGAGCCCGAAAACTTCCCATCGCCATGCATTCCCCCGGCTGAAACGCCTCAAACATCATTAGGCTCGCGGATACACGAGCAAGGTTGCGCGAAACTAGACATGCCGGCAGCAGGCAACCACGCCACTAGAGCTTTTCGGGGTTAGATTGAAGCATTCTGACGGAGCAGGTTTTCGTCAGGGCAAAGGCGATTGGAGACGGGCATACCCCCAGGTACGTCCGAGCCGATCGCCTTTGATCCTGGCTAGAGATGCCCGGCCCACCGGCCGCACCGCTCCGCCGTGGCGAAGCGATTAGTGCGTCCGGCGATTCCAAAGTCTTGTAGACTTGCCAGGCAAATCTGCGGGAGGGTTGGCTGAAACGGGCCGCCTGATCGACCGGCCGACTCCGTTTGAGCCAACAGAATGGTTCAATCTAACCCGGAAAAGCTCTAGCTCCTGGTTTGATCTTGCGGGACTCATGAGGTACTCCCCAGCAAGATCTATATAGCACTGCGGAATCCCGAAATTGGTTGGGGCATTGAAATCATTGCGTGTTCCACGCCTCGACTTCTCACGAGGCGCGGCGAATTTCGGGATCCCGAAGCGGGGGAATTTCGCAATCCCGATGTGGCGTTTTTTTCTTCCTGCCGACCCGCCCGCGTTTGTCTGCGGCAGGCTTGCGGTCTATCTCCGACCACTTCCGGCACCTCTCCGCCGTGCATCGCTGCCAATCGTTCGTTGGCGGCGCGCCTTCATGGTCGCCGACAAAAGTCAGCGTGAACAGGTTGGGATGCGCGACACCGCTGCCCGCCCGGCCGCGGCGAACTTTGATAAGGCCCTTATATTCCAGCTTATCGAGGGCATCGGCCACATATTCACCGGTGACGCCGTAAGAGACGAACTGCGCGTGCGTCACGACAAGTTTGCCATTTTCCAGGGCGGCATGCGCGGTGTGCTCGATGATGATGCGGAAGAAGGCGCGGCTGGCATTGGCGCTCAGCGACGTGAACGCCGCCGATTCCAGCAGCTGAATCGTCAGCCATTGCCAGCGAAGGCTGCTGTCGTCGTTCCCGCTCGGCGGCGCGGTATGTTTGCGCACAAGCGATCGCGTCTTGTCGGCACTGGTTCGGCTCTTGTCGCGAGGATTGAATTCCGCCATCAGCCCCTCGTCTCGGCTGCCAGCACGTCCTTCCGAGAAACGGCAGAAGAACTCATTTTTTCAGGCGTGCGGAGGGAAAGACCCACCCAAGCACCCATATTACCAATCACTGCAAATTCTTCGACATTCAACATTCCATGGTTGCAACGGTGAGCAATCTAGCGTAAGAACGTTTCATGAACTAGGAAAATAATCTTAGAACGTTTTTGATATCACCTGATGGGTAATTGCGGGGAGGCCAGAATGCGAAAGAGTGGCATGAGGGAGAAGGGCGCGATGGTCTACGGCCAGCGGCTGATGGCATTGATTTCAATCTTGCTGGGGAGCGCCGTCCAGGCTTTTCCCTGCGATCAGCCAATCATGATATCGAATTGGTCGCTCTGCGCGATCGCCAATGTGAGCGACGAGGGTGGCCAGGCTGATTGGAAAGCCGTGCCTGCATGGACTCGTCAGAAAGCCATAAGCGCGTATTTCGGAAACGAGCCGCGGCTGCTAGCAAACCATGGACTCTGCAACGCCAAGTTTCAACGCGTCGTGCTCTGCCTGCCGGGATGGGACATGGGCGACCCGGATGAGTGCTCCTATCTGATTTGCAGCGGCTATTACTCATCCATGTCCGGGAAGAAAGACAGGGAAGACTTTGAGAAAGAGTTCAACTAGGCGATCTTTCGATACTTTTCGCTTTCCTCCATTGGGACTGAGAATCAAGCGGCGAAAAGAAGCGACTGCCGAAAAATAGGCGAGCCGAGTATGCCGATGTTTCACGAGCAGCTCACTGCTCCAGAGAACATCTTGTTCAGGCGGCCACCTCGCCACGCCGACTGAATTGTCTTATGTGAGCAGGCGGCGGAGAATACGCAGTGGAGATCCTGCAATAATGCAGACCCTATGGAAGAAGCCGGTGACGCTTGCCCTTGAAGGCCCGGATCAGTGGGTGGTCATCCAGACGACCCAGGCCGCAACATGGGCGCTGATCGAAGATTGGCCGACAGAAGAGGGCCCTGCGCTCGACAGAGCGTGTGCGGTTTGCGCCGATGTCATATCCGGCAAACGGAGCCGGGAGGAGGCGCGGCAGGCGTTCATCGAAGCTGCGATCGAAGCCCGGATCCCCATCAAGGAATGAGCGACATGCCCCGGTCTAGCATTCTCGCGGCCAACCTTCCCGCCGCTTCGAGCGCATTCCCGGAAAAGCCGCCGAAGCGCCCGCGCGACAGATGGTCAATGTCCATTAGCTGCAGCGCGCCGATGAAGGCGACGGGATCAGGCCAGCAGAGCAATTCGTTGGCTTGGTCAGATCGTGAAAAGCTCGTGGGTGCGATAGGCTGGAAATGATTTAGGCCAGCCAGGCACTTTCGCACTGGACAGGCCCGCAAGCCCTTTCGGGAGGTTTCTGTTGCGTCGGTGCGCGGAACCCGATCAAAGTTTGTGATGGTTGACGAGATAGACCGCCGTTCCGGCGATGATCAATCCGGCGATGGGCATCAGGAGCAGCGAAATCATTTCCATCGTCGTCATGGCTTCATCCTTTTGAGAACCGTGCTTGCCGAGTAATGTAATGTACATGCGGTCAAAAAACAAACGATGCTGACCAGCATCAGGAAAAGGGTCGGGCCGCCGGAATTATACAGGCTGGAAAATACAGGGGCCAGGCCGCCGACCGCAAACACCGAAATGCCGATGCCGTTCAGGAAGGTCGCAAGCAACTTCAGCCGCTCATTATGGATGGTAACTGCCAGTTTGTCGAAGTCGGGTTCGGTCATGGATATCTGCTGATGAAGTGACGGACAGAGGCGGGAAACGCCTATGATATTCGGAACCGATTTTCCAAAACAGGAGGTAGCAAATGAAGGGAAAGAATGGCGCACCCGAAGAGATTCGAACTCCTGACCCCCAGATTCGTAGTCTGGTGCTCTATCCAGCTGAGCTACGGGTGCGTGGCAGAAGCGGCGGCGCCGCTTGCGTGGGCGATCCTCTAAAGGGTCCTTTCGGACATTGCAAGAGCATTTCTGAAAAAATCGCTCTTTGTCTGCAACGGCCACGCTCCGGCGAAACTCCCATCACTTCTCACCCTGTGTCCGATTGCGGTAATCATCCAGTGAAACCGGGCGATCGGGGATCTCGATGCGGAACTGGGTGCCGACCGTCGGCTTTTCCACCAGCGCGATCGTGCCGCCATGGGCGAGCACCAATTCGCGGGCGATGGTCAGGCCGAGGCCGGTGCCGCCGGAACGGGCCGAGCCGCGAAAGGCGGCAAACAGGTTCTGGCGCGCCTTCAGCGGCATGCCGGGACCGGTATCGTCGACCGTGATGCTGACGACGCTGCCGACACGCTGGGCGGAAACGGTGATGCGCCTGATGGCGCCGGGGCCGCCCTCGCCCGGCGAAGTCAGCGCCTGCAGAGCGTTGCGGCAGAGATTGTGAATGACCCGGAACAGTTGCTCGCCGTCGGCATCGACCTCGAGATCGGCAGCGAACTGTTCGACAAACTCGATGCCGCTTTGCGGATCGATCGCCAGCATATCCTTGACGTCCTGTGTCAGTCCCAGCAACCGAACATGGCGGCGGCGCGGCGCCGATTCGCTCGCCTTGCCATAGGACAGCACCTCCGTCGTATAACCGACCGCGCGGTCGATGGTGCGCAGCAGCTTCGGCGCGAAGCTCTTGACCATCGGATCATCGACATCGACGAGCCGGTCCGACATCAGCTGCGCGGAAGCCAGAATATTGCGCATATCGTGATTGATCTTTGAAACGGCGAGGCCAAGAGCGGCAAGGTTCTTCTGCTGCTTCAGCGTCTTCTGCAGCTCCATCTGCATCGAGGTGAGATTGCGGCCGGCCACCGCCAGCTCGTCCCGGCCGCCGTCGCCGATATAGATATGGGCCGGATTCTCGGGATCGGAGGAGAATTGCTGCATGCTGCCGGTCAGCCGGCGAATCGGGCCGATCAGAATGCGGTTGATCGCAAAGAAGATCAGCGTCGCGGTGAAAAGCGAGATCAGCACCGACAGCAGCAGCACGTTGCGGGAATAGGCGAACATCGCCGTGCGCAGCGGCCGATCCTTCATGACAACCTCGACGCCGATCTTGTTTTCACCAACCGGACCATAGACGCGGATCATCCTGCTGCCGCCGAAAACCAGGGTGTCGAGCGCGTCGCGGATCGCCGTCAGCGGCGGCACGTCGGTGAGGTCATAGGATTCGTCGACGGAGGTCGGCATGTCAGTCGTTGCCAGCAGCCGCGAAGTGCCTTCCTTGCGCAGTACGATCGCCTTGGTGCCGGTCGCCTCCAGCGTTTCCTTCTGCAGGGCGCGCGGCAGCTCGATCGGCTGCAGCCCGTCGATGACGATGGCGGCGGCAGCGGCCGTGTTCAGCCTGTCCTGCAGCCAGCGCATCCGCATGCTGGCGACGGAGGGAAAGAAAATCAGGATCTCGGCAAGCATGATGAAGACAACGGTGAGCCAGAGCAGCTTGCCCGAAAGCCCGCCGAAGAAGCCGGACGGGCACCGCCCCTTGGCAGCCTCGGTGGCTGCTGGGGGTTCTGCCGAAGGATTGTCGCCCTGGTTTCGCACCGGCATTCTTGTCTCGCCCGATCGGCAGCGCTTTGGCCACCCTTACCGTTGGAGCTTTATATTAGACCAATAGGTTCCGCTTTCAAATCTTTGCGAGCGGCGTCACGTCGCCACAACGAAATGCTGCCGAAGGCGGCGTCGTGATTCGTTATGTTGGTGCAATTGCTCTCTGGTTGGCGCGACGGGCGGCCCCTCATCCGCCTGCCGGCACCTTCTCCCGTAAACGGGGCGAAAGGACATGCCGCACCGGCCTCCTCCATCTCAACGTCGCGCCTGGCACGTCCCCTCGCCCCGTTTTACGGGGAGAGGGTCAGGGTGAGGGGCAGCTACTGGGCGTTGGAAAAGTCTCAGAACTCTTCCCAGCTCTGCTCGGCTGCAGCCGCACTGCCGCCGAAGGCGCGGGCGACTTTGGCGATCGCGCGGTGGGCGGGTGAGGCGACCGGCTGCCTGTGCGGCTCGTTGCGTACAAGCGCCACGGGCGCCACCGCATCCGAAAGCTTGAAGCGGGCAATGAGGTGCACCAGCCCGTTGGCTTCGGCTGAAAGCCGGTGCGTGGCGGCAGAGGTTTCTTCCACCATTGCAGCATTCTGCTGGGTCACCTGATCCATCTGGTTGACGGCGGTATTGACCTCCTTGAGACCGGTCGACTGTTCGACCGCGGCCGTGGCGATCGAATGGATATGGTCGTTGATGGCGATGACGCGGGTGCCGATTTCCGACAGCGCCTCACCGGTCGCCTGGACGAGTTTGACGCCGACCTGCACCTCATCGCCCGATTTGGTGATCAGTGCCTTGATGTCCTTGGCGGCGGTCGCCGAACGCTGGGCGAGTTCACGCACTTCCTGCGCGACCACCGCGAAGCCCTTGCCGGCCTCGCCGGCGCGGGCGGCCTCGACCCCGGCGTTCAGCGCCAGGAGGTTGGTCTGGAAGGCGATCTCATCGATCACGTTGATAATCTGGCTGATTTCGCGCGAGGCCTGCTCGATGCGGCCCATGGCCTCGACGGCGTTGCGGACGACGACGCCGGAGCGGCCGGCATTTTCCTTGGCTTCTGAAACCATGACGGTCGCTTCATGCGCCCGCTCGGTGGAGTTCTGGACGACGGCTGTGATCTCGTCGAGCGCGGCGGAGGTCTGTTCGAGGGCCGCCGCCTGCTGCTCAGTGCGCTTCGACAGGTCGTCACTGGCATTGCGCAGCTCGGATGTGTTGCCGTTCATCGCTTCGGTCGTCTCGCGCACTTCGCGCATCGTCGCCTGCAGCGTTACGAAGCTGTTGTTGACGTTCTGCTGCAGCTCGGCGAAGGCGCCCTGGAAATTGCCGTTCATCGTCTGGGTCAGATCGCCTTCGGCAAGGCTTGCGATGACGCGGCGGGTCTCGCCGATTCCGGCATCGACGCTCGACAGCAGCGTGTTGATATTGCCGGCGAACTGGTTGAGGTTCTCGTCCTGATAGTCCTTGTCGATGCGATGGCTGAAATCGCCGGCCGCAGCCGCGGCCACGACGACCGACATGCTCGACTGCAGATCGTCGCTCTTGGCGCGCATCGCCGCCTCCTGAGCGTTCAGGCGCTTGACGGCAAGGCCGTTCTCCTTGAAGACCGCGACCGCGGCGGCCATCTCGCCGATTTCGTCCTTGCGGCCGGCAAAGGGAACCTCGGCGTCGAAATTGCCGTTGGCGACCTCCTTGATCGCGTGGGTGACGCGCTTGATTGGTCGGCTCAGATGGCTGGTGCCGATATAAAAGCCCATGCCGATGCCGACCGCGATGCCGATGCCGGTAATGCTGAGCACGAGCATCAGGACCCAGGAGCGGAAACTTTCGATCTCGGCGTTGACGGCCTCGAGCGCCGCCTTGTCGGTAGCGACGACCGCATCGATTTCAGCCTGGAAAGCCTTGCGATTGGCGCGATTGGCCTCGTTATTGCCCTGCTGGCTGGCGGCCTCGGGCCCGACCTCGGTGCCGAGGCGAGCCGTTTCCGTGCGGAAGGTGCGAAATTCAGCGGCGCGGGAGACGAGCTTGGCGAAGTTGGCCTTCTCGCTTTCGGGAACGAGCGGCGCCCAGCCGGCGATGACCTTGTCGATCTCATCGAGAGCGGCCGTGATGCCCTTGGCGAAGTTCGGCGTATCCTTGATCGTCTTCGCCGCATAGATGCCGCGCGACTCCATGACGACAGCGGTGACGAAACGGTTGAGGCGCTCGCCGGCATAGGCGCGTGCGGCGGCCTGTTCGTAGGCCGTCAGGTTACGGCTGTATTCGCGCATGGCGGACAATGCCGTCGCGCCGATCAGAAGCGCCACCGCACCCATCACGCAAACCAGCAAATTAATTTTCCCGCGGATCTTCAATGCAGTGCCTCCTAGCTACCCCAAACTGCCTGGAAAGCAAATTCCCAGCCGATGAGCCGACTATCGACGAAATTCATTAAAGTTGGATTTCTAATATTTACGATTATGACCACTGAAAATAAGCCATGCCGACGCCTGCCCAGGCTCAAGTCACTGAAATTTGTGACTTTCTTCCCCAATGGCGACAAAGTACAACCTTCTGGGGCAAAGAAAGCTTGTTAATACTTGTGTGCGAAACCACGGGCTGGCCAGCATTACCGGTGAAATGATCTGTCATAATTGACTTTGGCAGACTTCATCCGTATAAGCCGCCGCACGTCCGGTCACCTAAGGCCTTCATGGCCCGCCCGTTCGAAAAACAACGCTCCTTGCATCATGCAAATTCAAGAAGGGCCGCACTCCGCGGTGTTTAAATAAATGAAGCGTACCTACCAACCATCCAAGCTTGTTCGCAAGCGTCGCCACGGCTTCCGTGCGCGCATGTCCACGAAGGGTGGCCGCAAGGTCATCGCTGCCCGCCGCGCGCAGGGCCGCAAGCGTCTCTCGGCTTAAGGCCGGGTTGCCCGATAAGAGATGGCGGGCGAATTGACGACCAGTGAGAAGAAACACGCTGTCGGGCGGCTGAAGAGCCGCCCGCAGTTTCTTGCCGTGCGCGAGGGCGAAAAACGCCGGGGAGGACTCTTCCTTCTGGAAGTCCTCGACCGGAAGGACCCCGACAGCCAGGCCCGAGTCGGTTTTACAGTCACCAAAAAACATGGCAACGCGGTCGAGCGGAACCGCATGCGCCGCCGCCTGAAAGAGGCGGTGCGGCTTCATGCGGGGTTTGCAATGAAGCCCGGACACGACTATGTGGTTGTCGCGCGCAGGGACGTGCTCGACGCGTCCTTCCAGGAATTGGCCGCGGAATTGAAATCCCGCGTGGAAACCAGGCCGAAACACCGGCGCCCAGGAAACGGACGCCCCAGGAACCTATGATGGAAAACAACCGCAATTATTTCATTGCGATCGCTCTCTCGGTGCTGATCGTCCTCGGCTGGCAGTTTCTCTATATGAATCCGCGCATCGAAGCCCAGCGCAAGGCGCAGGAAGCCCAGAAGGCGCAACAGCAGACCGAGCAGACGCAGCAGCCCGCGGCAGGCGGCCAGGCACCGGCCCAGACGACCGGCGCGGCCCCGTCCGGCCAGGCGGCCGCGACGGCGACGCGCGAGCAGGCGCTCGAAAAGACCCCGCGTATCGCCATCGACACCCCTGCCCTTTCCGGCTCGATCAACCTTGCCGGCGCCCGGCTCGACGACCTGAAGCTCAAGGGCTATCACGAGACCGTCGACGACTCGAGCCCGACCATCACGCTGTTCAGCCCGGCCGAAACCAAGGATGGTTACTTCACCGAGCTCGGCTATATCGGCAGCGCCGCGACCGGTGCGGTCCCCGGTCCCTCGACGCTGTGGACAGCGCCGGAGGGCGCCAAGCTCACCGAGAAGACGCCGGTGACGCTCTCCTATACCAATGACAAGGGCCTGACCTTCACCCGCACGATCTCCGTCGACGACCGCTACATGTTCACCGTCGCCGACAAGGTTCAGAATTCGGGCCAGGCTCCTGCCTCGCTTTCCTCCTACGGCCGCGTGACGCGTTACAACAAGCCGACGACCCCCTCCGTCTACGTGCTGCACGAAGGTTTTATCGGCGTCATCGGCGACGACGGCCTGATCGAAAGCAAATATAGCGCCGTGGAGAAGGAAGCCGTGGCCCCGGCGAAATCCACCGGCGGTTGGCTCGGCATTACCGACAAATACTGGGCGGCGACGATCGTACCGCCGCAGACGTCAGCCTATGAGGCGCACTTCTCCTATTTTTCCGACGGTCAGCCGCGTTATCAGGCCGACTATAAGGACGATGCCTTCAGCGTTGCGCCGGGCCAGACGGTCGAGCTCAAGAACCTCGTCTTTGCCGGCGCAAAGGAAGTGCCCGTCATCGACGGCTACGAGGCCTCCTATTCGATCCCGAAGTTCGACCGGCTGATCGACTGGGGCTGGTTCTATTTCATCACCAAGCCGATGTTCAAGCTGATGGACTTCTTCTATCGCTTCTTCGGCAATTTCGGCGTGGCGATCCTCTGCACCACGATCGTCGTCAAGGCGCTGTTCTTCCCGCTCGCCAGCAAGCAGTACGCCTCGATGGCGAACATGAAGCGCATGCAGCCGAAGATGGAGGAGCTGAAGGCGAAATTCGGCGACGACCGCATGGGGCTGCAGCAGGCGATGATGCAGCTCTACAAGGAAGAGAAGATCAACCCGATCGCCGGCTGCTGGCCGGTGGCGCTGCAGATCCCGATCTTCTTTTCGCTCTACAAGGTGATCTATATCACCATCGAGATGCGGCACGCGCCCTTCTTCGGCTGGATCAAGGACCTTTCAGCGCCCGATCCGACGACGATCGTCAACCTGTTCGGCCTGCTGCCCTTCGAGGCGCCGACCTTCCTGCATCTCGGCGTCTGGCCGCTGATCATGGGCGTCACCATGTTCCTGCAGATGCGCATGAACCCGACGCCGCCCGACCCGACGCAGGCGATGATCTTCAACTGGATGCCGCTGGTGTTCATGTTCATGCTGGCAAGCTTCCCGGCCGGCCTCGTCATCTACTGGGCCTGGAACAACACGCTGTCGGTGATCCAGCAGTCGGTGATCATGAAGCGCCACGGCGTGAAGATCGAACTCTTCGACAATCTGAAGGGCCTGTTCCGGCGAAAGACGGCGCCGTCGAAATGATGCTTTCAAGCCCCGCTTCGGCGGGGCTTTTCATTTCCGGCCAACTTGTGAAGCAAGACGCTGCCCGCCTGAAAGCTTGACATCCGCCGCCAAAACCACGAAGCCGACAGAAGACTGAACCCGGAGATTGCCGAGCCCGCATGCCCGAAAACGAAAAGCCACTCTTCGGCCAGCCATGGATTTTTATCCGCGGCATCCCGTCGCTCAACTTCCTGCCGCCGGAAGGACCGCCGGAAGTGGCCTTTGCCGGACGCTCGAACGTCGGAAAATCGTCTCTCATCAATGCGCTGGTCGGTCAGAAAGGTCTGGCGCGCACCTCGAACACACCGGGGCGCACGCAGGAACTCAACTACTTTGTACCGGACGGATATTCCGGCGAAGCGGGCGACCTGCCGCCGACAGCGATCGTCGACATGCCGGGTTATGGCTATGCGCAGGCGCCGAAGGAACAGGTCGACAAGTGGACGAAGCTCGTCTTCGATTACCTGCGCGGCCGCGCGACGCTGAAGCGCGTCTACGTGCTGATCGACAGCCGCCATGGCATAAAGAAGAACGACGAGGAGGTTCTGACCCTGCTCGACAAGGCGGCCGTCTCGTACCAGGTGGTGCTGACCAAGACCGACAAGATCAAGGCGCCGGCCGTGCCGAAGCTTCTGGCCGACACGGCGGAAAAGATCCGCAAGCGCCCGGCCGCCTATCCCTACGTGCTGTCCACCTCGTCCGAAAAAGGTGACGGGCTCGATGACCTGCGCCAGGCGATCGCCGAAACCGTCGGCATTGCAGGTTGGAAATAAAAGCGGCGCTCCGCAGAGCCCCCGATGCCTCTGCCGATACGGATAGTTTTACATCGTCGGCAACAGCACTTTATCGACGACGTGGACGACGCCCTCGTCCTTGTCCTTGTCCTTGTCCTTGATTATCTTGGCGACGGTCCTGGCCATCGCATCGCGCGAGGCATCGTTATGGCCGGTGCACCTTGCCGCTCGCAATGACCGGACCGGTCACCTGTCCGCTCGGCGAGCCGCCGAAAGGCTCTAGGCTGACGGCAAGGGTTGCGCCATCGGCGACAATATTGCGCAGATCGGCGGGAATGACGAGTTCGCCGCTTTCGCCGGGCTGGAAGATGCCGAGCGATTTCGGCGCGCCGCTGCCCGGCACCAGCCAGAGTTCGAGCGATTTCTCCTCCGGCTTGCCGGCGGCAACAGGCACGATCTTCAGTCGGCCGCTCTGGATCTCATAGGAGGCGCGGAGATTGATCGCGTTGTTTTGGCCCGAAAGTTCGGCCACCAGCGGTGCCGGCCCCTGCGGCTGCGGCACAAGGCCGGAGGCGAAGATGACGGCACTGACGGCGACGACGATGCAGGCGAACGCCAATGAGCGCCAGAAGACCGCCGAATTCCACAGCCCCTGCGAATAGGATGCGGGTTTTCCGGCCTCGCCGAACAGCCGGGACTCGATCTGCTTGAAGGTTTCCCGGCTCGGCGCGACGCCGTCATATTCGTCGTTGAAGGCGGAGAGGTTGGTTTCCCAACGGCTGACGATCGCCGCAAATATCCGATCGCGGCGCATGCGCTCTTCCACCACCCGGCGATCCTGCTGCGATAGGACGCCCAAGACATATTCACCGGCGAGGACCTCGTCGCGGGAGCGGTTTCCCTTGCTTTTGTCGGGCGATGTCATCGTTCCATGCACTCTCTCAGTTTCAAGAGGCTGCGCCTGAGCCAGGTCCGCATCGTGTTCAGCGGAACGCCGAACTGATCCGCCAGTTCCTGATAGCTCAGCCCTTCGACATAAGCCCGTTTCACGGCGACCGCACGATCAGCTTCCAACTCTTCCATGCAGGTGTCAATCCGCCTTCCTTCATCCTTCGTCACCGTCTGTCTTTGCGGGTCGGGTTCGGAAGCGGCAAGATCGTAAACGCTCTCGAGTTCGTAGGTGACGGGCTTGCGCGCACGCCGCAGATCGATCGACCGGTTGCGGGCAATTGCGGCCAGCCACGCCGAGGACGATCCCGCGGCTGCCCGGAAGCTTCGAGCGCGTTGCCAGAGCTGATATAGACTTCCTGCAGGCATCCTCGGCCTTCGTGCGGTCCTTCAAGATGCGCAGGCAGATTGCGAAAAGTTTCGGTGCAGTCTGGTTGTGGAGGACAGCGAATGCCAGGCGATCGAGCGCGACGCGGCCGATCAGGTCCTTGATCTCATCGCCTTGCGTGCGTTCCCCATATCGTGCCTCGCTCAGCCGGCGGGTCCAACTCCTTTGGCTCCGTGCCAGATACGAAAAACTATTGCGGTCTGGATTATTCCCTCTGTCAGAAACTTGCGATAAAAGGCCCGCGATCAACTCCTGCGGGGTCCCCATGAACGAGTCCGAAAGCGAAATCCAGGCACGTCTTCTCGCCCAGGCGCTGCCTTTCATGCAGCGTTATGAAAACAAGACGATCGTGGTGAAGTACGGCGGCCATGCGATGGGCAATCCCGAGCTCGGCAAGGCCTTTGCCAGCGATATCGCGCTTCTGAAGCAGTCGGGCGTCAACCCGATCGTCGTCCACGGCGGCGGCCCGCAGATCGGCGCGATGCTGACCAAGATGGGCATCGAATCGAAATTCGAAGGCGGGCTTCGCGTCACCGACCAGAAGACGGTCGAGATCGTCGAGATGGTGCTCGCCGGCTCGATCAACAAGGAGATCGTCGCGCTGATCAATCAGACCGGCGAATGGGCGATCGGCCTTTGCGGCAAGGACGGCAACATGGTCTTCGCCGAAAAGGCGCGCAAGACCATCAAGGACCCGGATTCCAACATCGAGCGGGTGCTCGATCTCGGCTTCGTCGGTGAAGTGGTGGAGGTCGACCGCACGCTGCTCGATCTGCTCGCCCGCTCCGAGATGATACCGGTCATCGCGCCGGTGGCGCCGGGCCGCGACGGCGCGACCTACAATATCAACGCCGACACTTTCGCCGGCGCCATTGCCGGCGCGCTCAACGCCACCCGCCTGCTGTTTTTGACCGACGTTCCCGGCGTGCTCGACAAGAAGGGTCAGCTCATCAAGGAACTTTCCGTCGCCGAAGCGCATGCGCTGATCGCCGACGGCACGATCTCGGGCGGCATGATCCCGAAGGTCGAGACCTGCATCGATGCCATCAAGGCCGGCGTGCAGGGGGTCGTCATCCTGAACGGCAAGACCGCCCATTCCGTCCTGCTCGAGATCTTCACCGAGCACGGCATCGGAACGCTGATCGTGCCCTGATCAAGGACTCTGCGCCCTTCAGCGGAACGAGGGCGCATCTTCCTCACGCCGGCGCACCGCCTGCCCAACTCTACGCTCCTCCCGCGCTCCCTTATCCGGTGACCCGACGGCATAGGATTTGCCGGAGCAAGGTTGCGTAGCCTCTGCATCAGCCGCGTCAGAGGATAAGCGCAAAACCCCAAGAGAGCCTCACCCTGAGGCGCCCCGCAGGGGCCTCGAAGGGCGGGGCGGGTGCTCGGACGTTTGATGAATGAAAGGAGCGGCGTTGGCGCATGTCCTTCGAGGCTCCGGCCTTCGGCCTGCGCGCCTCAGAGTCTGTGAATCTTTTGGATTTCGTCGTTTTCAAAAGAGCTAAGTCATTGATTTAACGCGCATTGAAAAATTGGAAAATCGATAGATTCACAGGCTCTCAGGATGAGGACCGTTGAAGGATGCCCGCGCCGAAGCAAAGAGGTGTTGAAGGATCGCATCCCATGCAATAACTGGCATTGAAGCGCGGCAAGGCAGAGCCAATGCGGGTGCGCCCTCAGCAGAGGATATGGATCATGCGCCTCAATCAGGTGACCGTTACGATGCCTGACCTCGATGCGGGCTGGCATTTCTACTACGTCCTCGGTCTTCGCCCCGTTGTCGATGCGCGTCCCCGGTATGCGCGTTTCGTCTGCCCCGATGGGGACAGCACTTTTTCGCTTCACCAGGGCGAGAAAGGCGGCGGCGGGACGACGGTCTATTTCGAGTGCGAGGATCTGGACGAAACGGTCGCCAAGCTTAGCGCAGCCGGACTTCGGTTCGCAAGCGGGCCGGAGGACAAGAGCTGGCTGTGGCGTGAGGCGGAGCTGTTCGATCCCGGCGGCAACCGCGTCGTTCTTTATTTCGCCGGATCCAACCGCGTCGATCCGCCATGGCGGGTGGGATGAGCGGCCAATCTTCGCGCCGAGAGGTCGCAAATCGTACAATGAAGCCTTGGCAAGATTTCGAATCGTGCTTTAGGTTGCGCCCCGAAAATCAACGGCTCGAGCAAAAAGATGCGCCTTACAGACTGCTATAACTTCCACGATTTCCGGCGCATGGCCAAGCGGCGTCTTCCAGGGCCGATCTTCGACTATATCGACGGCGCCGCCGATGACGAGGTGACGTATCGGCGCAATACCGCAGCCTTCGACAATTGTGATCTGGTGCCCGATGTTCTCAAAGGGGTGGCCGAGGTCGATATGTCGGTGACGGTCATGGGGCAGAAGCTCGCCATGCCGGTCTATTGCTCGCCGACGGCGTTGCAGCGGCTGTTTCACCACCAGGGGGAACGGGCGGTCGCGGCGGCGGCGGCGAAATACGGCACGATGTTCGGCGTCTCCTCACTCGGCACGATCAGCCTGGAGGAGGCCAGGCAGATCAGCGACGGACCTCAGGTCTATCAGTTCTATTTCCATAAGGACCGCGGGTTGAACCGCGAGATGATGGTGCGGGCGAAAACGGCGGGCGTGCAGGCGATGATGCTGACGGTCGACAGCATCACCGGCGGCAACCGCGAGCGCGACAAGCGCACGGGTTTTTCCATTCCCTTCAAGCTCAATCTCGCCGGCATGATGCAGTTTGCGATCAAGCCCTCCTGGGCGATCGGCTGGATGACGCATGAGGGTTTCCGGCTGCCGCAGCTCGAAAACCATGTCAAGATGGATGGCGGCGCGCTGTCGATCAGTCGCTATTTCACCGAAATGCTCGATCCCTCCATGTCGTGGAACGACGTGGCCGACATGGTACAGGCCTGGGGTGGGCAATTCTGCCTGAAGGGCATTATGTCGGTGGAGGACGCCAAGCGCGCGGTCGAGATCGGCTGCACCGGCATCGTGCTGTCCAACCATGGCGGCCGCCAGCTCGACGGCTCGCGCAGCGCCTTCGATCAACTGGCCGAGATCGTCGATGCCGTCGGCGACCGGATCGACGTCATGATGGATGGCGGCGTGCAGCGGGGAACGCATGTTCTCAAAGCGCTGTCGCTGGGGGCCAAGGCCGTCGGGCTCGGCCGTTACTACCTCTTCCCGCTGGCAGCCGCCGGACAACCCGGCGTCGAACGGGCGCTGGAGACGATGCGCACCGAGCTCGAGCGCGACATGAAGCTGATGGGCTGCACCTCGGTCAGCCAGCTGACGCGGCGCAATCTGCGCTTCCGTTCCTGAGCAGAGCGATCATTCCGGGCCGCAACCTTTCCTCGGGATGCGGCCTCGCGCGGATTGGCCTCAGAGCAGGCTGTAGATCGCCGCAGCCTCCTGCCTCAGCTTTTCCATCATCGACCGGTAAGGCCCCGGCCCATAGCTGATGCGGCCGACCCCGAGCTTTGCCAATGTTTTCACATCAGGCGCGCCCGTCCGCATCATGATGTTGACCGGCAGCGACGAGGCTGCGCAGATCTTTTCGATCAAGGCGGGATCGATCAGGCCCGGAACGAAGAAGCCGCTGCCGCCGGCCGCGGCGTAGGCCCTGCCCCGCTCGATCGCCTCATCCACCAGGCCGGTATGTTTGGAGAGGTCGCTCTCGGCCAGGAAGAGGTCGGTACGGGCATTGACGAAGAAAGGCATGTCTTTGCTGTCGGCCATGGCGCGAATGGCGCGGATGCGGGCCGCCTGGCTTTCGACCGGATAGAGCCCCTCGCCCGCAACCACCCGATCCTCGAAATTGATGCCGATGACGCCGACCTCCATCAGCTTGGCGACATTGGCGGCCGCACCCTGAGGGTCTGCCGAATAAGCCCCTTCGAAATCGACCGAAAGCGGCAGGTCGACGGCATCGGTGATGGATTTCGCCGTCTCTACAAGCACCGACATCGGCAGTTTCTCGCCGTCGGCAAAGCCATGAGCTGCGGCAACCGACCAGCTTCCGGTGGCAAGCGCCTTGGCGCCGGCATCGGCGACGGCCTTCGCCGTCCCCGCATCCCAGATATTGTAGAGGACGATCGGGTCGCCCTTCTTGTGAAGCGCGCCGAATGCCTTGGCCTTTTCAGTCCGGTTCATGCTGTCTCCTCCATCCTTGTCTCCATGCTGATCTTCTCTTCGTGGCGCAGCAGCCATTGCTTGCGCCAGAGGCCGCCGCCGTAACCGGTCAGCGAGCCGTCCGCACCGAGGATACGATGACAGGGCACGATGATGGCAAGCTGGTTGGCGCCATTGGCGCGGCCGACTGCCCGTACGACCTCCGGCCTTTCCATCTCCCTGGCGAGATCGCCATAGGCGCGCGTCTGCCCGACCGGGATCTCCATCAGCTTTGCCCAGACATGCTTTTCGAAGGGCGTGCCGCCAAGCGCCAGAGGCGTCCTGAAGACGGTCAACCGGCCTTCGAAATAATCGCGGATCTCCCCCTCGATCTGATCTATCGCGGGGGTGCGGCCGATTGCGAGGGAGGAGCGAACGCGCTTCTGCAGCGCTTCGAGTTCGCTCAGCAGCGCCTTGCGATCGTGAAATTCGAGAAGATGCAGACGCGTCTTGTCGGCGACCGCGATCATCGGCCCGAGCGGCGTATCGAACCAGTCGGCAAAAAGCAGTTCGCGATTCTGCGAGAGTGCCGGCGCCTTGCCGACGAGCCGCTGGAACGCCGCCCGGAAACCGCTCGGAGATTCGTACCCCGCGTCGATCTGGGCATCGATGACACGCGCCCCATCCGCCAGCTGCCGGGCCGCTTCGCCGAGCCTGATATAACGGACGATGTCATGGAAGGTCATGCCGAGCGCCCGCTTGAAGGCGCGCCGCACGGTCGAGGGATCATGGCCGCGGCGCACGAGCTCCTCCTCGCTCCAGCGAACCTCCGGCTCGTCGTCGAGTGCGGCAAGCAACAGATCGACGACCGGCTCCCTGCCCGGTTGCTCCAACGGCCTGCAGCGCCGGCAGGGGCGGAAGCCGGAATGCATGCAGGCGGCGATTGTCTCGAAGAACAGCGTATTTTCCCGCTTCGGCTTGCGCGCCGGACAGGTCAGACGGCAGAAGATGCCTGTCGTCTTGACGCAGACATAGGCCTGGCCCTCATACTCGGCGCTGCGCGCGATCAGGGCATCATAGAGCGTGTCATCGTCGGGGCGTTCGAAAAGCATGACCGCTTTCTAACATCCCTGGCCTGCCGCGTCCGCCGAAAATCGGGCGTCTATTTTTTCTCTGTCGATTTCCTTGGGCGACCAGCCGTGCCATAAGGGCGGCCATGACCAAGATCGACCGTACGCCTGAAAAAGCCGATTTCGAACACGTGACAGATTGGGTGTTCGATCTCGACAACACGCTCTATCCCCATCACATCAATCTCTTCGCGCAGATCGACAAGAACATGACCGCCTATGTCGCGGCGCTGTTGCAGATGGAGCGGGAAGAGGCGCGCAAGCTGCAGAAGCAGTATTATCTCGACCACGGCACGACGCTGCAGGGCCTGATGATCCATCACGGCATCGATCCGAACGACTTCCTCGAAAAGGCGCATGCGATCGACTATTCGGCGCTGACGCCGCAGCCGGAACTCGGCGAAGCGATCAAGGCGCTGCCGGGGCGCAAGTTCATCTTTACCAACGGCAGCGTCAAACATGCAGAGATGACCGCCGGAGCGCTCGGTATCCTCGAGCATTTCGACGATATTTTCGACATCGTCGCCGCCGAGTACGTGCCGAAGCCGGCGCAGGCGACCTATGACAAGTTTGCGGCGCTGAAGCGGGTCGAAACGAACAAGGCGGCGATGTTCGAGGATCTGCCGCGCAATCTGACGGTACCGAAGGCGCTCGGCATGCAAACCGTGCTGCTTGTGCCGCGCAACCTGGAAGAAACGGTTGTCGAATGGTGGGAAAAGACCAGCGGCGACGAGGATCACATCGATTTCGTCACCGACGACCTCGTCGCGTTTCTCGGCAAGGTGACCAGATCCGGCGGCTGACCGCCAGGTTACGAAAGTTTCACACAGCTTACCGATGTTTAACTGGGTCTTTCAGGCCCGCTGCCATAGCTTCTTTCGTGAGGGGACACCTTACGAAAGGGAAACACGATGTACCGCAACAAGCTGATACTGGCAGCGCTCTCCTCCGTCCTAATCTTCGGCGCTGCAACCGGCGCAAGCTTTGCCGCGCCGGGCGACGGGCCGCGCCCGCATCATACCGGCATGGACCGCCCGGGCCGCGACGCCTTCCTCGAAATCACCTATGTCCGCGTGCTCAAGCAGTTCGACGCGAACAAGGATGGAAAGGTCTCCAAGGAGGAGGCGACGAGCGGCCTCGACAAGATTTTCGCGGCGATCGACACCAACAATGACGGGTCGCTGACGCCCGGCGAAATCCGGCAGTACCGGCAGACGCAGCTGCAGGCGATGAGAGATCAGCACAAACAGGACGCCGGCGACGAGAAGGACGCGAATGCCGCGCCCGACATGCCGGACAGCGAATCCGGGCAGCGGCCGCGCGACGGCCATGACGGTCATCGCTGGATGCGCCATGGCGGCAATATCATGCGCGCTTCGATGATCATGCATCGGATCGACACCGACGAGAACGGGCAGATTTCCAAACAGGAGGCCGTGGCCGCCTTCGACAAGCTGTTCACGCGCATGGACCGCAACAAGGATGGCGTCATCTCGATCGACGACATGCCGGATCGGCCGCTGCTGTAAGCGCGGACGAACCGTTGCCCCTGCTCTTTCCCCATCCGACGGGGAAAGAGCATATCTCAGAGACTCTGGCCCGGTTCGCGGTGTTCGTAGAACTCCTGGACGATCTTCCACGCGGCGTCAGCCGTGTCGACGAAGCTTATCAGCTTGACGTCATCCGGCGCGATCGTGCCGAATTCCGCCAGGGCGTCGAAATTGATGATGCGGCGCCAGAAGGCCTCGCCGAAAAGGATCAGCGGCAGACGCTCCATGCGGCCGGTCTGGATCAGCGTCAGACATTCGAAGAATTCATCGAGCGTTCCGAAACCGCCGGGGAAGACCGCGATCGCCTTGGCGCGCACCATGAAATGCATCTTGCGAATGGCGAAATAGTGAAAATTGAAGCTGAGTTCGGGCGTGACATAGACGTTCGGAGCCTGCTCGTGCGGCAGCACGATGTTGAGACCGATCGACGGCGCGCCTTCGTCGGCCGCACCGCGATTGCCGGCCTCCATGACGCCGGGGCCGCCGCCGGTCACGATGACATATTCCTGAAAGTCGAAGCCCGCCGAATATTTCGAGCAGAGACGGGCAAATTTGCGCGCCTCGTCATAATAGACGGAGGCCGCCTCCAGATTGGCGCGCTGGATCTCGTTGCGCGCCGCCCAGGCACTCTGGCCGGGAGCGGGAATGCGGGCGCCGCCGAACATGACGACGGTCGACCGGATGCCGCGCTCGGTCAGCATCATCTCCGTCTTCAGCAGTTCCAGTTGCAGGCGGATCGGCCGCAACTCCTCACGGCAGAGGAAATCCTCGTCGACATAGGCTAGGCGATAGGCCGGCGACAGCGTCTGCGGCGTCTTCGGCACGGCCTCGGCGCGCTGCCTGTCGGTCGAGCTGCTCTTCAACGGGTCCCATACGCCGTCCTTGCGCCTAGAACCGCCGTTTCGTCCCTTCGCCATGTCGAAATGCCTTTCAGTATTGCCGGCCGTGAAACCGGATATGTCGCTATAACGCCTTGAATCCAGGTATGATCTTGTTCGAAAAATCATTCCGTTCTACGCGTGCATGCTGTAGAGCAGGACAAACCCACGCCGATCGCATGTCCGGAGACTCCGCCGTCTCCACGATAAACATCGAAGTTTAAGGAATTCTCATGAGCGCCACCGACCTCGCATCCCTGGAAAAGACCATCGAAGCGGCCTTCGACAATCGCGATAATGTGAACGTCTCGACGAAGGGCGAGGTCCGCGATGCGGTCGAAGCGGCGCTCGATCTGCTCGATTCCGGCAAGGCCCGCGTGGCGACCCGCGGCGCCGATGGCGCCTGGACGGTCAATCAGTGGCTGAAAAAGGCGGTGCTCTTGTCCTTCCGCCTCAACGACATGGAAGTGGTCAAGGGCGGCTCGGGCAATTCCGTCTGGTGGGACAAAGTCCCCTCGAAGTTCGAGAACTGGGGCGAAACCCAGTTCCGCGCCGCGGGTTTCCGCGCCGTGCCGAACTGCGTCGTGCGCCGGTCGGCCTATATTGCCCCGAATGCGATCCTGATGCCCTCCTTCGTCAATCTCGGCGCCTATGTCGGCGAAGGCACGATGGTCGACACCTGGGCAACGGTCGGCTCCTGCGCGCAAATCGGCAAACATGTGCATCTGTCCGGCGGCGTCGGCATCGGCGGCGTGCTCGAACCGATGCAGGCCGGCCCGACCATCATCGAAGACAATTGCTTCATCGGCGCCCGTTCCGAAGTGGTCGAAGGCTGCATCATCCGCGAAGGCTCGGTGCTCGGCATGGGCGTCTATATCGGCAAGTCGACCAAAATTGTCGACCGCGCCACCGGCGAGGTGATGTATGGCGAAGTGCCGCCCTATTCCGTCGTCGTCGCCGGCTCGATGGCCTCGGCCAATGCTACGATGGCAAACGGCCAGCCGGCGCCGCATCTCTACTGCGCCGTCATCGTCAAGCGCGTCGACGAACAGACCCGCTCCAAGACTGGTATCAACGAGCTGCTTCGCGATTGATGACATCGGGAGATTGATCCGGTAAACAGACGGCGTCTTTTTGCGCGAGGCGGCCCCGCCTTGCCATGTCTTTGCCATTGCCGCTGGATAATTCGACCGCCATGACCGTTACCGATCCCGTCGCCAATCTGCAGACGCTGATTCGCTGCCCCTCCGTCACACCAGCCGAAGGCGGCGCGCTGACGGCCCTCGCGGCGATGCTTGCGCCGCTTGGCTTCAAAGTCGACAAAGTGAGAGCGAGCGAAGAGGGAACGTCCGATATCGAGAACCTTTATGCCCGCCTCGGCAGCAACGGCCCGCACTTGATGTTTGCCGGCCATACCGATGTCGTGCCGGTTGGCGATGAAGCCGCCTGGACGCACCCGCCTTTTGCCGCGGAGATATCAAAGGACGAACTCTTCGGCCGCGGCGCCGTCGACATGAAGGGCGGCATCGCGTGTTTCGTCGCCGCCGTTGCCCGCCACATCGAAAGGAACGGGCCGCCTGCCGGCTCGATCTCTTTCCTCATCACCGGCGACGAAGAAGGCCCGGCGATCAACGGCACGATCAAACTGCTGCAATGGGCGGCGGAGCGCGGCGAACGCTGGGACGCCTGCCTTGTCGGAGAACCGACCAATCCGGACCGGCTTGGTGACATGATCAAGATCGGCCGGCGCGGCTCGCTATCGGGCAGGATCATCGTACACGGCGTTCAGGGCCATGCCGCTTACCCGCACCTCGCCGACAATCCGGTGCGCGGTATACTGCAGCTGACGCAGGCGCTGATGGATCCGCCTTTCGACGGCGGCACCGACGATTTCCAGCCGTCGAACCTCGAAGTGACGACGGTCGATGTCGGCAATCCTGCGACGAACGTCATTCCGGCCAAGGCATCGGCAAGCTTCAATATCCGCTTCAACGACAGCTGGACCGTCGAAACGCTGCGCGCCGAAATCCTGCGCCGGCTCGAAGCCGCCGCCGGCAATGGCCAGCTGCGTCCGGGCCGCGAGCCAGTCAAATACGATATCGTCTGGGCGGACCAGCCGAGCCATGTCTTCCTGACCCGCAACAACGCCCTGATTGCTTCGCTATCGTCTGCCATCGAAAGCGTGGCCGGCCGGTCTCCGGCGCTTTCGACGACCGGCGGCACGTCGGATGCGCGCTTCATCAAGGATTATTGCCCGGTCGTCGAGTTCGGCCTGGTCGGCCAGACGATGCATATGGTCGACGAGCGCGTTACTCTTGCCGATCTGGAGACGCTGACGGCGATCTACGAGACCTTCATCGACCGCTGGTTCGCCCATGCCGGGTCTTAGGGAAGTCCAGTATTACCTGGCCGGCCTCTGGCTGCTGATCCGGATGGATCCGCGCGGCTTCCGCTTCCTCGATCTGTCGGAGCGCGGCGTCAACCGGTCGTTCTGGGCGATGGCCTGGTGCCTGCCGCCGATGGGCATTTCCTGGCTCTGGTGGCGACAGGCCTTCCTGCGGTCGATGCCGCCGGAGGCCGATGTCGATCTTGCCTTCTACATCAGGCTCGGCCTTGTCGAGGTCGCCAACTGGTTCGTGCCGCTGGTCTTTGCCGGGCTGCTGCTGCTTGCCTTCCGCATGGGCGAGCGCTTCGCCCCCGTCGTCGTCAGCGTCAACTGGCTCGGCGTGCCGCTCTCCTATATCAACGGTCTGCTGCTGGCGCTGGTGTTCTTCCTGCCCGGCACGGTCGGCCTCGTCTCGCTGCTACTGCTCGCCTTCATGCTGGCGCAGGTCTTCGCTTTGGCGCGCATTCTCAGAATGATCTGCCACGATCACGCGCTGATGGTCGGGGCGCTGACGCTGGTGCTGCTGGTGCCATCGATGATCCTTTCGGAATATCTGCAGCACTTTCTCGGCATCTACCCCGCCTGACCAGCCTCGGCGGCGGCGGCTTTACGACGGATCGTCGTTTTCGTCGCTCGGCCTTCGCCGGTCGGTGATCACCTCGGGATAATCCACCTGCATGAAATAGAGGCCTTCCGGCGGCGCCACCGGGCCGCAAGCCTTGCGATCCTGCGCCTCCAGCGCAGCCTGGACATCATCAGGCGTCCATTTGCCTTCACCGGCGAGCTTCAGCGTGCCGGCGAAGGAACGGATCTGGTTGTGGAGGAAGCTCTGCGCCGTGGCGCGGATCTCGATCAATTCGCCATTTTGCGTCACGTCAAGCCGGTCGAGCGTGCGCACCGGGCTGTTCGCCTGACAATGGGCGGAGCGAAAAGTGGAGAAATCGTGCCTGCCGACCAGCCGCTGAGCGGCGGCGTGCATGACCTCGTGATCGAGCGCCTTCGGCACCCACCAGGCCTTGCCGGCCTCGAGCGCCAGCGGCGCCCGGCGGCTGACGATGCGGTAGAGATAATGGCGCCTGAGGGCGGAGAAGCGGGCATCGAAGAAGTCGGGCACCGCCTCGACGTCGAGAATAGAGACACGCTCGCCGGCAAGCCGCAGATGCGCGTTCAAGGCATTTTGCAGCTTGTAGGGCGACCAACTCTTGGAAAGATCGGCATGGATCACCTGTCCCATGGCGTGGACGCCGGAATCGGTGCGGCCGGCGCCGCGGATCGACACGGTCTCGCCGGTCAGCGACAATACCGCCGCCTCGATCGCGCCCTGCACCGAGGGTCCGTTCTCCTGCCGCTGCCAGCCGACATAGGGGCCGCCGTCATATTCGACAGTCATGCGGAAGCGCGGCATCAGGAAAGCCTCGTGCCGGCCGCAAGCGGCGTGCCTCGGAGGAAATCCGCCGCGACCAGCGGCTTGCCGCCGGCCCTCTGCAGCCGTGTCAGCCGCACCGCACCTGAAGCGCAGGCAATCACGAGATCATCCGTCAGCAGCTCTCCGGCAGCGCCGTGCCCTGGTGCCAGCTCCGAGCCCAGCACCTTGACCCGTTCCTGCTTGCCGCCGATCTCAAGCTCGAACCAGGCGCCCGGGAATGGAGCGAGGCCACGGATATGATTGTGCACATCACGGGCATCTCTGGCAAAATCGATGCGCGTCTCGGCCTTGTCGATCTTGGCGGCGTACAGCACGCCCTCCTCCCGCTGCGGCGTCAGCGGCAGGTCGTTCATCTCCAGCTTCACCATGGCTTCCGCCATCGCCTTGGCGCCGACCTGCATCAGCCGGTCGTGCAATTCGCCCGCCGTCATGTTCGGGCCGATCTCGACTTCGCGGGTCAGCGCGACCGCGCCGGTGTCGAGCCCCTTGTCCATCTTCATCACCATCATGCCGGTCTTGTCGTCGCCGGCCATGATCGCCCGCTGGATCGGCGCAGCACCGCGCCAGCGCGGCAGCAGCGAAGCATGACCGTTGTAACAGCCCTCGCGGGTGCCGTTCAAAACGGCCTCCGGCAACAGCAGTCCGTAGGCGACGACGACGCCGACATCGGCCTTGAAGGCGGCAAACCGCTCGCGCTCCTCGGCATCTTTGAAATTGACCGGCGTGAAGACGGGAAGACCGAGCAGTTCGGCCGCCTGATGCACCGGCGATTTCTGCAGATCGAGCCCGCGGCGTCCGCCCGGCCGCGGCGGCTGTGTGTAGACGGCGACGATTTTGTGGCCGGCGTCGACGAGCAAGCGCAAGGTCGGAACCGAGAACTCAGGCGTTCCCATAAAGATGATGCGAAGAGACATTTTATCTCGCCAGTTGAGGATCAGCCGTCTTCAAACGGGTTTATGAGCTTGAGATCAAGCCCCTCGAAATCTCTGGTGTTGCGGGTGGCAAGCGTCGCACCGTTTACAAGGCAAATGGCGGCAATCATGGCATTCTGAACCGAAATTGGCCGTCCCACGCTTTCGCGTCTTGCGCGCAGACGGCCCGTTGCCATTGCCGCTTCCAAATCCCAACCGACGATACGCTCACGAAATTGGCCCTTCACCAAATTCTCTATGGCACGGAAGAAGCGGTCCGATCCTGTCTTCAACAGAACCCTTTCAGCGCTATAAATCTGCTCCATCAACCCGACGGCGCAAAGCCAGATCCGCGAACCATCCTGCCGCTGCAACCAAGCCTTCACTTTTTCATCTGGCATTAACTTTGCGAATTCTGATACTACATTCGTATCCAGAACGATCATTCGATATCCTCGAACGGCCGACCGAAATCCTTTTTCCGCGCGGCCTCGACTTCTTTCATGACTGCGACAATTTCGTCGTCCACCGCGTTTTCGCTTACGAACGCGGCGCGTATCGCTTCATATGCCGACATAGGCTCAGGCTTGGCCTCGGCTTTTCTTTGAAGCGCTTCTCGCAAAAGCTCCTTGGCCTCATCAGAAAGGCTGTTCCCACTCCGTTGGGCCGCTTCCGCGATGTCTCGCTTCATTGCGTCGGAAATATTTCGGATCAGAAGGTCGCCCACTCAAAGCCTCCATTATGATATCAATGATATCATAATGCCGTTGAGGCCCATTTCAATCGTCGTCAGAGGGCCTTGGACTTTGCCGCCTTGGTGAACTTCTTGATCACCATCTCCCGCTTCAGCCGCGAGATATGGTCGATGAAGAGCACGCCGTTCAAGTGATCGATCTCGTGCTGCAGGCAGGTGGCAAGCAGCCCGTCGGCTTCCACCATCTGTTCCCTGCCGTCGCGGTCGAGGTATTTGACCGAGACGACAGCCGGGCGCTCGACCTCGGCATAATAGTCCGGAATCGACAAGCAGCCTTCCTCATAGACCGAGCGCTCGTCGGACGATTTGACGATTTCCGGGTTGATGAAGACCTGCGGCTGCTTTTCCTCGCCCTCGCGGGAGACGTCGATAACCAGCATGCGGCGCGGCACACCGATCTGGATTGCGGCAAGGCCGATGCCCGGCGCGTCGTACATGGTTTCCAGCATGTCGTCGGCAAGGCGCTGCAGGTCGGAATCCACACGCTCGATCGGCTTGGAGAGCTGACGGAGAACAGGGTCGGGAAGAATGATGAGTGGCTTGATGGTCATGGGCGTTCCCATAACCCATCTTTTCCCGCTATGGAATTATCCGCCGGGCGGGGAAGACGCTTTTTTGTATCCCCGCCCGGAATTTCGCCATATTTGAGTCAGGCCGCCCGGCGGGCAGCGGCGACGGCGTGGCCTCCCGAACGGACGCGGAAGCGGCGCAGCAGCTCGATCAGCTGGTCCACCTCGTCCTTGAGGCGGCGGGTTTCCGCCGACGTGCGCTCGACCATGCCGGAATTCTGCTGGGTGATCTCGCCCATGCTGCGGATCGCCACGCTGACCTCGTTGACCCCGGTTGCTTGATCGCGGGCGGCAGCGGCGATATCGGCGACGAAGCGGTTGATGATGTCGATGCGGCTGATCATGTCGCTCAGCGCCTCGCCGGTGCTCGAGACGATGCCGACACCCTCATTGACCTGGGTCGAGCTCTGCGAGATCAGGTTCTTGATCTCCTTGGCAGCATCGGCAGTGCGCTGGGCGAGTTGGCGGACTTCCTGGGCGACGACGGCAAAACCCTTGCCGGCATCACCGGCGCGCGCCGCCTCGACGCCGGCGTTCAGCGCCAGAAGATTGGTCTGGAAGGCGATCTCGTCGATGACGCCGATAATTTTGGAAATCTCCGTCGAGGATTTCTCGATGCCGGCCATCGCCGAGACGGCGCTGGTAACGAGTTCGCCCGAATTCTTCGCCTTCTGCTGCGTCTCGCGTACGGCGTCCGAAGCCTTCTCGGCATTGGCGGCGGTCTGGCCGACGCTGACGGAAAGCTGCTGCAGGGCAGCCGAACTCTCCTCGACGCCGGCCGCCTGCTGGGCAGTGCGCAATGCGAGATCGTTGGTCGCATTGGAGATGACGTCGGCGCCATTCATGATATGGCCCGACGTGTCGCGCACCGATGCGAAGGAATGGCGCAGCGCCTTGACGGCACGGTTGTAATGCTCGGCCATCTGCCGAAAATTACCGGGCAGGTCGGATGGCAGAGTGGCCTCGAGATCGCCGCTCGACAGCGCCTCCAGACCGCGGCGCAGCTGCTCCAGCGCCATCGCCTGATCGGCCTCGGCCTGGGCACGCTGCTCTTCCAGAGCCTGGCGCTTGGCTTCAAGCGTCTCGAGGTAGACCGAGATCGAATAATCCATGTCGAGCATGCCGGCCTTGATGACCGCCGACAGCCTTTCGGCGAGCAATTTGCCCTGCTGGCGCGCAAAGACCGACGGCCACTGCTTCTCCATGATGCCCTTGACGAGCTCGGACAGAACCAGGGCATAGCCGCCGACATACCAGCGCGGCTCCAGCCCGATGCGGGCGTGCGTGCGCCCGACCGATGTCACGCCGTCGACGTAGGTTTCGTCGAAGGCACCGCCTGCAAGCTTGCCCCAATGATCCTGCTGCCGCTTCTTGGCATGAGCGACATGGTTCTTGTCGGCGAAAAAGCCTGAGACGGCGGGGGTCTTGGCGATCTTGGCATAGAACTTGTCGAGGGCACCGCCGATTAGCTCTGATATGACGGGGCTGAGATCCCGTATCGACCGGCGCGCCGCCTCGTCCAGTTCGATGAAATCGAGGCGCTGCCTGAGTGCACTGTCGGTCTGCTGGGATGTCATGGAAATCTCTGTACTTGGCGCAACGGCGCTGGAGGGAATTCTGCGGCACAGATTTTGGCGAATATGGTTGAGCAATGGTTAAATCGGCGGCGATTTTCTGCATCGGCGAGGAAAAAGGCGACAGAGGATTTCGTTCACGTTTTGATCTATGTATTGCCGCAGCTTCTGTTATGGTTGCGGCATGACCGTTCATTCCGAATCGCTCGCCCTCTCCAACGCCTCGCTGAGCCCGGCCATGCTGGCGCTTGCCGGCGGCGTTTTTGTCGCCTTCGTGCTTCTGGTGATCATCCTTCTCTTGCGCAGCGCCAGCCTCCGCCGCGAGCAGGCGGAGGAGGCGAGCCTGCGGGCTGGCGAAAGCGAGGCGCGCATGGCCGAGCTTTTGAAGATCCAGGCGGAGATGCAGGGCCGCATCACGGCCATGGCCGAGGTTTTTGGCGCGCGTCAGAGCGAGCTCAACCAGGCAATCAGCCAGCGTCTCGACGGCATGTCGCAGCGCGTCAGCTCGACGATCACCGAGCAGACGAAATCGACGCATGAGAACCTGCAGCGGCTGCAGGAGCGGCTGGCGATCATCGATGCCGCGCAGAACAATATTCAGACGCTCGCCAAGGACGTCGTCGGACTGCAGGCTATTCTCTCGAACAAGCAGACGCGCGGCGCCTTCGGCCAGTCGCGGATGGAGACGATCGTCGCCGACGGCCTGCCAATGGGCGCCTATGCCTTCCAGCAGACGCTCTCGAACGGTTCGCGGCCGGACTGCACGATCCGCATGCCAAACGGCGCGCCGCCGCTCGTCATCGATGCGAAGTTCCCGCTCGAAGCCTGGAACGCCATCCGCGACGCAGCCAGCCCCGAGGCCGGCAAGATAGCCGGCCAGCAGTTCCGCCGCGACATGGAGATCCATATCCGGGATATTTCAGAGAAATATCTGATTCAGGGGGAAACCCAGGAGACGGCTTTTCTCTTCGTGCCGTCGGAATCGATCTTCGCGGAGATCCATGAGAACTTCGAGGCCTTGGTGCAGAAGGCACACCGCGCGCGCATCGTTATCGTCTCGCCATCGCTGCTGATGCTGTCGATCCAGGTCATCCAGGCGGTGCTGAAAGACCAGCGCATGCGGGCGCAGGCGCATCTGATCCAGGGCGAGGTGGCGCTCCTGATGAACGATCTCGGCCGCCTCGACGAGCGGGTGCGCAAGCTGCAGGGCCATTTCGCCATGGCGCAGAAAGATATCGACATGGTCGTCACGTCAGCCGACAAGCTCACCAAACGCGGCGCCAAGATCGAGGCGCTGGAATTCGAGGCAGGCGGCGACGCAAAGCCTGCCGGCGACGGCGAGGTCCCGGCCAAATCCGTGGAAAGCCGTACCGGCCTTCTCAAGCTTCGGGTGGTTGACGAGGAGTGATCGCTTCGGGCAGTGTCTCGCCCCATGAAATAGCAGGAGCATGATGTCATTGGCATGCTCCAAAAGACGGGACAGCCTGATGATCACAGTTTTCGGATCCATCAACATGGATCTCATCGCCACGACCGAGCGCCTGCCGAAGCCCGGCGAAACAGTGGCCGGCAACGGTTTTGCCACGGCCGCCGGCGGCAAGGGCGCCAACCAGGCGCTGGCAGCCCGCCGCGCCGGTCGCTATGTGCATATGGCCGGTGCCGTCGGCAAGGATGCTTTTGCTGCCGATGCTCTTTCTCTGCTCGATGAGGCAGGAACCGATCTCTCCCTCGTCAAGCATATCGACGGTCCCACAGGAACGGCGCTGATCCTGGTCGGCGGCGACGGCGAGAACATGATTGCCGTGGTGCCGGGCGCCAACGGCCTGGTCGCGCCCGCCGATGCGGAAACCGCGATCGGCCGCATGCACGAAGGCGACATACTGATGTTGCAGCTTGAGGTGCCGGTCGCGGCCGTCGAACGCGCGCTCTCGGCCGCACGCGCCAAGGGCATCACCAGCATCCTCAACCTCGCCCCATTGATTCCCGATGCGCCGCGTCTCGGACGCCTCGCCGATATCGTCATTGCCAATGAGACTGAGTTCGAGCGGCTTGCCGGACAGGACGGCATGGACGCAGGAGCGCGCGAGGCAGCGCTTGTCCGCCTGCATCAGGAAACCGGCCAGACGCTGATCGTGACGCTCGGCGGCGATGGCGTCATCGCCATTCGTGACGGGGTCCTCTCAAGAGCGCAGGGGCTGGCGATCGATCCTGTCGACACGGTCGGAGCGGGAGACACCTTCTGCGGCTATTTCGCCGCCAGCCTCGATGACGGGCTTGATTTTCCGACAGCGTTGCGCCGCGCGGCAGTCGCCGGTTCGCTCGCATGTCTCAAATCAGGAGCGCAACCGTCGATTCCTTTGAGTGGGGAAGTCGCAGACAGAATATAGCCTGGCCTGCCTGCGAAACGCCGGCAGATGTCCTTCAATTTTAAAGGAGATTTCTGCGGTTTTGCTCATATAACCACTCAAGTTTCATTTAAATTTAACAGGTCTCCGGCGATCTTCCCAGCGATCGCCGGATCGTCGCACATGCGGATCCGCGGCTGATGCGGCTGCTCCATGACGGAGCCATGCCTTCGCTCCTGCGCCGAAGAATGCCCGTTCGGCGCATCCTTGCCTGAGGAACCCATGTTCATTTTTCGCATGAAATCGCTTGCGGCGAAACTTATCGCCATCACCGGCATCGCCATCGCACTTGTTCTCATCGCTTCGAACTTTTTCCTCATCGGCCAGACCCGGGATCGCGTTCAGACGCTGACGATGGATCAAGCCAATCTCGAGGCAAAGTCGATCGCCAATGAGATCGCCGCCAATGTCGGCGAACTCGCCAGCGCTGCCCGCAGCATGTCAGGCGTTATCGGCCGAGCCCACGATGGAAAGTCGCTCGATCGCAAGGGCATGATCAACGTGCTGAAAGCCAATCTGGAACAGAATGCCTTCGCCTTCGGCAGCTGGTTCTGCGAGCAGCTTGGTGCGCTGGACGGAAAGACGACCGAGATCGCCAACAACAATGACGAAGGCACCAACAAGAACGGCGCCTTCACGCCCTATTGGTCGAAAACCAAGGATGGCGGCGTCCAGTATTCGACCTTCGACAATGATTATACAGCTGAGTGGTGGAAGCTTGCTGCCGACAGCGGCAAGGGCGCGATCACCACGCCCTACATGGCCGAGGGAACCGACGTACCGACGCTGCTGACTTCCATTGCCTATCCCGTCATGTCGGGCGGCAAGATGATCGGCGTCGGCGGCGTCGACATCTCGCTGAAGTCGCTGACCGATAAGCTGCAGGCGCTGCACCCCTTCGGCTCCGGCCGCGTGACGCTGCTGTCGCAGGCAGGCAACTGGATCGTCGCGCCGGTCGCCGATCTGATGACCAAGCAATATGACGGCGAAGGCACCGAAGTCGTCAAGGCGGCGCTGTCGAACAAGCAGCCCGGCCTCGTCCGAAACCTCACCTATGACGGCCTCGATCCTTTCGACCGCGTCGTCTATCCATTCGAAGTCCCCGGCGTCAACGCCACCTGGGTCGTGCTTGTCGACGTCCCGCACACCGCGATCAACGCGCCGGTGCAGGATCAGACCTACATGATGATCGCCACCGGCCTGATCGTGCTCGGCGCGGTGATGCTGGCGCTCTATTTCGCCGTCCGCTCGCTCGTGCAGAGGCCGCTCGGCAGCCTTGTCGCCAGCGTCAAAACGCTCAGCGACGGCGAATATGCCGAACCCGTCGCGGCCCAGGACCGTACCGACGAAGTCGGTTCGGTCGCAAAGGCCCTCGAAGGCTTCCGCTTCAAGCTCGCCGACTCCAGGCGCCTCGAAGACGAGGCCACCCACCAGCGACAGGCCGCAGAGGCCGAGCGCGGCCGTTCGGAATCGGAACGGCAGCAATCGGTGTCGCTGCAGCGTCGCATCGTCTCGGTCGTCGGCGCCGGCCTCTCGGAATTGTCTCAGGGCAATCTGGGTTACCGCATCACCGAAGATTTCCCCGGCGAATACGGCAAACTGAAGCAGGATTTCAATGCCGCGCTTGCAAGCCTCGAAGAGACCATCAACACGATGAATCTCAGCGTCGTCAATATCGGCGCCGGCACCGGCGAGATCAGCAACAGCGCTTCCGATCTCGCCAAACGTACCGAGCAGCAGGCAGCAAGCCTGGAAGAGACGGCGGCAGCCCTCAATGAGCTCACCGCCCAGGTCGATTCCAGTGCCGAGAATGCCCGCACGGCTGCCGACAACGTCAATCTCGCCTGCCAGGATGCCGAGAAATCAGGCGAAGTTGTGCAGAAGGCCATCGCCTCCATGCAAGGGATCGAGCAGTCTTCGACGGAGGTATCGCGGATCATCGGCGTCATCGATGAGATCGCCTTCCAGACGAACCTGCTGGCGCTGAACGCCGGCGTCGAAGCGGCCCGCGCCGGCGAAGCCGGCAAGGGTTTTGCTGTCGTCGCCCAGGAAGTGCGTGAACTCGCGCAGCGTTCGGCCACTGCCGCCAAGGAGATCAAGACGCTGATCAACACCTCGGCCGTCCAGGTCAAGGAAGGCGTCGATCTCGTCGGGCGCGCCGGCGGGACGCTGCACAAGATCGCCGAACAGGTGATGGGCATCAACAGCCTGATCCGGCAGATCTCAGCATCGGCCAGCGAACAGGCGGTGGGGCTGAAGGAAATCAACCAGGCCATGAACCAGATGGATCAGGTGACGCAGCAAAATGCGGCGATGGTGGAGGAAGCGACCGCCGCCAGCGTGGCGCTCAACGACGAGGCGCAGACGCTGAAGACGCTCGCCACGCGCTTCAGGGTGTCCGGCTCCGCCAACGCGACCGCGCTCGCCTCCGTGGCGAGGCAGATGCGTGCGCCGGCTGCGGCCCCCTCGCACTTGGCAACCGCTCCTGTGGTCCGCCACGCGCCGGCGACCCGCCGCACCACACCTCAATCGCATGGCTCGGCCGCCGTGGCTGGGGATAACTGGGAAGAGTTCTGACCGTTCAGCCCTGGGTAAATAAAAAATGCGCCTGCGAAATCAGGCGCCTTTTTTCATTTAGGGATTATGCAGCTCAAGCAGCGTTCGACGTCTGCTCTTCGTTGAGGAAGGCGTAGATCGCCGAGGCGGAATCGGTGGCCCGCAGCTTTGCAACCAGGTCTTGATCGCGCAGGACGCGGGCGATGCGCGACAGGGCTTTGAGATGGTCGGCGCCGGCGCCCTCCGGCGCAAGCAGCAGGAAAACGAGGTCGACGGGCTGGTCGTCCAGCGCTTCAAAATCGACAGGCTGCTCCAGCCGGGCAAAGATGCCGACGATGGAATGAATGTTCACCAGCTTGCCGTGGGGAATGGCGATACCGTTGCCGACGCCGGTCGAACCCAGGCGTTCGCGCTGCAGGATGACGTCGAAGATCTCCCGTTCGGAGAGCCCGGTGATCCTCGCGGCTCTTGCCGCCAATTCCTGAAGCAACTGTTTCTTGGAATTTACTCTGAGGGCGGGAATGATCGCATCCTGATGGAGCAAATCTGCCAATGCCATTTCTTTTTCCTTCTGTCGCCGGGATCAGTTGATGCGAGGAGCGGCGGCGATACCGCCGCTCACCACTCTGATCTCAGCCTTTGATATTGGCCGAATCGATCCAGCCAATATTTCCGTCGTGCCGACGATAAACGATATTCAGATGTTCCTTGCCGGGACTGCGGAACAGGAGAAGCGGCTCGTCGGTCATGTCGAGCGCCATCACGGCGGTGGCGACGGACATGGTCTTCAACTGCTTCGTGCTTTCAGCGACGATTGCCGGGGCGAAATCGTCGGGAATTTCATCCTCGTGATCAGGAACGGAGTCCATGACCGTATAGGAGACTTCTGCAAAGCCATTCAGGTGGTTTCCGGCATGGTGGTCCTTCAGCTTGCGCTTGTAGCGACGCAGGCGTTTCTCGATGCGTTCGGAAGCGGCGTCGAAAGCAAGCTGCGGATCCGTCGCTTCGCCGGCGGCATGGAGCACCACCCCGCTGTCGAGATGAAGCTTGCAGTCTGCCGAGAAACGAGAACTCGCCTTTTCGACGGTCACCTGGCCGGAATACCCCCCATCGAAGTATTTCGTGATGGCCGTTCCAATTTGGTCCTCGATCTTTTGGCGGAAGGATTCACCAATTTCCATATGTTTCCCGGATACACGCACACTCATGGAGTTTCCCTTCTTATGGTCGTTTGCGGGTATCAGTTTACGCCAAGCCTCGGGTTCATCCAAGCACTTCGCGCAATCTCAAGCAAGATCGGCGTAGGCCTGCTGTCCTCGGTGCCCTTGGGATGATGGGGATAACTTCAAAACGCCGTTCACGGCGACGATTGCGGCGGGCTTCTAGCCAGAGGTTGCCGGAAAGTCAATAGGGCGCCGAATCAGCTCCGGGCGCGCTCGCAGAAGGTGTAGCAAATCTCCTACGGAAGGAGCCTTCCGGCGACTTTCCCTTCATCAGCTCCCGCGCTTCGTGCCTGCGTTGCGCGCGGCATCGTCATGGCGATGACACCGAGAATGACGCAGACCAGTCCGATCCACGCCGTCGGGCTCAGCCTCTCGCCGAGAAAGACGATACCGATCGCCACACCGATCGGCACACGCAGATAGGCTTGCGACGTGGTTCCGACCGAACCCAGCGTCTGAACGAGGCGGAAATAGATCGTAAAGGCAAGCGCCGTCGAAAAGGCGGAAAGGGCAAGCAGCGCCAGCACCGATGCGGCCGAGGGATCGAGCCCCCAGGGCCGGTCGACGAGCAGGCTCACAGGCATCAGAATGACCGCGCCCGAGATCAGCGAACCGGCCGCCGGCACGGCAGGATCGAGGCCTCTAAAGTTCTTGCTGAAAATCGCGGCCCCTGCGTAACAGATGGTTGCCAGCATGATGGCGAGCTGCGCCATCAGGCTTTCACCTAGACCGCCGAGCGCTTCGACGCCGATGACGAGGCAGATGCCGGCAAGCCCGGAGACGACGCCGAAAAGCTTTCGCGCCGTGGCCGGCTCATGGCGGGTTATCGACACGGTCAGCAGGAAGGTGAAAATCGGCGTCGCCGAATTCAGGATCACCGCCAGTCCGGCATCGACAGACTGCTCCGCCCAGGCGATCAGCGTGAAAGGGAAGACGCTGTTCAGGCAGGCCTGAACGACGAACAGGCGCCATGTCGCGCGATCGCGCGGCAGGCGGACATGCCGATGGCGAAGCACGGCCAGCAGAATGGCGCCGGCGATCAGTGTGCGCACCGCGATCAAGGTCACCGGCGGGATCGTTTCGACCCCGATCTTGATAAAGGTGTAGGAAGAACCCCAGAGGGTCGCAAGCACCAAAAGCAGGACAAGTTCTCTGGTAAGGTTCGGCTTTTGCGGCGTCATAGGCACATCGATCTTCGTTCGGGACACCGGAGAAGTAGGCCAATTTGGAAGGTGGATGCTTCGATCCAGATCGAAGCGTGCTGCTGCGTCAGAAGCCCGCGACTTTGGCGAGCGCCCGCTTCTCGCGGCGGCGCTGCACCGAGGAAGCGATGTTCATCGCTTCCCGGTATTTCGCGACCGTGCGGCGGGCGAGATCGACACCGCCCTTCTTCAGCATGTCGACGATATCGTCATCGGAGAGCACCGCGTCGGGACTCTCCTGCATGATCAGCGCGCGGATCTTGTGACGCACGGCCTCGGCCGAATGGCTGTCGCCGCCCTCGACCGCGCCGATCGATACGGTGAAGAAATATTTGAGTTCGAAGAGGCCGCGCGGCGTCAGCATATATTTGTTCGAGGTGACGCGGCTGACGGTAGATTCATGCATCTTGATCGCCTCGGCCACCGTCTTCAGGTTCAGCGGCCGCAGGTGGTCGACGCCGTGCAGCAGGAAGGCGTCCTGCTGGCGGACGATCTCGCTTGCCACCTTCATGATGGTTTTTGCCCGCTGGTCGAGGCTGCGGGTCAGCCAGTTGGCGCTCTGCAGGCACTCGGAAAGGAAGGCATGATCTTCGCCGTTCCGGGTCACGCGGGAAAAATAGGACTGATTGACGAGCACGCGCGGCAGCGTATCCGGGTTGAGCTCGACCAGCCACCCACCCTCAGCGGAGGGCCTGACGACGACATCGGGCATGATCGCTTCGGAAACGCCCGTCTCGAAACCGCTGCCGGGCTTCGGATTGAGCTGGCGAATCTCGCCGAGCATGTCGAGAAGATCTTCCTCATCGACGCCGCAGAGCCGCTTCAGCGTGGCGAAGTCGCGCCGCGCCAGGAGTTCGAGATTTTCGACCAGCGCCTGCATGGCTGGGTCGTAACGGTCTTTATGCCGGAGCTGGATCGCCAGGCATTCGGCGAGGCTGCGGGCGAAAACACCCGGAGGATCGAGCGTCTGCAGGGCGGCGAGCACGTGTTCGACCTGGGTGAGGTTCGTGCCGAGCCGCTCGCCGGTTTCGACGAGATCGACCTGAATGTAACCGGCATCGTCGAGCTGATCGATGAAATTCTGCGCGATCAGCCGGTCGCTCATATCAGGCAGGACGAAGGGGATCTGCTGCGCGAGATGATCGCGCAGGGACACCTGACCGGCGACAAAATCGTCAAGATCGTAATCGGCGGCGTCGGCGCTGCCCGGCATCGACTTCCACTGACCGACGAGTTCCGGTGCGTCGAGGCGCTGCGGACCACCATCATCGGGAAAGACATTGGTGTAATTGGCGTCGAGCTCGTCGTTCAGCCGGCCGGTGCTTTCGCTGCCGCCATTGTCGTACCAGTCACTAGAAAGCGCCTCGGCGCGATTGTCGGCGCCGTCGTCCGCGCCGGCGTCCTCCGGCGAATGAGCGAACTGCTCGTCCTCGCCTGCCGCCCGTTCGTCGCCCGCCTCGCCATCATTCGACGGAAATTCGAGCAGCGGGTTCTTCTCCACTTCCTGAGCGATGAACTGGGTGAGCTCAAAATGGGTCATCTGCAGCAACTGGATGGATTGCATCAGTTGCGGCGTCATGACCAGGGACTGGCTCTGGCGCAGAAATAGATTGGCGGACAGTGCCATGACGGACGCGAAACTCCCTCGACTCCTCCGGGAAACCACGGCCGATCCACGCTTCAGGCCACGGAAATCCGAGTTGGCCCAAAAATTGCTTTTTTATCTCATTTGGTCAAGCGGAACTACGCGGCAAGGTGAATCAGCGCGGGATCAAAGGCTGAAATTGTCGCCGAGATAGAGCCGGCGTACTTCCGGATTGTTGACAATGTCATTCGCACGGCCGTGGGTCAGCACTTCGCCGGCATGGATGATATAGGCGCGGTCGATGAGGCCGAGCGTCTCACGCACATTGTGGTCGGTAATGAGAACGCCAATGCCGCGGGCCGTCAGATGGTGGACGAGGTTCTGGATGTCGGCGACCGAGATCGGGTCGACACCGGCGAAGGGCTCGTCGAGCAGCATGAAGGTCGGGTCGGTTGCAAGCGCTCGGGCGATTTCGAGACGGCGGCGTTCGCCGCCGGAAAGGGCGACAGCGGCACTCTTACGCAGCTTCTGGATATGAAATTCCTCCAGCAGCTCGTTCAGCTTCTGCTCGCGCTCGGCCTTGTCCTTCACATGCACTTCGAGGACGGCACGGATATTTTCTTCCACCGTCAGTCCGCGAAAGATCGAGGCTTCCTGCGGCAGGTAACCGACGCCGAGGCGCGAGCGGCGGTACATCGGCATGGTCGTGACATCGTTTCCATCGATCTCGATCGTGCCTTCATCGACCGGCACCAGACCGGTGATCATGTAAAAGCAGGTCGTCTTGCCGGCGCCGTTCGGACCGAGCAAGCCGACGGCTTCGCCGCGACGCACCACAAGGGAGACGCCGTTGACGACACGCCGCGTCGCATAGGTCTTCGTCAGACCACGGGCGATCAGCGTTCCCTGATAGCGGCTCTTGTCGGCGGCACCTGCAGCTTGCGGCTCAGGCCGGCCGAACATGGTGGATAACGATGATAATTTCACGGGGGAGGCCGGTTCAGTTCTGCTTCTGCGCGTTCGGCTGCGATTTCGGATCGAGCTGAATCTGGACACGACCGCCGCAGCTTTCAAGCTCCGCCTGGCCGGTTTGCATGTGAACGGTCAGCTTGCAGCCGGTAAAGACGTTCGGACCGTCCGATAGAATCACCTTGTTTCCCTGATCCGCGGTCAGGATGAATGTCTGCGAGGCCATGTCGAAATTGCCGTCGTCGGCTGTCGCCGTCTGCGTGCCCGACACCAGGTAGACCTTGTCCGTCACCAGGATCTTGTCGATATCCGCACTTCCTGATGCCAGCGAGGCCGACTGCTCGGGCTTCGCCTCGGGTTGAGCCGGCGCGCCGGCGCCCGGCTTTGCCGCCTTGTCCTTGTAATAGACGGTCATCTTGCCGGACTGCATCGTCGTCGTGCCCTGGACGACCTTGACGTTGCCGGTGAAGAGCGCCGTGTGCTCCTGATCATGGATCTCCAGCTTGTCGCTTTCGATTTGGATCGGCTGATCGTTGGAAAGCTTCATGCCCGACATGGTGGTTGACTGCGCCCCCGCGCCCGAGACCGTCAGAATAAGGGCAAATGCGCCGGCAACGAATGCGATGCCTGTCTTGCAAGCTGAAATGCGACAATCTTTTGTCATGAGTGACCCGGCTGGTTAAGTGCCCTGTTTATGAATGGTGGATGGATCGACATTCATGCGAACATTCCCCTCGAATGTGATCACGCGCCCCTTATCGGTTATCTCCAGCGTCTTCGCAACAATGGAAGCATTGTCCTTTGTGATCGTGACGGGATCGTCGCTGCGCATGTTGCCGCCCTTGATGTCGAGCCGGGCGGACTGGAATTGCGCGTTGAGGCCGCTGCTCAGCACCAGGGTGAAGGGAGCCGTCATATGCAGGTTGTCGGTGGCGCGATTATAATCCGCAGTCGAAGCGATGACGCGGGCAATCAGCCCGTCATTCATCGGCACGGCGGCCTTGATGGTCTCGAGGGTGATGAGATCAGGATTGCGGATATCCTGCAGCGCCCTTTCCGCAAGCATAGAATAATTGACACCGTCGGAGTTGCGTCCGGCAATTGCCGGCTTTTCCATCACGACCTTGCCGTTCTCGATCTTGGCGCCTTCCATCTTGATATTCTCGGGCAGATATATCTTGACCAGTGCAACCGCCGTGAGGCCGGCCGCGATGACGAGGGCGGCCAACGGCAGCAAGATCTTCAGCCGCCGCACGCGGGCGGAATGGAACAACGCATCGCCATAGGGGCTCCGACCGGAGCCCGCATAAGCGGCATTTCCGTTGTTCTTCAGGGTATCGAGCATAGGTCTCGTTCCATGTGCGATGATTGCCCCGCCTGCGTAACAAAGCGGCCGGCAATCACAGTTCGTTTCGCATTATTACATTGGCTTGCCAATATGGAATTTTTTCTGCAACAAGCAACAAAACGGAAAAACATACAAAAGTGGCATTCGTACGCGCCGCTGCGATCAATTTCACCGGACCCATCGGCGCCATGCCGACCCCGGGCCAGCGCTGGAGGTTTCTATGGACAGTTCGATCATCGCGGATCGCCGGCGGCTGCGCCGCAAACTCGGCTTCTGGCGCATCGTCGCGGTCGCACTCATCGTGGCGCTTGGTTTTGCCTTTTACCGCTTCGCCCTCGGCGGAGCCGGCACGGCAAGCCCGCATATCGCCCATGTGACGATATCGGGGCTGATCGTCGATGACGACGAGCTGCTGGAGCGGCTGAAGAAGGTCGAGACCAGCGATCAGGTGAAGGCCGCGGTGATTTCGATCTCCTCGCCCGGCGGCACGACCTATGGCGGCGAAAAAATCTTTAATGCGATCCGGGCGATATCAGCCAAGAAGCCTGTTGTCTCGGACGTGCGCACGCTGGCCGCCTCCGCGGGCTACATGATCGCCACCGCGGGCGACACGATCATTGCCGGCGACAGCTCGATCACCGGCTCGATCGGCGTCATCTTCCAGTATCCGCAGATCCAGCCGCTGCTCGACAAGATCGGCGTATCGCTGCAGGAGATCAAATCCTCGCCCCTGAAGGCCGAGCCCTCGCCCTTCCACGAGGCGAGCGAGGAAGCCAAGGCGATGATCCGCAACATGGTGGTCGACAGCTATAACTGGTTCGTCGACCTGGTCGCCGACCGGCGCAAGCTGCCGCGCGACGAGGTGCTGAAACTCGCCGACGGCACGATCTATACCGGCCGGCAGGCGCTGAAGGCGAAGCTCGTCGATACGATCGGCGGCGAGGCGGAAATCCGCGCCTATCTCAAGTCGCGCGGCGTCGACACCGATCTGCCGATGGTGGATTGGGACAAGAAGAGCAACACGCCTTTTCTGCTCGCAGGAGCTGTTTCGCGGCTGGTTACTATCTTGGGTTATGATGATCTGGTCAAAGGCCAGGATATCAATGGAATCCTGCCCCCAAAGTTGCTTCTTGACGGGCTGCTTTCAGTTTGGCAGGTTGGCCGGGATTGATAAGAAATCAATAATTTAAGGGGGCGACTGTGATCAAGTCCGAATTGGTGCAGATTGTTGCGGCACGCAACCCGCATCTCTATCATCGCGACGTCGAAAATATCGTCAACGCGGTTCTCGACGAGATCACCGATGCACTGGCTGCGGGCAACCGCGTCGAATTGCGCGGCTTCGGCGCGTTTTCAGTCAAGAACCGCCCTTCCCGCTCCGGCCGTAACCCGCGCACCGGCGATACCGTCTTCGTCGAGGAGAAGTGGGTTCCCTTCTTCAAGACGGGCAAGGAACTGCGCGAGCGGCTCAATCCCGGCCAGGCCGACGAAGAGGATTGAGCTGCGCGAGCCGCCTGCGGCGAAACCGCACTTGAACTTGAACACCGTTTTCCTATTCTGCTAGCGCATCGGCCCGAAAGTCGGAATCGATTTTCGGGCCGATGCATCTAAGACGCATGGAGAGCTCAAATGGCCAAGAAGATCGTCAACCTGTTGATTCTGCTGCCGCTCGGAGTCATCCTAATCGTCTTCTGCGTCGCCAACCGGCAGAGCGTCACGCTGGCCTTCAATCCCTTCAGGCCCGAAGACCAGGTGCTTGCGGTTTCCGCACCCTTCTTCGTCTTCCTGTTCATCGCATTGATAGCAGGCATGCTGATCGGATCGGCCGCCACCTGGTTCAGCCAGGGCAAACACCGCAAGCGCGCCCGCACCGAGGCCAAGGAAGCCATTCGCTGGCAGGGCGAGGCCGATCGTCACAGGTCCCGCGCGGAGGAGATCGCCGGCCAGCTGCCGTCGCGTTAAGATCGGCTCTCGCCCCGAGTCAAACCGGAGAAAAGCTCAGCTCCTCATAATCACCTTCCGGCGACGCGCCATTGCCGGTCACCGCGAAACCGTGGGAAAGGTAGAAAGCCTTCGCCCGCCGGTTGTTCACCAGGCATTTCAGCCGGTACTTATGTCGCGGCCATTCCGGCAGCGCCCTGAGCAGCGCCGTGCCGGCGCCGAGCCCCTGGAACTCGGGCCTTATATAAAGCATGTGAATGAAATCGTCCTCTGGCCAGAGCGACAGGAAGCCGGCGACGCTCCGATCGGCATGCTCGCAGACGAAGATCGTCTCGCCATTGGTATGGGCAGAGAAATCCTCACGGTGAAACTTGCCGGGATCGACCCAGACGAATGTCTGGCGGCGCACGGAAAGATAGATGTCCGCGAGCATTTCCTGGTCTTCCGCCCGTGGCGGCCTGATGGTCCATGTCATCATGTCGCAATAGCTCAGGCGCAGGTCCGCGCCAAGCCGCAGCGAAAGCCTTCGGCGCTCAATCCGCAGCCATTTTTGTAACGATCGCAGCATTGAAATCCGAGAAGAAACCTTCGGCCAGCCGCTGCGAGGTCGAATCGAGCAGACGTGCGCCGAGCTGGGCGAGCCTGCCGCCGAGTTCGGCTCTTGCCCGGTAGTGCAGGATCGTCTCGTCGCCCCTCGCCTCGAGCACGACATCGGCGCTGCCCCTGGCGAAGCCGGCAAGGCCGCCCTTGCCTTCGGCCGACAGCGTATAGCTTCTCGGCGCATCGATATTGGAAAGCGTCAGCAACCCGTGGAAGGTGGCGGAGAACAGGCTGAACTTCACCTTGATCGTCGCCTCGAAAGCGCTTGGCGACAGCCGCTCGATGTTCTGACACCCCGGAATGCAGCCGCGCATGATCTCCGGATCGTTGAGCGCTGCCCAGACCATGTCCCGCGGCGCGGCGATGCGTTCTTCGCCGGTGAAATCCATTCGACAGCCCCATCTGCGATTCGCCTGATTTATCCCAGCGGGAAGGCCTTTTGCCAAGGTGCGGAGGAATGTTATGGCGGGCTTTCGATCCGAGCGAGCGAGGAATTGACCGTGCGGCAGTCTCCAACGGCCCTCATCCTGCGCAGCCCATAGGGCGAAGCCTCGAACGTCACGCCGCAGCGCTGCGCCTTGCATTCATCCGGCGTCTGCGCGCCCGCCTCGCCCTTCGCGGCCCCTTCGGGGGCACCTCATGAGGCTCTCTTGAGCCGCGGTCCGTATTCGCTGCGCTTCCATACCTCGCCGTCAGTCACAGTTATGTGGTGATAATCGGCTGCATGCGCAGGCGTCCGAGAAGTTGAAATAACGCCCGCGCCGGCGCGCAGTTGATCCGGGCTGGTTTTCTGGGCTACTGCATAATTCAAACATATCCACGACAGAGACGCGGAAGAGCACGTTGAAACAAAGAGAGCGCCGGCCGGGCCAGAAGAAGACATCAGGTCCCGCCGGTGAAAGCCGCAGGGACGATCGGGCCGGCCGAGCACCAAAGCCCGTGGCACGTCCCGCGGCCACACGCGATACGGTTCGCGAGAGTGCGACGCCGGCTGCGGTTTTGCGCCCGCTCATGACGCGCAGCGGCGATCGGCCGGCGGAGCGCGTGCCGGTCATTCTCGAATCGCTCGGCGCCGGCGATTTCCACCTGATCGACAGCGGCGATGGCCAGAAGCTGGAGCAATATGGCCCCTACCGCATCATCCGCCCGGAAGCTCAGGCGCTGTGGCGGCCTTCGCTGGCGCCGCAGATCTGGGGGAAGGTGGATGCCGTGTTCACCGGCGATACCGACGAGGAAGGCACCGGCCGCTGGCGCTTCCCGAGGGAGGCACTCGGCGAGACCTGGCCGCTCAACCTGCTCGGCGTCGATTTCCTCGGCCGCTTCACCTCGTTCCGTCACGTCGGTGTCTTTCCCGAGCAGATCGTCCATTGGAGCTGGATGAAGGAGGCTGTCGAAAAGGCCGGCCGACCGCTGAAAGTGCTGAACCTCTTCGGTTATACCGGTGTCGCGTCGCTGGTCGCCGCCGCTGCCGGCGCCGAGGTCACCCATGTCGACGCGTCGAAGAAGGCGATCGGCTGGGCGCGCGAGAACCAGGCGCTCGGGCGCATGGAGAAGCTGCCGATCCGCTGGATCTGCGAGGATGCGATGAAATTCATCCTGCGCGAGGAACGCCGCGGCAGCCAATACGACATCATCCTCACCGATCCGCCGAAATTCGGCCGCGGCCCCAACGGCGAAGTCTGGCATCTCTTCGAGCATCTGCCGCTGATGCTCGATGTCTGCCGCGAAATCCTCTCCCCGAGGGCAGTCGGCCTGGTGCTGACGGCTTATTCGATCCGCGCCAGCTTCTATTCGATCCACGAGCTGATGCGCGAGACGATGCGCGGCGCCGGCGGTGCGGTCGAATCCGGCGAGCTGGTGATCCGCGAGGCAGGCCCCGACGGCAAAACGCCGGGCCGCGCGCTTTCCACATCCCTCTTTTCCCGCTGGGTGCCGCAATGAGCAAGGACTTCCACGATCAGGGGCCGCGAAGGGTCGGGCAGGTGAAGGAAGTCACCTCGCTCGCCAATCCGATCATCAAGGACATCAAGGCGCTGACCAACAAGAAGTCGCGGGAGGAAAGCGGGACTTTCCTCGCCGAAGGGCTGAAGCTCGTCATCGATGCGATCGAGCTCGGCTGGACGATCCGCACGCTGGTCTTTGCCAAGGCCGCCAAGGGTAAGCCGCTGGTCGAGCAGATGGCGGCAAGGACCGTCGCCTCGGGCGGGCTGGTGCTCGAAGTCAGCGAAAAGGTGATTGCCGCGATCACCCGGCGCGACAACCCGCAAATGGTCGTCGGCATCTTCGAGCAGCGCTGGACGCCGCTCAAGGGCATCCGGCCGCAGGAGGGTGAGACGTGGGTGGCGCTCGACCGCGTGCGCGATCCGGGCAATCTCGGCACCATCATCCGGACGGCCGATGCGGCCGGCGCGGCCGGCATCATTCTCATCGGCGAGACGACCGATCCCTTCTCGCTGGAGACCGTGCGGGCAACCATGGGCTCGGTCTTCGCCGTTCCGGTCGCGCGGGCGACGCCGGAGGAGTTCCTGGCCTGGCGGAAATCGGCCGGCGTTTCCATCGTCGCCACCCATCTGGCCGGCGCGGTCGACTATCGCACAATCGACTACCGCAAGAAGCCCACGGTCCTCCTGATGGGCAACGAACAATCCGGCCTGCCGGACCAGCTCGCCAGGGAGGCCGATGCGCTCGCGCGGATCCCGCAGCAGGGCCGCGCCGACTCCCTGAACCTCGCCGTCGCCACTGCCGTCATGCTTTTCGAGGCGCGCCGCCATCTCCTTTCACTTGCCGAGGGCAAATGACCGAACCGACGCATGCACGCCCCGCGCTGTTTTCGCGCCCGGCACCGATCCTGATTTTCATCCTTCTCGCCGTTCTCATCGACCAGGTCGTCAAGATCGCCGTCGATCATACCCTGCCGCTGCAGGAAGCCGTTCCCGTCATCCCGATGCTGGCGCTCTACCGCACCTATAATCTCGGCGTCGCCTTTTCGATGCTGGAGGGCATGGACGGCTGGATCATCGTCGGCATGCGGCTCGTCATCGTCGCCTTCGTCATCTGGCTGTGGTACCGCACGGCAAAAGACCGCTGGCTCGCGCATCTCGGCTATGCGCTGATCATTGCCGGTGCGATCGGCAATCTTGTCGATCGCTTCGCCTACGGACATGTGATCGACTACATCCTCTTCTACACCGAAAGCTGGTCTTTCGCCGTGTTCAATCTCGCCGACAGTTTCATCACCGTCGGCGCCGGCTGCGTCATCCTCGAGGAGCTGCTGCTGCCGAAAAAGGCCGGCCGCTAAAATCTTATCGAATTCCTGAAGGCATTCGGAATAAGCCTCATGTTATCCAGATACCATGCAGAGTCTGGGACAGTTGCAGGAAAGATTGTCCGCCGCCTTCGGCGGAACCGCCGTCAAGCCGCATCAGGAGCGGACGGAGGAAACCTCTTCGCGTCCCGGAGCATCGACAGCGCGCACGGGGGCTGCTTCCCTATCAGGGCCTGCAGCGACGCGGCGCCTGCTGTTCTACTGGCTGAGCGGCGCCGGCTTTCTGGCCGCGATGGTCCTGACGCTGCTCGCCCATGCCGGCGAGCCGTTGCTCCTTTCGGGCGGTCTCGTCGCTCTCGGCCTTGCCGTCATCGCCTGTTACGCCGTGCTGATGGTACGCCGGCAGAGAAGCAGGCAGCCCGCCGGTCGATCCGCTCCGAACGGCGATGATGGCGCGAAGCTCTTCGCCGAGGTGCATGACGTGCTCGGCGACATCACCCTCACCCGTGCCATGGACCGTCGCATCATCTCGGCCAACGACACCTTTCGCCGTCTGACCGGCCGGCTGCGCCCGGAAGGGCGGACCTGCGAAGAGATCGGGCTTGCCTTCCGTCCCGGCCCGATCCCGCACTGCTACGACGTCGAGATATCGACGCCGGAAGGCCAGCGTATTTTCCTGTGGCGCGACGTGGTCACCCGCGATCCGGGCAGCGGCCACCTGCTGCTGCAGAGTGTTGCCCGTGATGTGACGGAGGAGCGGCTCGTCGCGCAGAGCCGCGAGTCGGCCCGCCAGAAAGCCGAGTATAACAGCGCCGCGAAATCCCGACTGCTTGCAACCGTCAGCCACGAGGTGCGCACGCCGCTTTCCGGCATTCTCGGCATGACGCACCTGCTCGCGGAAACGCGGCTGACGCAGGAACAGCAGAATTATCTCGCCAACATCCGCCAATCCGGCCACGCCTTGACGCAGCTTGTCGAGGATCTGCTCGATTTTTCCACCATCGAAGTCGGCCGTTTCGAGCTTCACCCGCGCTCGGAATCGCTGCGGAAGCTTCTGGAAAGCGTCGTCGAAATGCTCGCCCACCGGGCACATGAAAAGGGGATCGAGATCGGCGCCACCGTGTCGTCAGACGTTCCGGAGAAAATGAGCTTCGATGCGGCGCGGCTGCGCCAGGTTCTGTTCAACGTCATCGGCAATGCTGTCAAATTCACCCAGGCCGGCGGCGTTTTCATCCGCGTATCGCTCGATGCCGGCAACCTGATGATTACCGTCACCGACACGGGTCCGGGCATGACGGCGGAGGAGCTGGCGCGCGTCTTCGGCGAGTTCGAACAAGGTGGAAACGTTGCCGACAAGAGCGGCGGCACCGGGCTCGGCCTTGCCATCTCCGCCCGCATCATGCGGGAATTCGACGGCGCCTTGACGGTCACCAGCGAAAAGGGCAAAGGCAGCACATTCACCATACGCTTCCCGATTGAACTCGACAGCGAGCGCTCCGAACGGCGAAACACCCTGCTTGCCGGCAACAGCGTCGTGCTGCTGGCGCCGGCAGGGGCGGCCCGCTCCGCCATTGCCGAAACGATCACCGTGCTCGGCGGCACCTGCCATCTTGTCGACAGCGGCGAGGCTGCGCGCGCGAAGCTGCTCGGAATGGCAAGCGGCAGCCGCCGGCCGACCGATATTATCGTCGATCATCGCATGTCGGCGGAATTTTCAGCGCATCTCGCCGATCGCGCCGAAATCGCTGCCCTTGGCCTGCGCAAGGTCCTGCTCGTCAATCCCGAAGAGCGCAGCGCCCATCCGCTTGACCTGTTCGATGCCTGGCTCATCCGGCCGCTGCGCGAACAGTCGCTGATCGATGTGCTGCGCGGGCGCATGCGCGGCATGGAGAAGCGCGACGCGCTGAACGACAACCAACCGGGTTTCGGCCTGCCGATGACCGAGACCGTGGTTGCCGCACACGGGCTGCGCATCCTGCTCGGAGAGGACGATCCGATCAATGCGATGCTGGTGCGCGTCATGCTCGAAAAGGGCGGACACAAGGTGCACCATGTCCAGGATTTCGAGACACTCCTCGATTGCGCCCTCGGCGAGGCGAACGCCCGGCCCGAGATCATCATCAGCGATCTGTCGATGCCCGGCGGCAACGGCATCGACATGCTGGGGCGGCTGCGCGGCCACGAAAGGCGGCTCGATCTTGACCCGGTGCCGGTGATCGTGCTCACCGCCGACAAGAGCGACGAGTCGCGCCGCCAAGTCTTGCTCAATGGCGCCAACCGCGTCATGGTAAAGCCGGTCGACCCGGTGCGGCTGCTGACGGAAGTTCAGGCGGTCGCCGCGCTTTCCGCCCGCCGGGCAGAGGCGCGGTAGGTCGCTGGATTGACTGCGCAGGCTGCTTGCGCCGGGAAATTCAATATGTCACTTTCCTGTCGCACAGAAGTGTTTTATGGCGTCGATAAGCCGGCAACGGGAGAATCGCCATGTCCTCCATCGACATCCTGAATCGTGACGTCACCGCGGAGGCTGCACGGCCGTCGACGGCTGCGCAGCAAGACGGCGAGATCCTCGGCCGGATCGGTAATCTCGAAACCCGCCTTGCCCGCACGGCACGCGAGATCGATGCGGCCCAGGCCGTGCGCTACCGCGTCTTCGTCGAAGAAATGAAGGCGCAACTGCCGCCGGAAGCCATGCGGCGCGAACGCGATTTCGATGCCTATGACGCTTTCTGCGACCATCTTCTCGTTCTCGACCGCTCGCTCGAGGGTGATGCGGAAGACCAGATAGTCGGCACCTACCGGCTGCTGCGCCAGGATGTCGCGATCGCCAATGGCGGTTTTTACTCGGCTTCCGAATTCGAAATCGAGAGCCTCCTCGCCAGGCATCCGGACAAGCGTTTCATGGAACTCGGACGCTCCTGTGTGCTGCCGGAATACCGAACCAAACGCACCGTCGAGCTTCTGTGGCAGGGCAATTGGGCTTATGCATTGAAGCACGGCATGAGCGCCATGTTCGGCTGCGCCTCGTTCCCCGGCGTCTATCTCGAAAGCCACGCACTGGCGCTGTCCTTCCTCTACCACAATGTGCTGGCGAAGGACGAATGGGCCATCGGCGCACTGCCGCACCTCGCCCGCAACATGGATCTGATGCCGGCCGAGGCCGTCAACCCGAAGCGGGCGCTGATGGCCTTGCCGCCGCTGATCAAGGGCTACCTCAGACTCGGCGCGATGGTCGGCTCCAGCGCCGTCATCGATCATGCCTTCAACACGACCGACGTGCTGATCGTGCTGCCGATCTCCAGCATTTCCGACCGCTACCTGAACTACTACGGCGCCGACGCCGGTCGCTTCGCAAGCTGATTGCAGTCAGGCGAAGCAGAGATTGCCAGTGCTGCCCCTCACCCTAACCCTCTCCCCGTTCTGACGGGGAGAGGGGACTTGCCGCACGAGCCGTGGATGGGGCGGAGAGGTCGCGGCTTATCCCTTCGCCCCGCAAGCGGGGAGAAGGAGCCGGCAGGCGGATGAGGGGCTGATCTCGCCGATCTCCCTGATCACTGAATATCTCGCTGTGCAGGCAGATGGCCTTATGACCCGCCATAGGCGGCGATCGCCGCCATGTTGACGATGTCGCTGTCCTTGGCGCCCATCGAGGTGATCTGCACCGGCTTGTCGAGGCCGACGAGGATCGGGCCGATGACCGTGGAGCCACCGAGTTCCTGCAGCATCTTGGTCGAGATCGAGGCCGAGTGGAAGGCCGGCATGACGAGGACGTTGGCGGGACCGGAGAGCCGGCAGAAGGGATATTGCTCCATCACCTTGCGGTTCAGCGCCACATCGGCCGCCATCTCGCCGTCATATTCGAAATCGACACGGCGCCGGTCGAGGATCTTGACCGCTTCGCGCACCCGCTCGGAGCGCTCACCGGAGGGATGGCCGAAGGTGGAATAGGCCAGCATGGCGACGCGCGGCTGATACCCCATGCGCCGTGCGAGACCGGCAGCTTCTTCGGCGATATCGGCAAGTTCTTCGGCCGTCGGCATGTCATGCACCGCCGTATCGGCGACGAAGACCGTGCGGCCGCGGCAGAGCGCCAGCGACACGCCGATGACGCGGTGGCCGGGCTTCTCGTCGATGCAGCGGCGCACATCTTCGAGCGCGGTGGAATAGTTGCGGGTGATGCCCGTCACCATGCCGTCGGCGTCGCCGAGCGCCACCATGGTGGCGGCGAAATGGTTACGGTCATTGTGGATCAGGCGCTGAGCATCACGATGGAGATAACCGTGCCGCTGCAGCCGGGCATAGAGATAATCGATATAGGCCTCGACACGGGTCGAGATACGGGCATTGACGATCTCAAGGCCGGGCCGGTTAAGATCGATGCCGGCGCGCTCCGCCGTCGCACGGATCAGGTCTTCGCGCCCGAGCAGGACGGCGGTGCCGAGCTGCTGGTTGGCGTAGGACATGGCGGCGCGCAGCACCTGTTCTTCCTCGGCCTCGGCAAAGACGATCCGCTTCGGGCGGCGGCGGACACGTTCGTAGAGGCTGGCAAGCGTCGAGGCGATCGGATCGCGGCGCGCCGAAAGCTCCCGAGCGTAACCCGCCATGTCGGTGATGACCTTGCGGGCGACGCCGCTTTCGATAGCGGCCTCCGCGACCGCCACCGGAATTGCAGAGATCAGGCGCGGATCGAAGGGAACGGGAATAATGTATTGGGGCCCGAAACGCGGCCGGTTGCCCTGGTAGGCGGCGACCACGTCATCCGGCACGTCCTCACGGGCAAGGTTTGCCAGCGCCTTGACGGCGGCGATCTTCATCGCGTCGTTGATGGTGGAGGCGCGCACATCGAGGGCGCCGCGGAAGATATAGGGAAAGCCGAGAACGTTGTTGACCTGGTTGGGGTAGTCCGAGCGACCCGTTGCCATGATGGCGTCGTCGCGGATGCGGGCGACCTCCTCGGGGGTTATCTCGGGATCGGGATTGGCCATGGCGAAGATGATCGGCCGATCGGCCATCGAGCGGATCATCTCGGCCGAGAAGGCGCCTTTCTGCGACAGCCCGAAAATGACATCGGCGCCGTTCATCGCCTCTTCGAGCGTGCGCGCGTCGGTTTTTGCCGCATGCGCGGATTTCCACTGATTCATGCCCTCGGTGCGGCCCTGGTAGATGACGCCCTTGGTATCGCAGAGGATGATGTTTTCGGGCGCAAAGCCCATCGCCTTGATGAGTTCGACGCAGGCGATCGCCGCAGCGCCGGCGCCATTGCAGACGAGCTTCGTCGTCTTCAGGTCGCGGCCGGTCAGTTCCAGCGCGTTGATCAGGCCGGCGGCGGCGATGATCGCCGTGCCGTGCTGGTCGTCATGGAAGACGGGAATGTCCATCAGCTCGCGTAGCCGGCTCTCGATCACAAAGCAGTCCGGCGCCTTGATATCTTCGAGATTGATGCCGCCGAAGGAGGGGCCGAGGAAGCGGACGCAGTTGATGAACTCGTCGACATTGTCCGTATCGATTTCGAGGTCGATGGAATCGACGTCGGCAAACCGTTTGAAGAGCACCGACTTGCCTTCCATGACCGGCTTGGAGGCAAGCGCACCGAGATTGCCGAGACCGAGGATGGCAGTGCCGTTTGATATGACGGCGACCATGTTGCCGCGCGCCGTATAGTCATAGGCGGTCTGCGGATCGGCGGCGATCGCCTTGACCGGAACGGCGACACCCGGGGAATAGGCAAGCGAGAGGTCGCGCTGCGTCGCCATCGGCTTGGTCGGGTTGATCTCCAGCTTGCCGGGGCGGCCCATGGCGTGAAAATCGAGCGCCTCCTGATCGGTCACCGAGGTCACCGGCCGGTCCTTCTTATCAATATCGGGCATAAATCCTCCAACGTCCTGTGGGCGACGCTTCGCTCTTCCTCAAATGCAGTTGTCATCTATAGCGGCGCGCGGATAGGGTTGGCACCTGTTTTTTTGGGAAAAACTGCGCCTCCGTGAACGCACGAATAGACATTGGGAATGAAGCCTTTTCGGCTGCCGAGCTCGCCACGGCGGAAAGCCGCGCCTCCGCGACGCCGATGATGGAGCAATATATCGAGATCAAGGCGAACAACCCGGGTTCGCTGCTGTTCTATCGCATGGGCGACTTCTACGAGCTCTTCTTCGAGGATGCGCTGGAAGCCTCCCGCGCGCTCGGCATCACGCTGACGAAGCGCGGCCAGCACATGGGCCAGGATATCCCGATGTGCGGCGTGCCTGTGCATGCGGCCGACGACTATCTGCAGAAGCTGATTTCGCTCGGCTTCCGGGTGGCCGTCTGCGAACAGATCGAGGATCCGGCCGAAGCGAAAAAACGCGGTGGCAAATCGGTCGTCAAGCGTGACGTGATCCGCCTCGTCACGCCCGGCACGATCACCGAGGAGAAGCTGCTTTCACCCTCGGAATCCAACTATCTGATGGCGCTTGCCCGCATCCGCGGCGGCGCCGAGCCGCAGCTGGCGCTCGCCTGGATCGATATTTCCACAGGCGTCTTCCGGCTTGCCGAGACGGAAGCCTCGCGGCTGCTTGCCGATATCCTGCGCATCGATCCGCGCGAATTGATCCTGCCCGACACGATCTTCCACGATGCCGAGCTCAAGCCGGTCTTCGACGTGCTTGGCCGCACGGCGGTGCCACAGCCTTCCGTGCTCTTCGACAGCGCCAGCGCCGAAGGCCGGATCGCACGCTATTTCGGCGTCTCGACGCTTGACGGCTTCGGCAGCTTCTCGCGCGCCGAGCTGGCGGCGGCCGCAGCCGCCGTCGCCTATGTCGAGAAGACGCAGATCGCCGAGCGGCCGCCGCTTGGCAAGCCCGAGCGGGAAAGCGCCGCTTCAACGCTGTTCATCGACCCGGCCACCCGCGCCAATCTGGAGCTTGCCCGAACTCTGTCGGGAGATCGCAACGGTTCGCTCCTGAAGGCGATCGACCGCACCGTCACTGGCGGCGGCGCACGGCTTCTGGCCGAGCGGCTGATGTCGCCGCTCACCGATCCTGCCCGCATCAATGCGCGACTCGATTCGATCGGCTTCCTGATCGAGGAGCCCTCGCTCTGCGGCAGGCTGCGCGACACGCTGAAACATGTGCCCGATATGCCGCGCGCGCTCTCCCGCCTGGCGCTCGACCGCGGCGGGCCACGCGATCTCGCTGCGATCCGCCAGGGGCTGCAAGCCGCCAAGGGTGTTGCGGAGATGCTCGCAACAGCCATGCTGCCTGATGAGCTCGGCGAGGCGCTGTCCGGCCTGAAAGCGCTTCCCGCGCCGCTGTACGAACTGCTCGCCGAGACGCTCGCCGATGAATTGCCGCTGTTGAAACGAGACGGCGGTTTCCTGCGCGATGGCGCGAGCGCCGAGCTTGACGAGGTTCGGGCGCTGCGCGACCAGTCACGCCGCGTCATCGCCGGACTGCAACTGCAATATGCCGAGGAAACCGGCATCCGGTCGCTGAAGATCAAGCACAACAATATCCTCGGCTATTTCATCGAGGTGACCGCCGGCAATGCCGCCCCGATGACGGAGACGGCGGAGGCGAAGGCCCGCTTCATCCATCGCCAGACGATGGCGAGCGCCATGCGCTTCACCACCACCGAGCTTGCCGATCTCGAAAGCCGTATCGCCAACGCCGCAGACCGAGCGCTGACGATCGAACTCGACGCCTTCGACAGGATGACGACGGCCGTGGTCGCTGAAGCCGAAGCGATCAAATCCGGTGCGCGGGCGCTTGCCGTGATCGACGTCGCCTCAGGCCTGGCGCTGCTTGCCGAAGAGCAGGCCTATTGCCGACCGCAGGTCGACGGCTCGAAAATGTTTGCGATCGAAGGCGGGCGCCATCCGGTCGTCGAACAGGCGCTGCGCCGGCAGGCGGGCGGCCCCTTCGTCGCCAACAATTGCGATCTGTCGCCGAAGACCGGCGACAAGGATGGGGCGATCTGGCTGCTGACCGGCCCGAACATGGGCGGCAAATCGACCTTCCTGCGCCAGAACGCCTTGATCGCGATCCTGGCGCAGATGGGCTCCTTCGTGCCGGCGACATCGGCCCATATCGGCGTCGTCGACCGTCTGTTCTCGCGCGTCGGCGCCTCCGACGATCTGGCGCGCGGACGCTCCACCTTCATGGTCGAGATGGTGGAAACGGCTGCCATTCTCAACCAGGCGAGCGACCGCTCCCTCGTCATCCTCGACGAAATCGGCCGCGGCACCGCCACCTTCGACGGTCTGTCGATCGCCTGGGCCGCCGTCGAGCACCTGCATGAGGCCAATCGCTGCCGCGGCCTCTTCGCCACGCATTTCCACGAGCTGACCGTGCTGTCGGAAAAGCTTGGCCGGCTATCGAACGCCACGATGCGCGTCAAGGAATGGGACGGCGATGTCATCTTTCTCCACGAGGTCGGGCCGGGTGCGGCCGATCGTTCCTACGGCATCCAGGTCGCTCGCCTCGCCGGGCTTCCGGCCTCGGTCGTGGCGCGGGCCCGCGACGTGCTCACCCGCCTCGAAGATGCCGACCGCAAGAACCCGGCGAGCCAGCTGATCGACGATCTGCCGCTCTTCCAGGTGGCGGTGAGGCGAGAAGACATTTCTCGCGGCCCATCGAAGGTCGAGGAGGCGCTGAAGGCGATGAGCCTCGACGACATGACGCCGCGCGAGGCGCTGGATGCGCTTTACGATCTCAAGAAAAAGCTGAAATAGGAGCGCAGTCCATGTTCATGGAGAAGCTGGTTCGCGAAACCGAGCGCCTCTCGCTCATCTGCTCCATGCTCGACACGATGCGGCGCGCCGACAAAGATCGCAACGCCCGCGGCTGGACATCGCCGATCGGCCTGCTGAAAATCACCCGCTCCTGCGCTATGATATCCGAACTCGGAACGTCGATTGCCAAGGCGGGCTACCGCGAGTGCGACAGGGCGACGCTCGAGGAGATCCAGCGCGAGACCCGGCAGGTGCTGTATTCGCTGCATGCGCAGGCCGCAGACTGAGACTTTACGGAAGGTTTGCGGCAGAGCGTCCCGCATCGCAGCATTGGCAACACCATTTCGCCAAATTTAAAGGTTCTTGCAGTATGAAGGCCCGTGTCAATCGCCGGGCAAAGAGGTTATAGCGCATGCAGACGAAACGTGAGGCGAGCCCCAATCAGGCAGCCCGGCATGAACAGGAAACCGCCCCTGTGAGCGCGACGCGCAACCTCGATTTCTCGGAGATCCTCGACGCCGAGCTCTTGCAGAAGCAGTGTGAAGCCGTTGCCGAAGCCAATCGAAACCGACCCGACATCATGCGCGCCGATCTTCTCGCGGCTCTGAAAAGGGCGAGCACGGACGGCCGGCAGAAGGCGCGCGCGGCCCTTGCCGCCGACGGAAGCGGTCTCAATTGCGCCTATCGGATTTCCTGGCTGCAAGACCAGATCATCAGTGTCCTCTATAATTTCGCCACCACCCATATCTTTCCGCTGCAGAAGGACAAATTCGCGGTCACCGCCGTCGGCGGCTATGGCCGCGACACGCTGGCGCCGGGCTCCGATATCGACCTGCTCTTCCTCTTCCCGCCGCGGCCGGCGGAGGAGACGCACAAGGCGGTCGAATTCATGCTCTACGTGCTCTGGGACATGGGCTTCAAGGTCGGCCACGCCACCCGCACGGTGGAGGAATGCATCGCGCTTTCCAGGTCGGACATGACGATCCGTACCGCGATCCTCGAGATGCGTTATATTTGCGGCCTGCAGCGGCTGGAAACCGAGCTCGAAGCCCGTTTCGACAAGGAGATCGTCACTGGAACCGGGCCTGAATTCATCGCCGCCAAACTAGCAGAACGCGACGAGCGCCACCGCAAGGCGGGCGACACGCGTTACCTCGTCGAGCCGAACGTCAAGGAAGGCAAGGGCGGGCTTCGCGACCTGCACACGCTGTTCTGGATCTCGAAATATTACTACCACGTGCGCGACCAGGCGGAGCTGATCAAGCTCGGCGTTCTGTCGAAACACGAATATCGCCTTCTGCAGAAGGCGGATGATTTTCTCTGGGCGGTGCGCTGCCATATGCACTTCCTGACGGGCAAGGCCGAGGAACGTCTGTCCTTCGACATTCAGCGCGAGATCGCCGAGGCATTCGGCTATCACACCCGCCCTGGCCTTTCGGCGGTCGAGCGCTTCATGAAACACTATTTCCTCGTGGCCAAGGATGTCGGCGATCTCACGCGCATTCTGTGCGCCGCACTCGAAGACCAGCAGGCGAAGTCGATCCCGGGTCTCACCGGCGTCATCAGTCGCTTTACCCATCGCACCCGCAAGATTGCCGGCAGCGTAGAATTCGTCGAAGACCGCGGCCGCATCGCTCTTGCCGACGCCGATGTCTTCAAGCGCGATCCGGTCAGCATCCTCAGGCTCTTCCACGTCGCCGACATCACCGGGCTGGAATTCCATCCGGATGCGCTGAAACGCGTCACCCGCTCACTCGCCCTGATCGACAACAGCTTAAGGGAAAACGACGAGGCAAACCGTCTCTTCATGTCGATCCTGACGTCGAAACGTGACCCTGCGCTGATCCTGCGCCGGATGAACGAGGCCGGCGTGCTTGGCCGTTTCATCCCCGATTTCGGCAAGATCGTCGCGATGATGCAGTTCAATATGTATCATCATTATACGGTCGATGAGCATCTGATCCGCACCGTCGAAGTTCTCTCGGAGATCGACAATTCACGAGCGGAGGACCTGCATCCGCTCGCCAACAAGCTGATCTCGGGAATCGAGGACCGCGAGGCGCTCTATCTCGCCGTTCTCCTCCATGACATCGCTAAGGGCCGCCAGGAGGATCATTCGATTGCCGGCGCCCGCGTCGCCCGCAAGCTCTGCGCCCGCTTCGGCCTCTCGCAGAAGCAGACGGAACTCGTGGTCTGGCTGATTGAGGAACATCTGACGATGTCGATGGTGGCGCAGACCCGCGACCTCACCGATCGCAAGACCATTATCGATTTTGCCGACCGCGTACAGTCGCTCGACCGGCTGAAGATGCTTCTGATCCTGACGATCTGCGACATTCGCGCCGTGGGCCCGGGCGTCTGGAACGGCTGGAAGGGCCAGCTTCTGCGCACGCTCTATTACGAGACCGAGCTGCTGCTGGCCGGCGGCTTTTCGGAGGTGTCCCGCAAGGAGCGGGCCCATGCCGCCGCCGAGGCGTTGCGCGGCGCCCTATCCGACTGGAGCCAGAAGGACCGCAACACCTATACCAAGCTGCATTACCAGCCATACCTGCTCTCGGTGCCGTTGGAAGACCAGCTCCGCCACGCCGATTTCATCCGCCAGGCCGACAAGGCGGGGCAAGCGCTAGCCACGATGGTGCGCACCGACAGTTTCCACGCCATCACTGAGATCACCGTGCTGTCGCCCGACCACCCCCGGCTGCTCGCCGTCATTGCCGGGGCCTGTGCTGCGGCCGGCGCCAACATCGTCGACGCGCAGATCTTCACGACCTCGGACGGACGGGCGCTCGATACGATCCATGTCAGCCGCGAATTTGCCGATGATGCCGACGAACTGCGCCGCGCCGGCACGATCGGGAGGATGATCGAGAACGTGCTGTCCGGCCGCAAGCGCCTGCCCGAGGTCATCGCCACGCGCACGCGTAACCGCAAGAAAAGCAAGGCTTTCGACATTCCGCCTTCGGTCAACATTACCAACAGCCTGTCGAACAAGTTCACGGTCATCGAGGTCGAATGCCTCGACCGGCCGGGCCTGCTGTCGGAGATCACTGCCGTGCTCTCCGATCTGTCGCTCGATATCCAGTCGGCGCGCATCACCACCTTCGGCGAGAAGGTAATCGACACCTTCTACGTCACCGACCTCGTGGGTCAGAAGATATCGGGCGACAGCAAGCGCGCCAATATCACCGCCCGCATGAAGGCCGTGATGGCGGAGGAGCAGGACGAGCTGCGCGAGCGCATGCCCTCCGGCATCATCGCGCCCGCCGCCACCCGAACATCGCCCGCAGCCGAAAAGAAAGCCGATTCCCCCGCATGAGCCCCAAAGCATGAGCCTCGTCAAGAAATTCGCGACCGTCGGCGGCGCCACTCTCGGCAGCCGCATCTTCGGCTTCGCCCGTGAAACGCTGATGGCAGCGGCGCTCGGCACCGGGCCGATGGCCGACGTCTTCTACGCCGCCTTCCGTTTTCCGAACCTCTTCCGCCGGCTGTTTGCCGAAGGCGCCTTCAACGCCGCTTTCGTGCCGCTCTTTGCCAAAGAGATTGAGGCGAACGGCACGGATGGCGCCAAGCGCTTTTCGGAAGAAGTCTTCGGCGTATTGTTTTCGGTGCTGCTCCTCATCACCATCGTGATGGAGCTTGCCATGCCGCTCTTGGTGCGCTTCATCATCGCGCCGGGCTTTGCCGACGATGCCGAGAAATTCTCGATCACGATCCGCATGGCGGCCGTGATGTTTCCCTATCTGATGTGCATGTCGCTGACGGCGATGATGAGCGGCATGCTGAATTCGCTGCATCATTTCTTCGCCGCCGCCATCGCCCCCGTCTTCCTCAACGTGGTGATGATCGGAGCGCTGTTTTACTCGCTCTATACCGGCGCCGATCCGCTCGCGACGGCCTGGTATCTCTCCTGGGGCGTTCTTGCCGCCGGCGTGCTGCAACTCGCCGTCGTCTATGTCGGCGTGCTGGCAGCTGGCATGAGCATCGGCCTGCGCTTCCCGAAGATGACTGCGAATGTCCAGCGGCTGCTGATCCTTGCGGTGCCCGCCGCCGTGACAGGCGGCATCACTCAGATCAACCAGCTGATCGGCCAGGCGATCGCCTCCTCCCGCGACGGCGCGATTGCGGCGCTACAGTATGCCGACCGCATCTATCAGCTGCCGCTCGGCGTCGTCGGCGTCGCCGTCGGCGTGGTGCTGCTGCCGGAGCTTGCCCGGGCGCTGAAGGGCGGAGCGCTGCGCGAAGCGGCAAACCTGCAGAACCGCTCGATCGAATTCGTGCTGTTCCTGACCATCCCCGCCGCTTTCGCGCTCTGGATCCTCTCCGACGAAATCATCCGCGTGCTCTACGAACGTGGCGCCTTTCATCAGGAAAACACCGCCGTCGTCGGCTCGATCCTGGCGATCTACGGCATCGGCCTGCCCGCGTTTGTGTTGATCAAGGCGCTGCAGCCGGGCTTTTATGCCCGCGAGGACACCAAGACGCCGATGCGCTTCTCGGCGATCGCAGTGGGGACCAACTGCGCGACGGCGCTGACCCTCTTCCCCTTTATGGGCGCGCCCGGCATCGCCGTCGCCGAAGCCACCGCCGGCTGGATCAGCACGCTTTTGCTGTTCACCACGCTTTTGCGCCGCGGCCATCTGATCTGGGAATGGGCGCTGGCAAAACGCGCCGCCCTGCTGATCGTCGCCTCGGCCGTCATGGGCGCGGCAATCGTCTTCCTCAAGCAATATTGGGCGCCGTGGCTCGCCTCCGGCGCGCCGCTTCTGACCAAGGTCGGTACGCTGGGGCTGCTGATCGCAATCGCAATGCTCATCTATTTTGCCGCCGCCTTCCTGATCGGCGGAGCCGACCTCGGCATGATTCGGCGCAACCTGAACCGCAAGCCGGTGCCGGCGAAGGATGCACAAAGCTAGTTGATTGCCGAGAAAGCCCCTCATCCGGCTGCCGCCACCTTCTCCCCGTTCTGACGGGGAGAAGGGACTTGCCGCGCCGCCGCGCCTCTCTCAGGCCTCTCATAGGCACGTCCCCTCGCCCCGTTTACGGGGAGGGTTAGGGTGAGGGGCAAAAGTAGCCGGCGCAAACCTGACCGCCGTGGCACACCCCTCGCAAACCTTGCTCTCGCGCTTAGCAATCGACCCATCGCCGTTGCGGGCCGACATCGACATGAATGATGCCGTTGCAGTAGCTGCCGATGCCGCCGATGCCTGGAGCTGTCTTGGCGGCAGCAATGATGGTTCGTTCCGAGAGGCCCGGCACCCGGATATCGGCCGCCAGGCATTTTCCATGCAGGGAGCCATGACGGCGGGGATGTGGCCGTAGGCCGGAGGTAACGATCGGGCGGCGTCCGGTCTTTGCGGCGATATGCGAGAGGATCGCTCGCAGGCGCTCTGGAAAACAGCCGGCGCGCACGCTGACGGTCTGAACCGCATAGGCGAGTCGCGTTTCATGCTTGGGAAGATGAACGGCCGGTCTCTTGCTGTCTTGACCGACGGCGTCGGTTGCGGATTGTAGGGCGAAAAGGCCTGCCATGACGAGCAAACGGGTGTTCTGCATGGTCCCCTCCGGGCGGTTGGCCTGGCGACTGACGGGTCGCCAGTGTGCGGAGAGGATTTTCAGTTCAATAAAAGCTTTTCTGTGAAATTTTATACTCAATTTGAACTAAGGACGCTGATCAATTCGGCTTAAAAATGAGCATCCTTCGCGTTCTAGATGGAATAAACATCCAAACATGGGAGATCACATGACTGTCCAGTCTCTTTTTCTCGTCACGCTCGTCGTTGACGATTACGACCGCGCCAAAGGTTTCTATTGCGGCACCCTCGGTTTCGATTGCCTTCAGGACGAGCCCCAGCCGGAGGGCAAACGCTGGGTGGTCGTGAAGCCGAAAGGCGGGGATGGCGCAGCCTTTCTGCTGGCGCAGGCGGCAAACCAGACGCAGCGCGCGGCGATTGGCAATCAGACGGGTGGCCGCGTCGGCTTCTTCCTGAAGACCGACGATTTCGCCCGCGATTATGCCGCGATGCTCGGCGCCGGTGTGCGCTTTCTGGAGGAGCCCAGGCATGAGGTTTACGGCACGGTCGCCGTCTTTACGGATCCTTACGGCAACACCTTCGACCTGATCCAGCATGCCGCAGCCCGAACCACTTGATTGCGACGGGTTGCCCGTGCATAAGCCGCGGCGTTAGCAACATGGGCGAACAGCCCTGGGGCCCTCCACCAGCCTATTGAGGACGACATGAGCGAATTCCAAAAACTCGTATTCTCCGGCGTGCAGCCGACCGGCAATCTGCATCTCGGCAACTATCTCGGTGCGATCCGCCGCTTCGTGGCGCTGCAGGAAGGCAATGACTGCATCTACTGCGTCGTCGACATGCATGCACTCACCGCCCATCTGGTGCACGAGGACATGCCGAGCCAGACGCGCTCGATCGCCGCCGCCTTCATCGCCGCCGGCATCGACCCGGCAAAGCACATCGTCTTCAATCAGTCGGCCGTGCCGCAGCATGCGGAACTTGCCTGGATCTTCAACTGTGTCGCGCGCATCGGCTGGATGAACCGCATGACGCAGTTCAAGGACAAGGCCGGTAAGGACCGCGAGCAGGCTTCGCTCGGCCTCTACGCCTATCCAAGCCTGATGGCCGCCGACATTCTCGTCTACCGCGCCACCCATGTGCCAGTCGGCGAGGACCAGAAGCAGCATCTGGAGCTTGCCCGCGACATCGCGATGAAGTTCAACCTCGATTATGCCGAGCATATTCGCAAGAGCGGCTACGGCATCAACATCACCGTCGGCGACGAGCCGGTGCATGCCTATTTTCCGATGGTCGAACCCTTGATCGGCGGACCGGCGCCGCGCGTCATGTCGCTTCGCGACGGCACCAAGAAAATGTCGAAATCCGATCCTTCCGACCTTTCGCGCATCAATCTGATGGACGACGAAGAGGCGATCTCCAAGAAGATCCGCAAGGCCAAGACCGATCCGGACGGTTTGCCGAGCGAGGTCGACGGGCTCCAGGGCCGTCCGGAAGCCGACAATCTGGTGGCGATCTATGCCGCGCTGGCCGACAAATCGAAGGCCGAGGTGCTTACCGAATTCGGCGGCCAGCAATTCTCGGTCTTCAAGCCGGCGCTGGTCGATCTCGCCATCCATGTGCTGGCGCCGATCACCGGCGAGATGCGCCGGCTGATGGACGATACCAGCCATATCGACGCGATCCTGCGCAAGGGCGGCGAACGCGCCAGGGAGCGTGCCGAAGTGACGATGAAGCAGGTGCGCGACGTCATCGGCTTCCTGTACTGAGACAACGCCCTGTCCTTCGGGGAACAAGGGAATCCCCAGAGGCAGAGGCGCCAAAAACTGCGCTTGCAATTTTTCCGCTTCGGGTGTCAGAGTCCGCCCCATGGTATCGAAGCGACTCTCACGGCTCGAAGGCCACCGCCGAAAATTCATGGCGGTGATCGACGGGACACCCGAATGCCAGCGCGCCGTTCATTATGCCGGCCGGCGCGCGAAGAATTCCAATGGCGGCCTGGTGCTGCTCTATGTGATCCCCAACGGCGATTTCCAGCAATGGCTCGGCGTCGAGGAGATCATGCGGGCCGAGGCGCGCGAGGAAGCCGAGGCAACGGTTGCCAAGATCGCCCAGATCGTGCGCGAGACGATCGGCATCGAGCCTGAGGTCGTCATCCGGGAAGGCAGTGCCGCCGAGCAGATCAACGCCGTGATCGAAGAAGACCGCGATGTGGCGATCCTCGTTCTTGCCGCCGGCTCGGCAAAGGAAGGTCCCGGACCACTGGTTTCGTCGGTCGCCGGACGCGCGGCGGCGTTTCCGATCCCGGTCACTGTCCTGCCGGATACGCTGACCAATGAGGAAATCGACGCCCTCTGCTGAGCCTATTTCTTGAGTACAAGTCTCTTGATTAGGTTGGGCAATGGGCTTATCTTCTTTGGAAGAATTCTAAAGACGGCCGAGGTCTCGAGCCTGTCACATGGAGAGCCAGATGTTCATTCAGACCGAAGCCACGCCGAACCCCGCCACACAGAAGTTCCTGCCGGGCAAGGTTGTCATGGAAAACGGCACCGCCGAATTCCGCAGCGCCGAAGAGGCTGAAGCCTCGCCGCTCGCCGCCCGCCTGTTCGAAATTCCTGGCGTCACGGGAGTCTATTTCGGCTATGATTTCATTTCCGTCTCCAAGGACAACGCCGAATGGCAGCATCTTAAGCCGGCTATCCTTGGCTCGATCATGGAGCATTTCATGTCCGGCAAGCCGGTCATGGGTGATGCTTCCATCCTTTCCGAAGATGCCGATGCCGGCGACGAGTTCTTTGATGAAGGCGACGAGTCGATCGTGCTGACCATCAAGGAGCTTTTGGAGACCCGTGTGCGTCCGGCCGTCGCCCAGGACGGCGGCGACATCACCTTCCGCGGCTTCAAGGACGGCAAGGTCTATCTGAACATGAAAGGCTCCTGCTCCGGCTGCCCGTCTTCGACGGCGACGCTGAAGCACGGCGTCCAGAACCTGCTGCGCCATTTCGTTCCCGAAGTGCAGGAAGTGATTGCCGCTTAAGAATTTCAAATTCGCTCCGGCCGTTCATCTCAGGTTCGGCCGGAGGGTCTATGGTTAGGCGACAAACAGTTTATTCGGAAATTGATGGCATGATCGTTCTGGCGCTCGACACGGCAGGTGTGGATTGCGCTGCCGCCGTTTATGACAGCGGCAGGAATACGGTGCTGGGGGAGGCATCGGACATGATCGGCAAGGGGCATGCTGAACATCTGATCGGGATCGTCGATCGCGCGCTGGATCAGGCGGGTGTCACGCTTTCTGACGTCGACCGCCTTGCCGTCACCATCGGCCCCGGCTCGTTTACCGGCATCCGCGTCGGCGTTGCCGCAGCCCGGGGTTTTGCGCTTTCCCTCAATGTGCCCGTCGTCGGCGTCACCACGCTCGAGGTGATGGCATCAGCCCAGCGTGCGAGGACGCCGGGCCGTGCCGTGCTGGCGGCGATGGACGCCAAGCGGGACGAAATCTATCTCCAGTCCTTCGCCGCCGATGGTTCCCCGCTGGATCAGCCGCGGGCGGCAAGCGTTGCCGAGGCTCAGGCTTTCGCCGCCGGCTTCGATGGTGAAATCACCGGTTCGGCAACGCCGCTCCTGAAGGCCGGCGCCGGTGGCGACCACCCCAACGTCTTTCCGATTTCGATTGTCGCGCGTCTGGGGGCTGCGGCCCCTGCCGACGCCGGAAAGCCCAAGCCCCTTTATCTGCGCGGACCGGATGCCAAGCCGCAGGCCGGATATGCGATTGCGCGACGAGTGTGACATGCTGGAAGCCTATCTGACGCTGAAGCCGGAATTCGAAATCATCGCCATGGAGCGCGAGGATTGCCGCGACGTCGCCGTCCTGCATGGCGAGCGTTTCGCCCAGGCCTGGGGCGACGGCGAATTCCACAGCCTGCTGTCGCAGGAGACTGTTTTCGGCTTCGTCGCGCGCCAGACCAACGCCATCCTGAAAAAGCCGCTTCCCGGCTTTATCCTTGCCCGCCAAGTCGCCGGCGAAGCCGAGATCCTGACGATTGCCGTGCAGGCGAAAGCCGCCCGTGCCGGACTGGGCTGGCGGCTGATGCAGGCGGCGATGCGCGAGGCGCGGGCGCGTGGCGGCGAGAGCATGTTTCTTGAGGTCGACAGCGGCAATACGGCAGCACTCGGCCTCTACCGCAAGCTCGGTTTTGAAAAGGTCGGCGAGCGCCAGGGCTACTACAAGCAGGAAAACGGCGCCCCTTCCACGGCGCTTGTCATGAAGCGCGTTCTTCGATAGTTCCCTGGCAGAGCAGGACATGCGGACCGGCGCAAACGCCGTGCAGGCATTGTGGAAACGCGATTACTTTTGAAGGCGGGCCATGACCGACGTAGCCAAGACCCTCGAGGAGCTTTGCGCCGAACGCGGCATGCGCATGACCGAGCAGCGCCGCGTGATCGCGCGCATCCTCGAAGAATCCGAAGACCATCCCGACGTCGAAGAGCTTTACCGCCGTTCTGTGAAGGTCGACGCGAAAATCTCGATCTCCACGGTCTATCGCACCGTCAAGCTGTTCGAGGATGCCGGCATCATCGCCCGCCACGATTTCCGCGACGGGCGCTCGCGCTACGAAACGGTGCCGGAAGAGCATCATGACCATCTCATCGACCTGAAGACCGGCACGGTCATCGAATTCCGTTCACCTGAGATCGAGGCGCTGCAGGAGCGCATCGCCCGCGAGCACGGCTTCCAGCTGGTCGACCACCGCCTGGAGCTCTACGGCATTCCGTTGAAGAAGGAAGATCTCTGAAGCGATGGCCGCCCGGGAGTGCCGCATTTGATCGCCTGGCTGCGCATTGCCTTCGCTGCGGTCGTCATCCTTGCCGTCAGCATCGTGCTCATGCCGCTGCAGCTGTTGGCCCTGCGTTTCGACTGGCGGCTGCGCCGCAGACTTCCGCGCGTCTGGCACCGTATCATCTGTTATTGTCTCGGCATCCGCGTCCGGGTGACGGGCAGGCTGGAAGACCGCCGACCGCTGATGCTCTGCTCCAACCATTCGTCCTGGCTTGACATCATGGTCATGTCGGCCGTCGCCGACGTCGCTTTCATTGCCAAGATCGAGGTCAGAGACTGGCCGATCTTCGGCACGCTCGCCAAGCTGCAGAAGAGCGTGTTCGTTGTGCGCGAGGAAAGGCGCAAGACCGGCCATCAGGCATATGAGATCGCCGGGCGCATGGCCGACGGGGAAATCGTCGTGCTTTTTCCGGAGGGCACGACCTCGGACGGCAACCGGTTGCTTGAGGTCAAGTCGTCGCTGTTCGGCGCTGCCGCGATGGCGGTGCCTTATTCGCCGACGGGAACCGTCGTGGTGCAGCCGGTGGCCGTTGCCTATACCAGAGTGCATGGCATTCCGATGGGGCGCTACCACCGGCCGCTCGCTGCCTGGCCGGGGGATATCGAGCTCCTGCCGCATCTGATCGACATCCTCAGATGCGGCGCCATCGACGCCGAAGTTTCCTTCGGCGAGGCGGTGGAATACCGCGCCGAGAGCAATCGCAAAGAGGTGAGCGCGACGATCGCCTCGCGCATCCGCAGCCTTCTCAACACAAGCCTGCGCGGGCGCAATGTCGGGTGAGCCGAGAGTCTCTTTTCTCCGACGGCAAAAACCACTAAATAGCGCGCCATGACACAGGATAACGCCCTTCTTCAGGCCCCGGAGGTTTCTCTCCGTGACGGCAGCAACAGCCGCAAGGTCTTCATCAAGACCTATGGCTGCCAGATGAACGTCTATGATTCCATGCGCATGAGCGATGCGCTTGCCCGCGACGGCTACGAACCGACCGAAGACATGGAACAGGCGGATCTCGTTCTGCTCAACACCTGTCATATCAGGGAGAAGGCGGCCGAGAAGGTCTATTCGGCGCTCGGACGGCTGCGCGAGATGAAAAAGAAGAAGGCAGCCGACGGCCGGGAGATGATGATCGGCGTAACCGGCTGCGTCGCCCAGGCCGAAGGTGAGGAGATCCTGCGCCGGGCGCCGGCTGTCGACGTCGTCATCGGGCCGCAGACTTATCACCGCCTGCCGGAGGCGCTGCGCCGGGCCAAAGAGGGCCAGCGCGTCGTCGATACGGAATATGCGATCGAGGACAAGTTCGAGCATCTGCCGATTGCCGAGAGCCGCAAGATCCGCGCCCGCGGCGTCACCGCCTTCCTGACGGTGCAGGAGGGCTGCGACAAGTTCTGCACATTCTGCGTCGTGCCTTATACGCGCGGCTCGGAAGTATCGCGGCCGGTCTCGCAGATCGTCGAGGAGGCCGAAAAGCTCGTCGAAGCCGGAGTGCGCGAAATCACCCTGCTCGGCCAGAACGTCAATGCCTGGCATGGCGCCGGACCGCGTGGCGAGGCATGGAGCCTCGGCGACCTGCTCTACCGGCTTGCCGAGATCCCCGGCCTGGCGCGGCTGCGTTATACCACAAGCCATCCCCGCGACATGGACGACCGGCTGATCGAGGCGCATCGCGACCTCCGGGCGCTGATGCCCTACCTGCACCTGCCGGTGCAATCGGGCTCCGACCGAATCCTGAAGGCGATGAACCGCCGTCATACGGCGGCCGAATATCTCAGTCTGATCGAGCGCATCCGCGCCGTGCGTCAGGACATCGCGCTATCGGGCGATTTCATCACCGGTTTTCCGGGGGAGACAGACAAGGATTTTGAGGATACACTCAGACTTGTGGAGGAAGTGCGCTATGCGCAGGCCTTCTCGTTCAAATACTCGACTCGGCCGGGCACGCCCGGCGCGGAACTGAAGGACCAGGTGCCGGAAGAGATCAAGGCAGAACGGCTGGAACGCCTGCAAGTGCTTCTTTTGAAGCAGCAGCAGGAATTTGCCGAATCCTGCATCGGCAAGGAGATCGATCTACTGCTCGAAAAGCCCGGCCGCATGCCGGGTCAGCTGATCGGACGTTCTCCCTGGCTTCAATCCGTGAATGTTGATGCAAAAGCATCGCAAATCGGTGACATTATCAAAGTGCGAATCACCGGAACCGGAACGAACAGCCTGTTTGCCGAACGCGCAGAGGCTACGGTCTAACCCAAGGAGCCCGACCGCTTGAACGGACAAGAATTGGTTTCTTCTTCACCGCGCCACCCCCGCACGCCGAGCGACACCAATCACTTCGTCCTGACGTTCGAGAATAATCGGTTCGCCAGCGAACTCTTCGGGCAGTTCGACCAGCATCTAAAGCTGCTCGAGGAGCGGCTGAATATCGATGCGCGGGCACGCGGCAATTCCGTCGTCATATCGGGCGATGTCGTGACCACCAATCAGGCGCGGCGCACGCTCGATTATCTCTATGAAAAGCTTCAGAAAGGCGGCAGCGTGGAACGATCCGACGTCGAGGGCGCAATCCGCATGGCGGTCGCCGCCGACGATCAGCTCAGCCTTCCCACCATGGAGCGCAAGGCCAAGCTGACAATGGCGCAGATTTCGACGCGCAAGAAGACGATCATCGCCCGCACGCCGACGCAGGACGCCTATATCAGGGCGCTGGAGCGCGCCGAGCTCGTCTTCGGCGTCGGCCCGGCCGGCACCGGCAAGACCTATCTCGCCGTCGCCCATGCCGCCCAGATGCTGGAGCGCGGCGCGGTCGAAAAGATCATCCTGTCGCGCCCGGCCGTCGAGGCCGGCGAGCGCCTCGGCTTCCTGCCCGGCGACATGAAGGAAAAGGTCGACCCCTATCTTCGCCCGCTCTATGACGCGCTCTACGATATGATCCCGGCCGACAAGGTCGATCGGGCCATCACCGCCGGCGTCATTGAAATTGCGCCGCTCGCCTTCATGCGCGGCCGCACGCTCGCCAACGCCGCCATCATCCTCGACGAAGCGCAGAATACGACGTCGATGCAGATGAAGATGTTCCTGACGCGTCTCGGCGAAAATGCCCGCATGATCGTCACCGGCGACCCTAGCCAGATCGACCTGCCGCGGGGCGTCAAATCCGGTCTCGTCGAGGCCCTGGAGCTGCTGAACGGCGTTGAGGGCATCTCGATCGTGCGCTTCAAGGACACCGACGTCGTGCGCCATCCGCTGGTCGGGCGCATCGTCAGAGCCTATGACGCCACCTATCTTGTCGAAGCCGAAGACGTCGGTCGGCAGGACTGATGGCTGAACTCGATATCCAGATCAGCATCGAGAATATCGGCTGGCCCGGCGAGGAAACGCTGCTGGTTTTTTGCGAGCGTGTGCTCGGGGCCGCCGCGGTCTATCTTCGCGACAATGAGAAGCAGCCCTTCCCGAAGATGCCGCCTGAAGTTTCGCTGGTCTTTACCGACGATGCCTCAATCCAGGACATCAATGCCGAATGGCGCGGCAAGGACAAGCCGACCAATGTCCTTTCCTTCCCGGCCTTTCCGGTTGAGCGCGGCAAGCTGCCCGGGCCGATGCTCGGCGACATCATCATCGCCCGGGAGACGGTGGAGCGGGAAGCCCAGGAACTCGAGAAGAGTTTTGACGACCACCTGACCCATCTTCTGGTGCACGGTTTCTTGCATCTTCTCGGCTACGACCATATGAATAATGCCGAAGCCGAAATTATGGAGGGGCTGGAGACTCGCATTTTGGCGCAGCTCGGCCTATCTGATCCCTACGAGGGTCAAGACCTTAAAATGGAACCATGAGCGACTTTACGACGAAGCCGGCGGCAGACGCCAAGGACTCCGAGCCATCCTCTTCTTCGGATGAGGTCGGCAGTAGTAGTCGGCCATCCGGCCGATCCCAATCCTTCTGGTCGCGCGCCGCCCGCATTCTCCGCCCGCAGCAGGGCTCGCGACTGCGCGAGGATCTTGCAGATGCGCTGATGACCGATGCGGCCGGCGACGACGCTTTTTCGCCCGATGAACGGGCGATGCTGCACAATATCCTGCGCTTTCGCGAGGTGCGCGTCGCCGACGTGATGGTGCCGCGCGCCGATATCGAGGCGGTGGACCAAAATATCACCATCGGCGAGCTGATGATCCTTTTCGAGGAATCCGGCCGCTCGCGCATGCCTGTTTATGCCGATACGCTCGATGACCCACGCGGCATGGTGCATATCCGCGACCTGCTCTCCTACGTCGCCAAGCAGGCGCGCAACAAGCGCCGTGGCCCGGCAAAGCCGGCCGCTGCAGCCCCGGCGATCGAAGTCGCGCCGGAGAACATCCAGAAGCCGCCGCGCTCGAGCAAGCCGAATTTCGATCTTGCCCGGGTCGACCTGCAGAAGACGCTCGCCGAGGCCGGCATCATCCGCAAGATCCTGTTCGTGCCGCCGTCGATGCTGGCCTCCGACCTCTTGCGCAGAATGCAGGTGAACCGTACGCAGATGGCGCTCGTCATCGACGAGTATGGCGGCACCGACGGTCTCGCCTCGCACGAGGACATCGTCGAAATGGTGGTCGGCGACATCGACGACGAACATGACGACGAAGAGGTGATGTTCAAGCGCGTCGCCGAAGACGTCTTCGTCGCCGACGCCCGTGTCGAGCTGGAAGAGATCGCTGAAGCGATCGGACCGGATTTCGACATCAGCGAACAGGTCGACGAGGTTGACACGCTGGGCGGGCTGATCTTCTCCGCGCTCGGCCGCATCCCCGTTCGCGGCGAAGTCGTCCAGGCCCTGCCGAACTTCGAATTCCATATTCTTGACGCAGATCCGCGCCGCATCAAGCGGCTGCGCATCACCCGCAAGCGCCACGCGATCCGCCGCCGCGCCAAGGAGGCTGGCGACATCACGCCCGGATCCGAGACCGGCGACGACCGGCCGGCCGAATCGACCACGAACTAGGCATCAGTACGAAAATCGGGTCGCCTTTCAGGGCCGTTGCGGAAACAGGACAAAGAGCCGCTTTTTTGAAAGACTGCGCATGGGTTGATTCGCGGTTTGATGGGAGTGCGCATGGAGCGGCTTGCGGACAGGGTTATCCTCGTCTGGGGGTTAAAACGGTCGTTGGTGGCCGTCGCCGCTGGAGCATTCGCCGCTCTGGCGCTGCCGCCTTTCGGTTTTTTCGCTGCGATGTTTCTCTCCTTCACGCTGCTCGTCTGGCTGCTCGACGGGGCGGCGGCTTCTCCTGAAAGCGGCCTGATCGGCAGGCTATGGCCGGCCTTTGCCGTCGGCTGGCTGTTCGGCTTCGGCTATTTCGTCGCCGGCCTCTGGTGGATCGGCCATGCCTTGCTGGTCGATTCGGAGGAATTTGCCTGGGCACTGCCCCTGGCAGTCCTCGGACTGCCGGCCGGCCTTGCGGTCTTCTATGGGCTGGCGACTGCACTTGCCCGGATCGTCTGGTCGGACGGCATGGGACGGATCGCCGCACTTGCGGCCGGTTTCGGCCTGATGGAATGGCTTCGAAGCGTGATTCTCACCGGATTTCCCTGGAATGCCATCGGTTACGGCCTGATGCCCGTTCCGCTGATGATGCAGTCGGCGCATGTGATCGGCGTGACGGGGGTGACGACACTTGCCGTCTTCGTCTTTTCCGCCCCGGCGCTGATCGGGACGCGACAGGGCGCGAAGCCTGGAATTGCGCTCGCCGCCCTGCTGTTTGCCGCCCATCTCGGTTACGGCGCCTATGCCCTCCATCTGGCGCCGCGGCCGCAGCCCTTGCCCGAGGACAAGCGGCCCGTGGTGCGGCTGGTGCAGCCGGCCATCGATCAGGCGGCGAAGATGGACAACGACGCCGACCGCAATGTAATCTTCGAGACCCATCTGAAGCTTTCGGCCGAAGCGCCGAGGAATGGCGGACGCAAACCCAACATCATCGTCTGGCCGGAAACCTCGATCCCCTTCATCCTCACCGACAACCAGGATGCGCTGACGCGGATCGCCGATACGCTCGACGACGACCAGATCCTGATCGCCGGCGCAGTGCGCGCCGAGGAGATAGGGCCCGGCACACCGGTGCGCTACTACAATTCCATCTATGTGATCGACGGCCGCGGCCAGATCATCGCCGCCTCCGACAAGGTGCATCTCGTGCCTTTCGGCGAATATCTGCCCTTTGAGGACATCCTCACCGAACTCGGCATCCAGAACGTCGTCGAGATACCGGGCGGCTTTTCGGCCGCCGCAACCCGGCACCTGTTGGCGCTGCCCGGCGGCCTCAATCTCTACCCGCTGATCTGCTATGAGATCATCTTTCCGGGCGAAATGACCGGCGACATCGTGGATGCCAACGCGCTCCTCAACCTCACCAACGATGCCTGGTTCGGCATCACGCCCGGACCCTACCAGCATTTTCAGCAGGCGCGGGTGCGGGCAATCGAGACCGGCCTGCCGCTGATTCGCGACGCCAACAACGGCATATCGGCACTCGTGAACGCGCATGGGGAAATCATCGCAGGCCTCGGTCTTGGTGAGACCGGCTTTATTGATGCAACTGTTGATGGGTTCGGCAATGGGTTCGGAACCACATACCCCCTTCAGACATACTTCTGGTTGACCGAAGCACTGCTGATATTGATTGCGCTAATTTCACGCGGAGGTTTTATTTTAGGGTTGAATTGACCAAAAACCCCTAAAATTGCATAGTGGTGTCAATCGGCGTTCTTAACGTATGTTTATCGGCGGGTTCCCGCCGCTTACAACGTGGCGTTTTGGGATGGATCAGGGGCATGCCGGTTGGAAACAGAAATTCGTAGCTAGGGCACGACCATGATTGAAAATAAGAAGAAGCCGAATCCGATCGACATCCATGTTGGCAGCCGCATTCGCCTTCGCCGGACGATGTTGGGCATGAGCCAGGAAAAGCTTGGCGAAAGCCTCGGCATCACCTTCCAGCAGATCCAGAAATATGAGAAGGGCACCAACCGTGTCGGCGCAAGCCGTCTGCAGAACATCTCGAGCATCCTCAATGTTCCGGTCTCCTTCTTCTTCGAAGATGCGCCCGGCGAACATGCCGGCGCCGTCGGCGGCATGGCCGAAGCCTCCAGCTCGAATTACGTCGTCGATTTCCTCTCCTCCTCGGAGGGTCTGCAGCTCAACCGTGCCTTCGTCAAGATTTCCGATCCCAAGGTACGCCGCAAGGTCGTGGAACTGGTCAAGGCGCTCGCTGCCGAAGCCGACGCTGACTGATCCAGCTCTCATCGCAAAATAGGAAAGGCGGTCGAAAGGCCGCTTTTTTTGCGTTTTTCGGGCAAAATTTGTCACATCGCCGCAGATATAAAGATATATTTATGTCCTTGTGCGCTTGTCATCAGCGCTCGAACTGAGTACCTACTAGCTGGCTTTTATTCTTTGAGGGGAATCCCGGAATGCGCGCGAATTATCTCTTTACCAGCGAATCTGTTGCCGAAGGTCATCCGGACAAAGTGTGTGACCGCATCTCCGACGAGATCGTCGATCTGGTCTACCGCGAAGCGGCCAAGACCGGCGTCAATCCGTGGGGCGTGCGCATTGCCTGCGAAACGCTGGCGACGACCAATCGCGTCGTCATCGCCGGCGAGGTCCGCCTGCCGCCGAGCCTGATGAAGAAGGACAAGGACGGCAAGGACGTCATCAATCCCTCGAAGTTCAAGGCCGCTGCTCGCCGCGCCATCAAGGATATCGGCTACGAACAGGACGGCTTCCACTGGAAGAAGGCAAAGATCGACGTGCTGCTGCACTCGCAGTCGGCCGATATCGCCCAGGGCGTCGACAGCGCCGCCGACCAGCAGGGCGACGAGGGCGCCGGCGATCAGGGCATCATGTTCGGTTACGCCTGCAAGGAAACGCCGGACCTGATGCCGGCTCCGATCTATTATTCCCACAGGATTCTGCAGCTGCTTGCTGCGGCCCGCAAGAAGGGCGACGGTGAAGTCGCCAAGCTCGGCCCCGACGCCAAGAGCCAGGTGACCGTGCGTTACGTCGACGGCAAGCCGTCGGAAGTGACCTCGATCGTGCTTTCGACCCAGCATCTCGACGAGAGCTGGGATTCCAAGAAGGTCCGCGCCGTCGTCGAGCCCTATATTCGCGAGGCGCTCGGTGAACTGAAGATCGCCGAGGATTGCAAGTGGTACATCAATCCGACCGGCAAGTTCGTCATAGGCGGACCGGACGGCGATGCGGGCCTGACCGGCCGCAAGATCATCGTCGACACCTATGGCGGTGCGGCTCCACATGGCGGCGGCGCATTTTCCGGCAAGGACACGACCAAGGTCGACCGTTCGGCTGCCTATGCCGCCCGCTACCTCGCCAAGAACGTCGTCGCCGCCGGCCTCGCCGACCGCTGCACGATCCAGCTCTCCTACGCCATCGGCGTCGCTCAGCCGCTGTCGATCTATGTCGACCTGCACGGCACCGGCAAGGGTGTGTCGGAAGACCAGGTTGAAGCGGCGATCCGCCAGAATATGGACCTGTCGCCGTCGGGCATCCGCCGTCACCTCGACCTCAACAAGCCGATCTACGCCAAGACCTCGGCCTATGGTCATTTCGGCCGCAAGGCTGGCCGCGACGGCTCGTTCTCCTGGGAGCGCACCGACCTCGTCAAGGCGCTCAAGGAAGCCGTCAAGACCAAGGTCGCTGCATGACGGATATGGAGCGCCGGGGACGGGCGACCGAAGCCTTTTTCGGTCGCCGCAAGGGAAAGGCCCTGCGCGAACAGCAGGCGGAAACGCTGAATAGCCTGCTCCCGGCATTCCTCATCGATCTCTCGGCGGCTCCCCCGGAGCCGCTGACCTCCCTCTTTCCGGTTCCGGTCAAGACATTGCGGCTGGAAATCGGTTTCGGCGGCGGCGAGCATCTGATGCATCGCGCGCTGGAGACCCCGTCCACCGGCTTCATCGGCGTCGAGCCCTTCGTCAATTCGATGCAGAAGCTTTTGTCACGCGTCGGCCAGACGGGCGCGCAGAACATTCGCGTCTATAATGACGATGCGACGCAACTGCTCGACTGGCTGCCGGACGCTTCGCTCGACCACATCGATCTGCTCTATCCCGATCCCTGGCCGAAGCGGAAGCACTGGAAACGCCGCTTCGTCTCGAAGACCAATCTCGACCGCTTCCACCGGGTGCTGAAGCCCGGCGGCCTGTTCTGCTTCGCCTCCGACATCGACACCTATGTGAACTGGACGCTGATCAAATGCCGCGACCATGGCGGCTTCGACTGGCTGGCCGACAATGCGGCGGATTGGCTGACCCCCTATGAGGGCTGGCCGAGCACGCGCTACGAGGCCAAGGCACGCCGCGAGGGCCGCTCTTCGGCCTATCTGACCTTCAGGAAGATCTGAGGCTGTCGGCAATTTCCGGCATCCTGCTCTAAAACCGACGACGAAAACAAACCGAACTGAACGCGCTACGCTCTCACTTGTGGCGCGTAGAGTTCCGCCGTGGAACGGTTGCAATTGCCGCTGACGCGACTATTTCCGTGCTGGCCACCCTCCGCTCAAATGGAAGGGAGAAAATGACCGGGAGCATGTCATGTGCCGAAATGATGATCCTATATCTGGCTTCCACTGCGGCGACAGTGTTGATTTTTCAGGTCGGTATTGGCTTCATGAGCGGCGACTGTGTTCAGGAACCGGTCGAGCATCGAGTTGAAGCTCTCCGGCTTTTCCCAGAAGGGCGCGTGTCCAGCCCCTTCTATTACATGCGCTTTGCCTTCGAAGAGCAACTGGATGTTCAGGCCCGAAAAATAGCTGAGTTTGACAAAGGGGTCATAAGATCCATTCACAAAAGCAATGGGTATATCAGCCTGTTCGACGGTGCGGCGCTGATCCACGCCCTGCCCCCGCAACATTGCGCGAGAAAAAACGCTCCTTAGTCTCCCGTCCGCGCGCGCTATGGCATCGCGAAAGGAGGGGTTGCTCGTGTCTCCAAAGCAAAGAGACTGAAACCGCTCCACATCACGCGATGTAAAGTTCTCTTTTGATGCCAGAAGAATATCAAATGATGGATGGAATCCCCGCAGCATTCCGAGGAGACCGCTGTGGATCGGTGGCGTGCCGCACAACATCAGGCCCGAAACGCCGTTGCTGCTGCCCGCCATCTCAATCGCGACGTGACCGCCAAGCGACCATCCCAGCACGGGAAAGCGACGGAGCCCCAGGCGGGCTGCCACCTCTCCTATGCAGTCGGCAAGACCGGTGACGGTGTAAGTTGACTGCGGATCTCGAGCGTCGCTCGATTCGCCATGTCCCGGAAGATCGAGCGCAATCAGACGCCAATTCCGGGACAAATGGCTGTGTAATTGCTGTGAAAAGACCGTCCGTGAGCTGCCCGAACCGTGTATCATAACCAGTGGTGCAGCGCCATCAATAGTGTCACTGATGCGCACAGCGCCGTGGCTGGTGTCGATTGTACAGTGAAACATGTCCATAAACTGCGACCCCTAACGCGCAGCCAAAGTCTTGCACGAAAATATCTATGGCAGGTGCATGATCATCGTAAACCAGATCTGAACCAGGTCGTGCAATCACGACACGTTTCGGGGCGGTTACGCATCAATACACAACCATTTGCCTTGGCGTTGTATACGGGTTAGGTCTGTCGCAGCAGCAATTGCAACCAACCTTTCACGGTGAGCATCACGATGCAATTTATTCTGGACATTGTTATTTCGATCACCAGCCTGAGTGTCGTCGGGTTCTACGCGTGGTCGTTGCGAGGCCACTTCAACTCGCCGAAGATGGAAGCCGGAGCAAAGCTGATCACCGTCGTCGTCATCGCGACGACGGCGTTTTTCCTGTACCTGGTTTGGTCCGAGGCGCAGATGCTATGGGTACAGGTCGTCGGACTGGGATTTGAAATCGGGTCGGCGGTCTTGTTCTGGTGGGCGGTGTCGGCGTCGCGAGAGGCCAGGTTGCGCTTTGTGTTCACCCTCGATCACCCAGATAGTCTTGTCACCGACGGTCCCTATCGCTACCTGCGGCACCCTTTTTACACGTCCTACCTGCTCTTCTGGTCGGGGTGGGCGCTGGCATCTTGGTCGATATGGTCGATCCTGCCGGTCTTATTTTTTACCGTTGTCTACGTGATTGCAGCCCGCAACGAGGAGAGGAAATTCGCCCTATCACCGCTGGCACCCGAATATGAAGCCTATCGGCGCAAGACGGGCTTGCTGACGCCGTGGTTCGATTGGCGATAATGTCGCGAAATCCGTCCGGACGGCAGCGAAATCGAATAGAGCGACCGTGCACCGCAAGCAGTGAAACGTAGCAGACGGTCTTGACGGTCAGTGCAGGCTGACCGTCTTCAATTCGTCCTCGGCCGCTTTGAAGAAGGTGCTGGAACGGTTGTCCGTCAGCAGAATCGGCGTGCCGTCGGCGCCGAAGAGCGCCCAGAGATCGACATTCGGATCGATATCCGGCGCCTCTGGAAAGCACTTGGCGACCTCTTCGGTGCGCATCTTTCTGATGTAGGCAACCTCGCCGTTGCCGATGTGGGCAAGCTCGGATTTGGTCAAGTGAGACGTGGCTTCTTTCATCAACATTCCTGTTCCTCCGGAAGAAGGGACCAACGGTTCGACAAACCGTTGTTCTACTGTGAAACCGAAATGTTAATTTTCTTGACCATGCGGGCGGGTTCGGGTCGAATTAGATCGACGGAGAGCAGACCGTTCTTTAGGCCAGCGCCCAATACCTGCATGCCGTCGGCCAGCACGAAGGTGCGCTGGAACTGGCGGGCGGCGATGCCGCGATAGAGATAATCCCGCTCGCCCTGCTCCACCTGACGGCCGCGGATGACAAGCTGGTTCTCCTCGGTGGAGACATCAAGCTCCTCCTCGCTGAAACCGGCAACGGCAAGGGTGATGCGCAGACGCTCGGGCGCGCCGCTGTCGGCGGCGATGCGTTCGATATTGTAAGGCGGGTATCCGTCGCTCGCCTTGGAAAGGCGCTCCAGCGTCTTTTCCATGGCGTCAAAGCCCAGAAGCAGAGGGCTGGCGAAAGGGGTAATGCGGCTCATCTCTTTTCAAGTCCTTGATGCAAGCGACCATCCCGGACCTAAAAGTGCAGCATCCGGATGCCGCTAATATGGGGGCATGATCACGGCGCTGCAAGGCGCGCGCGCCCTCCCCGATTTAAACATTTGTCACTTTTGGAATGGCGGCTTCTGCCTCCTTGCTTGACAAAGGACCTGCTGCCTCGCATCAAAACATGCCCGCGCGGAATGTGCCGATTTGTGACGGGAAATGAAGAAATGGTGCCCGGCGGGATAAGCGGCGTGGCGAGAACGGGACGATTGGAATGGCAAGCGCGAGAAAGATCATCATCGACACCGATCCCGGCCAGGACGACGCGGCCGCCATCATGCTGGCTTTCGGCAGCCCGGGTGAGCTCGAGGTTCTGGGAATCACGACGGTCGCCGGCAACGTGCCGCTGTCTCTCACCAGCCGCAACGCGCGCATCGTCTGCGAGCTCTGCGGCCGCACGGATGTGAAGGTTTTCGCTGGCGCCGACAAGCCGATCGCCCGCAAGCTGGTGACGGCAGAACATGTGCACGGCAAGACCGGCCTCGACGGCCCTGTTCTGCCCGAACCGACGATGGCGCTGCAACCCGGCCATTCCGTCGATTTCATTATCGAGACGCTGCGCCGCGAGCCGGAAGGCACGGTGACGCTCTGCACGCTCGGGCCGCTCACCAATATCGGCATGGCCTTCCAGAAGGCGCCCGACATCGTTGCTCGCATTCGCGAGCTGGTGATGATGGGCGGCGGCTTCTTCGAGGGCGGCAATATTACGCCGGCCGCCGAATTCAACATCTATGTCGATCCCGAGGCGGCCGATATCGTTTTTCGCTCGGGCGTTCCGATCGTGATGATGCCGCTCGACGTGACCCACCAGCTGCTGACCCGCAAGGACCGGGTCAAACGCATGGCTGAGATCGGCACGGCGCCTGTTAAGGCCATGGTCGAAATGCTGGAATTCTTCGAACGCTTCGATATCGAGAAATACGGCTCAGACGGCGGGCCGTTGCACGACCCGACGGTTGTCGCCTATCTGCTGAAGCCGGAACTTTTCCAGGGCCGGGACTGCAATGTCGAGATCGAGGTCCGGTCCGAACTTACGGCCGGCATGACCGTCGTCGACTGGTGGCATGTGACCGACCGCAAGCGCAACGCCAAGGTGATGCGTTACGTCGATGCGGACGGTTTCTTCGATCTCCTGATCGAGCGCTTCGCCCGCATCTGATTATTCTTTGCTTCTCCGAAGAGCGAAACGACCTCAGGCGTCCTTCTCGTCGAAGACGGAATTGGCTTCGGCCTCGACCGGTTTCGGGCCGCCCTTGGCGACGCCGACCATGGCCGGGCGCAGGACGCGCTCGCCGATGGTGAAGCCGGCCTGCACGACCTGGACGACGGTATTGTTCGGCACTTCGGAGTTCGGCACCTCGAACATTGCTTGATGGAAATTCGGATCGAATTTCTGGCCGACCGGCTCCAGCTTGCGAACGCCGTGTCGCTCCAACGCCGAGAGCATCGAGCGCTCGGTCATTTCCACACCTTCGATCAGCGTGGTGAGGCCGGCGTCGGCCGTGGCTTTGGCCTCGGGAGAGATGGCGTCCAGCGCCCGGCGCAAATTGTCCGAGACGGCGAGCATGTCGCGAGCGAAACCGGCGACGGAATAGGATTTTGCATCCTTCACCTCGCGCTCGGTGCGACGGCGCAGATTATCCATCTCGGCGGCAAGTCGCAGATAACGGTCACGCAGCTCGGCATTCTCGGCCTTCAGAAGCTCGAGCGGATCCGGCTGCTTGGCCTCCTCCTGCTCGACAGTGGCAGTCTCGACGTTGACGGCAGCGTCGGCTGCGGCATCGGCCGCAGTTGCGTCAGGTCCGTTTTTCGTCGTTTCATCGGTCATGACGGTCTCCGGTTGGTATTTTCAGATGCGCCCGATATCGAGGTTTGGCCGGAAAAAATCAAGTCTGCGTGACGAAGAAGCGAAAATTCCGCGCTTCCTCAGTGATGATGTCAAAGCGGATTGCGCGACAGGCGGGAGACGAGCTGAGCGGTGTAATCCACCATCGGCACGATGCGGGAATAATTGAGCCGCGTCGGGCCGATGACGCCGACAGCGCCGACAATCCGGTCATCATCGTCGCGATAGGGCGCGACGATGAGCGACGAGCCGGACAGCGAGAAGAGCTTGTTTTCCGAACCGATGAAGATGCGCACGCCCGAACCGCTTTCGGCCAGGTTGAGAAGCTCGATCAGGCTGTCCTTTTTTTCGAGATCGTCGAACAGCATGCGAAGCCGGTCGAGATCTTCGGCGCCGGCAAGGCCCTCGAGCAGGTTGGCGCGGCCGCGGATGATCAGCTGGGCGGGCTTTCCCTCCTCCGGGCTGCCGGCCCAGACGGCGATGCCGCGCTCGACAAGATCGCGCGAGAGCGCATCGAGTTCGTGGCGGACATCATCCTTCAAACGGCTCAATTGTTTGCGCAGCTCCGGCAGCGTCTGGCCAGACATGTGCGCGTTGAGGAAATTCGCCGCCTCCGTCAACTGCGAGGAGGTGATGCCGGCAGGCAGTTCGATGATACGGTTTTCCACCTGGTCGTGATCGCCGACGAGCACGGCGAGCGCCTTTGTCGGTTCAAGCCGGATGAACTCGACATGTTTCAGCACCGGATCGCTTTTCGAGGTGATGACGAGGCCGGCCCCGCGCGAGATGCCGGAAAGCATGCGGCTCGCCTCGTTCATCATCGATTCCACCGGATTGCCGCCGCTTTCGGCCCGCACTTGGCGGTCGATACTGGCGCGGTCCTCGGCGGAGAGATCGCCGATCTGCATGAAGGCATCGACGAAGAAGCGCAGCCCGATCTGGGTCGGCAGCCGGCCGGCGCTGACATGGGGGGAATAGATGAGACCGAGTTCCTCGAGATCGCTCATGACATTTCGCACCGACGCCGGCGAGAGTGACATCGGCAACAGGCGCGACAGATTGCGCGAGCCGAGCGGCTCGCCGCTTTCGAGATAACCTTCGACGATGCGGCGAAAAATTTCTCTGGAGCGCTCGTCCAGCGCAGCAACGGCATCCGAAACCGACGTCGACCTGATGCCCATGAACCTCTCGAACCCACGCTGATGATGCTCCCGAAAATATAGTCAAACTCGCACGCGTGGCAAAAGGGAATTTGCAAATGAGCGCCGCCAATCGTAGAAGCGGTCAGCAACTCCAGGAGATAAGAATGCGGCCTTCAGGCAGAAAAACCGACCAGATGCGCAAGGTCTCGTTCGAGCGCAATTTTTCCAAGCATGCGGAAGGCTCCTGCCTGGTGAAATTCGGCGATACGCATGTGCTTTGCACCGCAAGCCTCGAGGAAAAGACGCCGCCATGGCTGCGCAACACCGGCAAGGGCTGGGTCACGGCCGAATACGGCATGCTGCCGCGGGCGACCGGCGAGCGCATGAAACGCGAGGCCGCCGCCGGCAAGCAGGGCGGCCGCACGCAGGAAATCCAACGGCTGATCGGCCGGTCGCTGCGCGCCGTCGTCGATCTGCAGGCGCTCGGCGAAAAGCAGATCACGCTCGATTGCGACGTCATCCAGGCCGATGGCGGCACACGGACGGCCTCGATCACCGGCGGCTGGATCGCGCTTTACGATTGCCTGAAATGGATGGAAAGCCGCAACATGATCAAGGTCGACCGGGTCCTGAAGGATCATGTCGCCGCCATCTCCTGCGGCGTTTTCGCCAACCAGCCGGTGATCGACCTCGATTATCTTGAGGATTCCTCTGCCGAGACCGATGCGAACTTCGTCATGACCGGCGCCGGCGGCATCGTCGAAATCCAGGGCACTGCCGAAGGCACGCCGTTCAGCGAAGAGGAATTCAGCTCTCTGATGCGGCTTGCCAAGAACGGCATCAGCGAACTCGTCACCCTGCAGAAAGAGGCGATTGCGGGATGAATGCCATGCTGGAAGGCATGTTGGAAACGGCGCTTTATGCGCGCGATCTCGATCAGGCCGAGACGTTCTACGAGGGCGTTCTCGGGCTTGAAAAGATCTCCCGCGCCGGCAACCGGCATGTCTTCTTCCGCTGTGGGCCAGGCGTTCTCCTCATCTTCAACCCCGAGGAAACGATAAAGCCGCCGGCACCCGACGCGCTGCAGGTGCCGCCGCACGGGGCGACCGGCCAGGGCCATGCCTGTTTTCGTGTGTCCGGCCGCAATATCGATGCCATGGCCGAACGGCTGAAGGCGGCTGATGTCGCGATCGAATCCGAGGTGCACTGGCCAAATGGCGGCCGCTCGATCTATTTCCGCGACCCTGCCGGCAACAGCCTGGAATGCGCGGAGGCAAAAATCTGGGGCCTCGAACAGGATATCTGAATGCGCAAGCTCGAAACCAAAACAATCGTCGTCGCCAGCCACAATGCCGGCAAGATCCGCGAGATCCAGGAATTGATCGGGCCGCTTGGCTTCACCGCCAAATCCGCGGCCGAACTGAATTTCGTCGAACCTGACGAGACCGGCACGAGCTTCGAGGAGAATGCGACGATCAAGGCGGTGGCCTCGGCCAATGCCGCCGGCATGCCGGCGCTTTCGGACGATTCCGGGCTGGTGGTCGACGCGCTCGGTGGCGATCCCGGCGTCTACACCGCCAACTGGGCGGAGACCGCAGACGGCACGCGCGATTTCGACATGGCGATGGCCAAGGTGGAAAAGGCGCTGCAGGATGCCGGCGCAACGACGCCTGAACAGCGCGGGGCGCGTTTCGTCAGCGTGCTCTGCCTTGCCTGGCCGGACGGGCATACCGAGCTTTTCCGCGGCGAGGTCGAAGGCCATGTCGTCTGGCCGCCGCGCGGCACGCAAGGCTTCGGCTACGATCCGGTCTTTCAGCCCGAGGGTTATGACGTCACCTTCGGCGAAATGAGCGGCGAGGAGAAGCACGGCTGGAACCTCGGCAAGCCGCAGGCGCTGTCGCACCGGGCCCGTGCCTTCAAACTTTTCGTCGAAACCTGCCTGGAGGCATAAGGTCTGTTCGTGGGCAATTTCGATACGCCAAGCCTCTCGCGCGACGCCGCGCTGCTGCCCGATACCGGCGAGCCCGGCTTCGGCGTCTATGTGCATTGGCCCTTCTGCGCGGCGAAGTGTCCCTATTGCGACTTCAACAGCCATGTACGCCATCAGCCGGTGGACCAGGAGCGCTTTGCATCGGCCTTTCTGAAGGAGATGGCGGCAGTTCGGGCAATGAGCGGGCCGAAGACGGTGACCAGCATCTTCCTCGGCGGCGGCACGCCATCGCTGATGAAGCCGGAAACGGTCGATGCCATTCTCGACGGCATCGCGCGGCACTGGCATGTGCCCGCCGGCATCGAAATCACCATGGAAGCCAATCCGTCGAGCGTCGAGGCCGAACGGTTCCGCGGCTACCGCGCGGCCGGCGTCAACCGTGTCTCGCTCGGCGTACAGGCGCTGAACGACCGCGATCTGAAATTCCTCGGCCGGCTGCATGACGTCGCCGACGCGCTGAAGGCGATCCGGCTGGCGCGCGAGATCTTCCCGCGCATGTCCTTCGACCTCATCTATGCCCGGCCGGAGCAGACAGTCGAGGAATGGGAGAAGGAACTGAAGGAAGCGATCTCCTATGCGGTCGACCATCTGTCGCTCTATCAGCTGACCATCGAGGAAGGCACGCCCTTCTTCGGTCTGCATAAATCAGGCAAGCTGATCGTGCCGGACGGCGAGCAATCGGCCCTGCTCTACGAGGCGACGCAGGAGATCACGACGCGTGAGGGCATGCCCGCCTACGAGGTTTCCAATCATGCCCGGCCGGGTGCCGAAAGCCGCCATAACCTGACCTACTGGCGTTACGGCGACTATGCCGGCATCGGTCCGGGCGCGCACGGCCGCCTGACGCGTGGGCATGAGAAGCTCGCGACGGCGACCGAGCGCAAGCCGGAAGCCTGGCTCGAGATGGTCGAGCGCGACGGCCACGGCATTCTCGATGAGGAGCGGCTCGGTTTCGACGAACAGTCGGACGAACTGCTGTTGATGGGACTGCGGCTCAGGGAAGGCGTCGATCTCGCCCGCTGGCAGCAGCTTTCGGGCCGTGAGCTCGACCCGAAACGCGAGGAATTCCTGCTCGAACATAAATTCGTCGAGCGGATCGGCAATTCGCGGCTGCGCTGCACGCCATCGGGCATGCTGATCCTCGATTCCGTCGTCGCCGATCTCGCCTGCTGACACCCATAAGAGTTCCGGCGCGGTAATGATATTGCTGCCCGCGCCGAAAAACCTTCTCAGCCGTGGCTGGTGGCGCCCGCCTTGAAGAGGCTGCCGGTCGGCGTTTTCAGGAACATCTCCAGCGGAATGTGTTCCTGGTGCAGGAAGCCGGTCGCCGGCAGGAGACCATCGCGGACCATCTCGATGACGGCGACGACCGAGGCCGACGTCGTCCAGGCGATCGCTGTGCGGCGGGCGCCGGCGATCTCGATCGGGTAATAAGCGCGCACGAATTCCTTGCGACGCAGGCTGCCGTTCTCCGTGCCTTCCGCGGCCACGTGCACGTAGACGACATCGTCTTCGACAGGCGGCTTGGCATTGGTCAGGATCTCGCCGGCGAGCTTGCGCTTGTCGCGCATCAAGAGCTCATGGAAGAAGAAGTTCATCAGCTCCATATGGCCGGGATAACGCATGGTCTTGTAGTCGAGATTGTCAACCGTGCCGAGCATGGTGTCGCACATGGTGCCGAGGCCGCCCGATGTCGTGAAGGCTTCGAGCTTGACACCACCGACATAGATGGTCTCGTGCCACTCCATCGGCGAGACGAGCTTGCGCACGCCGCCCTCGATGACCTCGCAATCATTCAGATATTCGTTGACGACGCCTTCCGGCGACCAGTTGAAGGCATAGCCGAGAAGACCCGTCGGATGCTGCGGAAGGGCGCCGACGCGCATGCGGATCGATCGGCAGCGATCGAAGCCGTCGGCCAGGCTTGCGCCGACGATGCCGACGAAACCGGGCGCCAGGCCGCATTGCGGCGCCATCAGTCCGCGGGCGGTCTTCGACAGTTCGATGATGAAATTGGTGGTTGGGACGTCTTCCGTCAGATCGAAGTAATGAATGCCGGCAAGATGGGCAGCGCGAGCCAGCTCGATGTTCAGGTGATAGGGCAAGCAAGACAGCACCGCCTCAACGTTCGAGAGCAGTTCGCCGATCACCTGCGGATCGGATATGTCGCCTGCGCGGCATGTAAAGGGCAGCTCGCCCAGGGGCAGCTGCGCATCGACACCAATGACCTTGAAGCCGCCTTCATGCAAAAGCGTTGCCGCCAGCCGCCCGACCTTGCCGAGGCCGAGAACGGCGATCTTTTCGAAACTCATTCATTCCCTCCCATGCGCCGTTCGGCGCTCTTCTTGGACGTGGGGAGGTATAGAATAAAAGGCTTATAAAGGAAAACGGCTGGAATCGCTTCCAGCCGTCAAATTCCCGACAGGTCCGCCGATTACTCGTTGATCAGCCGCTTCAGCAGCTCGATTTCGTGCGAAAGCTTGGTGTCACCTGATATCAGCTCCTCGATCTTGCGCACGGCATGCAGCACGGTCGTGTGATCGCGCCCGCCGAAGCGGCGGCCGATTTCCGGAAAGGAGCGCGGCGTCAGCGTCTTCGACAGATACATGGCGATCTGGCGCGGCTTGACGATGACGCGGGTGCGCCGATTGGAGACCAGTTCCTGGCGCGAGACGTTGTAATGCCTGGCGACGATGCGCTGGATATCCTCGATGCGTACACGGCGCGGTTCGCCCGAACCGACGAGATGGGCGAGCAATTCGTCGACGCGCTCGATCGACAGGTTCGGCTCGAAGGAGCGGCGGAAGATCAGCTGGTTGAAGGCGCCTTCGAGTTCGCGGCCGCTGGCCGTGATATTGCGGGCGACGTGCTGAAGCAGATCTGCCGGAATTTCGAGCGAAGGATCCTCGAGCCGGGCCGCGGCCAGACGCCTCTTGAGGATTTCGAGGCGCATTTCATAATCCGGCGCGTCGAGTTCGATGGCGACGCCGCCCTGCAGGCGCGAGCGGACGCGCGGATCGAGAGACTCCAGCTCCCATGGCGCGCGGTCGGCGGCGACGACGACCTGCTTGGCGCTGTCGAGCAGCATATTCAGAAGATGGCAGAATTCATGCTGGATCATCTTGCCCTGCAGGAACTGCATGTCGTCGATGATCAAGAGGTCGATGTTGCGCAACGAGTCTTTCAGCGTCAGCGCGTCATTGTCGCGGATCGCCGTGGCGAAGCGCCACATGAAATATTCGGCCGTCAGATAGACGACACGCAGGGCCCGCGGGTTCTGGACCGCCGCATTGGCGATCGCCTGCAAGAGATGAGTCTTGCCGAGCCCGACCGTCGAATGGACAAAGAGCGGATTGAACCGTACGGCGCCGGAGCCGACTTCCGCGATCGTCTTGGCAGCCGCAAGCGCGACGCGGTTCGAGCTGCCTTCCACGAAGGTATCGAAGGTGAAACGGCTGTCAAGCGGCGAGCCGAACAGCGGGGTACCGAGGCTTGCGGGCCTTGCGGCGGCAACGGCCGAAACTGCCTGCTGGACGGCTTGACCGGCCGGCTGGGCGCTCGGCGGACGGCGCATCTGCGCGGGAGCAGCCGGCTCGGGCTGGACCACCTCGTCGACGGCCTTCATGCCGCTGCGCGTTGCGGTGCGCACCAGGATTTCGACTTTCAGGATTTCCGGTTCTTCGGCCTGGAACAGACCGGTGATGAGATCGAGATAACGATTGTTGATCCACGACTTCAGGAAGGTCGTGGGAACCGAAAGGCGAACAACGCTCTTCGAGACCGAATGCAGCTTCAACCTGGCAAACCAGCTGGCATAGACGTCAGGACCGACCTGGGCCTTCAAGCGCGCGCTGACGCGCTCAAACAAAATGCTCTGCTTCATTTCCGCCTTAGCTTCACCCACTTCCTGGCGCATGGAGCCGAACGCTTGCGGTGCCGCATCCCCATTGTCGAGCCCGCCTGCCATCATCGTATTCATCTGCATAATGCCGCCTTTCAATTCCACCGGGCGACCTCCGCTAAAACAGCCGCCCGATCATTCCCCGCTTTGACGGGCTGGCGGCATCCTCATGAAGCCACTCGCCTGCCGGTTCACTCAAACACGACACAGAAGTCCGTTGCAGGTACCGCATTCATGCGGCGCCTTCATCGGCTTTCCGTGCCAGGCTGTCGGTCAATCCTCGTTTTCGGCCGACCAGCCCGAACGCAATATTACTATCCCTATCCGGCAGCCTCACGTTAAACGTGTGGTTGCCATAGGCACAAAACATCCCTGCCCCGTAACAGCCACGTTACGGCCCAAATCCGTCAAGTGCTTGAAAAAACGGAAGCGCAAGGCTCCGTAACAGATGGCACAAATTCATCGCCCTGCCGACGTGGCAGTTAAGACCGAACTCTGCAGGTGATGTCCGCGCCCTCTGTTGGACGCCATTTAGGCAGGATCAAATGGCAAGATCAACGATGAATTTTACGCAAAATTAAGATGCGGCCATTGACTCCGGCCGCCCTTTTCGGGCGTCACACCAGCGTCAAAAAAGAATCGCAGTTGAATCAAAGAGATTCCCCATTCGGGCTATTTTGACACGCAAAGAAAGAAAAAAAATAAAAATCTTCTTGACTCGCCCGTGATCCGCAAAGGTTGGGCCAGAGTCGCGCAACGGGAAAGCATCCTTGCGCAAGTACTTGTTTTTAAAGTATTTTTCATGTCATGGCACTGACACGAAACAGTCGTGAGATTTACCATGCAGAGGTTGTTCGGCGGAATCGAAAAAGCCCGGTAAAATTACCGGGCTAATCATAACGAGGAGGTCGTTAATGGATTATTACGCGGTCGTGGAGACCGACAGAGCCTTCACGCGAGCGGCCAAGCGAGAGACCTTACGCGATGCCGTGTTGGAGTGCAGCACGCCCTTGCTGGCGGCGCGGGCGAGTTCCGGCTGAGCGGCCAGGAAAGCTGCCTTCGCCTTGTCGGCGTCACCGGATGCGATGGCCTCTTCGACCTGGCGAACGAAAGTACGCACGCGCGAGCGACGAGCCTTATTGACGTCGGTACGGCGGGCGATCTTGCGGGTCGCTTTTTTCGCCGAAGTTGTATTGGCCATGGATGCCTCTCTCAAGAATTCGAACAAACTCCGCCATTACCGCGGGCCCTGCGGCCACCAAATCCAGCAATACGGGAGCAATCGCGGAAAACCAGAGCGGCTTTCCGAACCGTGGGCGGGCATATAACCCTAAAGCCGGCCCACGTCAACGCGGATTTTCAAGCTTTCCGGCAGCAAGCGCCGAAAAGGATTCAACGGTGCTTGAAGGCAGGTTTGCGCTTCTCGATGAAGGCGGCCATGCCTTCTTTCTGATCGTCCGTGGCAAAGAGACTATGAAACAGGCGGCGTTCGAACCGCAACCCTTCCTCTAGCGTCGTCTCGAAGGCGCGGTTGACCGCCTCCTTGGCCATCATGACCGAGGGCTGTGAAAGCGAGGCGATCTTTTCGGCCGCGGCCAAAGCCTCGTCGATGAGACGCTCGGGCGCCACCACACGCGAAACGAGTCCGGATCGTTCCGCCTCGGCCGCATCCATCACGCGGCCGGTCAGGATCAGGTCCATGGCCTTCGCCTTGCCTACGGCGCGCGTCAGCCGCTGCGAGCCGCCCATGCCGGGAATGACGCCAAGGGTGATCTCCGGCTGGCCGAATTTCGCGGTCTCCGAGGCGATAATGAAATCGCACATCATGGCAAGTTCGCAGCCACCGCCGAGGGCAAAACCACTGACGGCAGCGATGACAGGCTTGCGCGCCTTGGCGACGTCATCCCAGCCGCTGATGAAATCACTCTTATAGATATCGGCGAACTGAAGCGACTGCATCTCCTTGATGTCGGCGCCGGCGGCAAAAGCGCGTTCGGAGCCGGTGAGCACGATCGCACCGACGGCATCGTCTTCATGGAAAGCGGCATAGGCCCGCTTCAGTTCCCTCAGCACAGTGGAGTTCAGCGCGTTCAGCGCCTGCGGGCGGTTCAGCGTGACGAGGCCGACAGTGCCTCGGGTTTCGACGATCAAGGTCTCGTAAGCCATGCTGTTCTCCCGGTTTCTGTTACTTCTGACAGGCGGCGCAATAGAAGGTGGAGCGGCCCGCCTGCACGATGCGACCGACCGTACCGCCGCAGCCGGGCGTGCCGCAAGCCTCACCTTCGCGATCATAGACGGAGAAGGAATGCTGGAAATAGCCGAGCGATCCGTCGGCCTGGATATGGTCTCGCAGCGACGACCCGCCGGCGGCGATCGCATCGGCGATGACGTCGCGGATCGAGGCGACCAGCAGGTCGAGCCGCTGCTTCGGCCGGCCGCCGGGCGTCACCAGCGTGCCGGCGGCACGCAGCGGCGACAAATGCGCGCGCCACAGCGCCTCGCATACATATATATTGCCGAGACCGGCAATGTTCTTCTGGTCGAGTAGCGCGCTCTTCAGCGGCTGCGCCTTGTCCTGGAAGCGTTCGGCCAGATAAGCAGCGCCGAGTTCGTTTCCCGTCGGCTCCGGGCCGAGATCGCGGAAGAAGGGATGGGCGGCAAGATCGGCGCGTCCGATCATATCCATGAAGCCGAAGCGGCGCGGGTCGTTGTAGATGACGCGGCGAACCCCGTCCGGACCCTGCAGATGAAAAACGACGTGATCGTGTTTCTCGTCCTTCGAACGTGCGTGGTGGAATTGCCCCGGCGTTGCGGAGGCGGCGCCCTCTTCGATGCGAAAGGAACCGGACATGCCGAGATGGGAAATCAGCGTGTTGCCGTCGTCGAGATCGACCAGCAAATATTTTGCGCGGCGGCCGAGACCGACGATGGTGCGTCCGGAAACCCTGTCCGCCAAGGCATCGGGAAAGGGGAAGCGCAAATCCTTGCGCCGCAGTTCCAGCCTGGCAACCAGAGCGCCTTCCATCGCCGGCGCCAGGCCGCGTTTGACGGTTTCGACTTCTGGCAATTCCGGCATCTTAACCCATCTCTATCGAACGTGTTTCAACCGAGGACGATGTGCGCTATAGCGCCATGTGCCGCGGAGAGCGCGGTCCAGTGATAACGTCGCGCGCGGTCTTTCGCTACGGTCGCCGCGCCGATCTTCAAGGAACGGAGCAGCCTGATGTCAGAAAGCCGCACTTCCGCCGATGGCGGCATGGAGACCTCTTACGGCTTCCGCGAGGTGCCGGGCGGCGAGAAACAGGGTCTGGTCAACCAGGTATTCCACAAGGTCGCCAAGCGCTACGACATCATGAACGACGTCATGTCGATGTGCATGCACCGGGTCTGGAAAGATGCGATGATCTCGGCGTTGAACCCGCGCAAGGAGCCGGGCTACAAGGTGCTCGACGTTGCCGGCGGCACCGGCGACATCGCCTTTCGCATCATCGAGGCCTCAGGTCGGCAGGCACATGCGACGGTGCTCGATATCAACGGCTCGATGCTTGGCGTCGGCGCCGAACGGGCGGCAAAGAAGAAGCTTTCCGACAATCTCACCTTCATTGAGGCGAATGCCGAGGAACTGCCGTTTGAGGCCGCCAGCTTCGATGCCTATACGATCGCCTTCGGCATCCGCAACGTGCCGAGAATCGACAAGGCGCTGTCCGAGGCCTATCGCGTGTTGAAACGCGGCGGTCGGCTGCTGGTCCTGGAGTTTTCGGAAGTCGACATGCCGCTTCTCGACAAGATTTATGACGCCTGGTCGTTCAACGCCATTCCGCAATTCGGCAAGGCGATTACCGGCGATGCCGAACCCTACCAGTATCTGGTGGAATCGATCCGCAAGTTTCCGAACCAGGAGAATTTTTCGGCGATGATCCGCCAGGCTGGTTTTTCGCGCGTCACCTATACCAATTATACCGGCGGCATCGCCGCGCTCCATTCCGGCTGGAAGCTCTGAGGGAATGAAGGAAAAAAAGACGAACCTCCCTCGGCGGGGCACTTCAGCATGAGCACTTTCGGAGCCTATTTTCGCCTTTGGCGCGTCGGCTGGGTGCTCGTGCGCGAAGGCGTCGTGTCGGCCCTGCCGTCAGAAGGCCTGCCGCCTTCGGTCGCACTTGCCAAATCCTTCGTCACGATTTTCGAGCGCGGCAGGGCGCGGTATCAGAAGCGCAGCGATCGGCTGGCAAAGGCCGTCGAGCGGCTCGGCCCCTCCTATGTCAAGATCGGTCAGTTCCTGGCGACGCGGCCTGACGTCGTCGGCGTCGAATTCGCCAACGACCTGTCTCAGTTACAGGACCGGATGGCCTTCTTTCCCTCGGCGGCCGCAAAGGCGAATATCGAAGGATCGCTCGGGCGGCCGGTCGATGAACTCTATGCGAGCTTCGGCGAGCCGATCGCCGCCGCCTCGATCGCGCAGGTGCACCCCGCCGAAGTCGAAACGACAGAAGGCCGAAGGAAGGTCGCCGTCAAGGTCGTCCGACCGGGCGTGCGCCAGCGTTTTGTCCATGACATCGAGGCAATGTACCTGGTCGCTCATATGCAGGAGCGCTTCATGCCCTCCAGCCGGCGGCTGCGGCCGGTCGAGGTAACGAAGACGCTGGAACAGACGACGAAGGTGGAGATGGATCTTCGCCTTGAGGCCGCAGCGCTTTCGGAGATTGCCGAAAACACCGACAGCGATCCCGGCTTTCGCGTGCCGAAGGTCGACTGGGAGCGCACGGGCCGCGACGTCATCACCATGGAATGGATCGACGGCACAAGAATGTCTGACGTCGAGGGGCTGCGCGCGGCCGGCCATGACCTCAACCTGCTCGCCGACACGCTGATCCAGTCCTTCCTGCGCCACACGCTGCGCGACGGTTTCTTCCACGCGGACATGCATCCCGGCAATCTCTTCGTCGATGCCGGCGGCATGATCGTCGCGGTCGACATGGGAATTGTCGGGCGGCTCGGCAAGAAGGAGCGGCGGTTCCTCGCCGAAATCCTCTATGGCTTCATCACCCGCGATTACATCCGTGTCGCAGAGGTGCATTTCGAGGCCGGCTACGTGCCCGGCCACCACAATGTCGAAAGCTTCGCCCAGGCGATCCGGGCGATCGGCGAGCCGATCCATGGGCAGCCGGCCGAAACGATCTCGATGGGCAAGCTGCTGACGCTGCTGTTCGAAGTGACCGAACTCTTCGACATGGCGACACGGCCGGAGTTGGTGATGCTGCAGAAGACCATGGTCGTGGTCGAAGGCGTGTCGCGCATGCTCAACCCGCGTTTCAACATGTGGAAGGCCTCCGAGCCCGTCGTCGGCGACTGGATCCGCACCAATCTCGGCCCGAAACGGATCGTCACCGATCTCAAGGATGGGCTGAAGGCGGCGGTCAAGCTCGCCGAAGCCGCGCCCGAAATCGCAGCAAAAACCGAGAAATTCCACCATCAGCTGCTGCATATGAGCGAACACGGCCTGCGTTTCGACGATCAGACGGCCGAGGCGATCGGCAAGGCCGAGGCGCGGCACAACCGCTCGGGCAGGATCGCGCTCTGGGTGATCGCATTGACGCTCCTCTATATTGCCTGGATGTTGAGCTGACCGCTCCGACAACATGCTGTGTTCAGCATTTAGGATATCCCATGTGACGGAGGGCTGGCTTAGTCTCGCAGTTTAGGAGATACGGCACATGCAGCACGAACGCCTTGGCATCGAACTTTCCGGACGGCCGCTCGGTTTTGCCGAGATGGTGACGATTGGTGCCGGCAAGGCGAGGATTTCGGCTTCACCAACCGGCATGGCCCGCATCGCGATTGCCCGCGAAATCGTCGAGGACGCGATTGCCGCCGGCACGCCCGTCTATGGCTCGACGACCGGCGTCGGCGCCATGAAAGACGTGGAGTGGTCGGCCGACGAACTCGACACCTTCAATCTCGGCCTGGTGCGCGCCCATCATTTCGGCACCGGCACGCCCTTTTCCTGCAATGTCGTGCGTAACGCCATGGCGATCCGCATCAACACGGCGCTGACCGGCCAGGTCGGCTGCACGCCGGAGCTGATCGACGCCTATATCAGGATGCTCGAGGCCGATCTCATCCCGGTCGTGCGCCGCACCGGCTCGATCGGCTGCGCCGATATCGGCCTGATGGGGCAGATCGGTGCTGTGTTGACCGGTGTCGGCGAAGCGGTCTATCGCGGCAGCCGGATGCAGGCGGCCGACGCTTTCCGGGCTGCGGGGCTGGAACCGGTGCGGATGGCGCCGCGCGACAGCCTCGCTTCGCTCAGCGTCAATGCAGTGAGCTTTGCGGCTGCGGCGGAAACGACGCGCAATGCCGCGGCCTCGATCCGCATTCTGCTCGCCACCGGGATGATGGCATCGGGTGCGCTCGGCGCCTCCCGTGATCCCTGGAAGGCGGTCCGCCATGTCGGCACTGCGCGTGAGGCACTGATCGGCGCCTGGCTCTGCAACGCGTCGGACGAATGGGACTGGCCGGTTGCAACGCATGTGCAGGATCCGCTAAGCCTGCGCATGATCGCCCAGGTATTCGGCGCCGTCATCGAAAATCTGCTTTCGACCGGTCACAAGATTCTCGCCGCCACCGGACGCTCGGACGACAATCCCGTCGTCGTCGAGGGGCGGGTGATGACATCAGGCGGTTCGCTTCCGCTCGATGTGACGATCCTGCTCGAATCGGCCGCACTCTGCATGGCGCATGCGGCGCGCAACGCCTTCAACCGCTGCGTCATTCTCGGCAACGGGCAACGGCGCGACCTGCCGGTCAACCTCGTGCCGTCGGGACGGATTGCCACCGGCTTCGGGCCGATCATCAAGCTTGCCGGCGAAATCTTCTCGCGCGTCCTGTCGATGTCCGGCCCCGTTTCGGCGCAGTCGCTGGTGGTTGCAGCCGGCCTGGAGGATGAGGCCGCCTTCTTGCCGCTGGTCATCGAGCGCTTCGAGCGGCAGATGCAGGCGCTGAAGCGCCTCGCGGCGCTCGAGGCGCTGCTGTCTGCCCAGGCGATCGACATTCTCGGCGATGAGCCGAAGGGCGTGGCCGGCATGCTCTACGACGTCGTTCGCAAACATGCGGCCTTTTATACCGTCGACCGGCCGCTATCGGCCGAAGTGGAGGCGATCGAGGAAGAGCTCGGATCGGACGACTTTCTCGCGAAACTGACCGAGCAGGTTCCGATCGCCTCCTTCGACGATTTCTTCGCACTCGGCTCGCCGGAGCCCATTGAAGGGCGCTTGGCAAGCCGAGCAGGATGATTGCGGGCCGAGGCCCAAAATCTCAACCTGCTCTACATTAACCCATCGATGCGTGATGCAGTCCGAAAGACGTTCAAACTTTGGCATCACGTTTCGGCCGACAGCGGTTCCGACGTCAGTCTAGGAGGAAGCGGCATGGACTTCGATCTCGTTCTGCAGGGCACGGTGGTGCTGCCGGACCGCATCGTCGAAGCGGGTTATGTCGCCGTGCACGCCGGCAAGATCGCCGAGGTCGGCCGCGGCGTCCCGCCTGCGGCGCGCGAACGGCATCTGCTCGGAAGAGCGTTGATCCTGCCAGGCGCCATCGACGCGCAGGTGCATTCGCTTTCGCAGAAGGATCAGGAGGATTTCGTCTGGTCGACGCGGTCGGCAGCGGCCGGCGGCGTGACTACGATTGTCGACATGCCTTATGACGAGGGCGATCTCGTCTGCTCGGCGGCGGCGGTCAAGCGGAAGATCGACCATGCCGCCCCGCAGGCGCGCGTCGATTTTGCCCTCTACGGCACCATCGATCCGCAAGAAGGCCCGGCGCGAATCCCGGAGATGGTTGAGGCCGGCGTCGCCGCCTTCAAGTTTTCGACCTTCGGCACCGATCCCAAACGTTTTCCGCGCATTCCCCTCGCCCTGCTCGACGCCTGCTTTGCCGCAATCGCGCCGACCGGGCTAACGGCAGGCGTGCATAACGAGGATGACGAGGCGGTGCGCAGCTATATGGAACAGGTGAAAGCGAGCGGCATCACCGACTGGCGGGCGCATGGTCTGTCACGGCCGCCAATCACCGAGCTCCTGGCGATGCACACGATCTTCGAGACCGGCGCCAATACCGGCTGCCCCGCGCATGTGGTGCATTGCTCGCTCGGGCGCGGCTACGATATCGCCCGCGCCTATCGCCGCGATGGTTTTGCCGCGACAGTCGAATGCTGCATCCATTACCTGACGCTCGACGAGGAAAACGATGTGAGGCGCCTCGGCGGCAAGGCGAAAATCAACCCGCCGGTGCGGCCGCGCGCCGAGGTGGAGAGGCTCTGGCGGAAGGTGGCCGAAGGCGATGTCTGGTTGGTCTCGACCGACCACGTCAGCTGGTCGGAGAACCGCAAGACCGATCCCGACATGCTCGCCAACGCATCCGGCGTTCCCGGTCTCGAGGTGATGGTGCCGCTTTTCGTCAAAGGCGCTCTCGAGCGCGGCATTCCCCTGACCTGGGCCGCGCGGCTGATGGCCGAGAACCCGGCGAAACATTTCCGGCTCGACCATATTAAAGGGGCGCTGACCCCAGGCAAGGACGCCGACATCACCGTGCTGGAGCCGCGCGGAAGCGTCTACGATGCGTCTGCGAGCGGCAACAACGTCGTCGGCTGGAGCCCCTATAACGGCATCCGCCTGCCCTGGACCGTTTCCGCCACCTATTTGCGCGGCGAAAAGATCGCCGAGGGCGGGAAGGTATTGGCCGAGCCTGGCAGTGGCCGGTTTATCCGGCCGCCGCCGCGCCAAGTCATTTCGGGAGCCGCCGCATGAGCCGCAATCTTCCCGTCAATGCCGACCGGATCGCTGAAGATATCCAGGCGCTTGCCGATATCACGGAGCCGGGGCGCTCCTGGACACGTCGGGCTTTCACGCCGCTCTTTCTGGAAGGCCGGGCCTATATCGAGACACGAATGAAGGCGGCAGGGCTGGAAACACGGATCGATGCCGCCGGCAATCTGATCGGCCGCCGCACCGGCAGGAAGCCCTGGCTCGGCACGATCATGATCGGCTCGCACTCCGACACGGTGCCGGAGGGTGGCCGCTTCGACGGCATTGCAGGCGTGGTTGCGGCGCTCGAGGTGGCGCGGGCGCTGCATGACCACGGCCTGGAACTCGACCATGATCTTGAGATCGTCGATTTCCTTGCCGAAGAGGTCAGCATCTTCGGCGTCTCCTGCATCGGCAGCCGCGGCATGACCGGACAGTTGCCGGAGGCCTGGCTGTCGCGGACAAGCGGCGGGCTCGATCTTGCCGGCGGCATCGCCCAAGTGGGCGGCGAGCCGGGCGTGCTGGGACAGCAGAAGCGACCGGATCTGGCAGGCTTCCTGGAGCTCCATATCGAACAGGGGCCAGTGCTCGAAGCCGAAAGGGAGGATATCGGCATCGTCACGGCAATCTCCGGCATTACCCGCATCGAGATCACCGTCGAGGGGCGGGCCGACCATGCCGGCACGACGCCGATGGACAGGCGGGCGGATGCTCTGGTCGCGGCCTCGCAGCTGGTGCTCGACATCCGAAATGCCGCCGCCGAGCTTGCCAAGACGCCGGGGCATTTCGCCGCGACGGTCGGCGAGTTCAGGATCGAGCCGAATGCCGCCAATGTCGTGCCGTCGAAGGTCGTGCTGCTGATCGACGGTCGTGCGGAAATCCGCGCCGACATGGAGGCCTTCTGCCGCTGGCTCGAGGGCCATGTCGAAAAGCTGGCAACCGCCTATGGCGTTACGATCGAGCCGCCGAATCGGGTTTCCGACAATCTGCCGACGCCAAGCGATGCCGCGCTGCTTTCGACGCTGGAGACCGCCTGCGACCGCGTCGGCGCAAAATACCGGCGCATGGCCTCCGGCGCAGGGCACGATACCGCCTGGATCGCCAAGGTGGCGCCGGCGGCAATGATCTTCGTGCCCTGCCGGGAAGGCCGCAGCCATTGCCCCGACGAATGGGCCGACAATGACGATATCGCGCTCGGCGCCGCCGTGCTTTTCCAAGCGGTGCGCGAGATGGACAAGGATTCGAAGCGGGAGAAGGCCGATGGGACGCATACTGGTTGAGAAGGACGTGGAAGCCGCCGTCAAAGGCGGCTCCGTCTATGCCGCCGGCGGTGGCGGCTGGGCTGAGCACGGGCGGATGCTCGGGCATGCGGCCATCACCATCGGCAAACCGGAGCTGGTCTCGATCGACGAGTTGAAGGATGACGACTGGGTCGCCACGGCGGCCGCGATCGGCGCGCCGGCTTCCACCACGCCGTGGGAAATGCAGGGCGTCGATTATGTGAAGGCGGTGCAATTGCTGCAGGAGGCGCTCGGCGAAAGGCTTTCCGGACTGATCATCGGCCAGAACGGCAAATCCTCGACGCTGAACGGCTGGCTGCCATCGGCGATCCTCGGCACCAAGGTAGTCGATGCCGTCGGCGACATCCGCGCGCACCCGACCGGCGACATGGGCTCGATCGGCATGGCCGCCTCACCCGAGCCGATGATCCAGACCGCCGTCGGCGGCAACAGGGCCGAGAATCGTTACATCGAGCTGGTGGTGAAGGGCGCGACGGCGAAGATCTCGCCGGTGCTGCGCGCCGCCGCCGATCAGTCCGGCGGTTTCATCGCCAGCTGCCGCAATCCGCTCCGGGCTTCCTATGTCCGGGCGCATGCGGCCCTCGGCGGCATCTCGATGGCGCTTGCGCTCGGCGAAGCGATCATCGCGGCGGAGAAGCGCGGCGGGCCAGCGGTCATCGATGCGATCTGCAAAACGACGGGCGGGCATATCCTTGCCGAAGGCGTCATCACCCGGAAGGACGTCGTCTATACCAAGGAGGCCTTTGATATCGGCACCATCGCCGTCGGCTTGGGCGATAAGTCGGTGACGCTGCATGTGATGAACGAATATATGGCCGTTGACGATGCGGGTGGCGGGCGGCTTGCGACCTTCCCCGCCGTGATCACCACGCTGTCGCCGGAGGGCGAGCCGCTGAGCGTCGGCCAGTTGCAGGAAGGCATGCACGTCTTCATCCTGCATGTGCCGATGGAGATCATTCCGCTCTCGGCCAGCGTGCTCGATCCGACAGTTTATCCCGTCGTCGAAAAGGCGATGGGTATCGAGATCGCGCGTTATGCGCTGGCGGCGAAGGCCTGAGCCATGGCACGCGATCCCGGCCTTGAAGAACTGCTGCGCGAGGAACTCGACGATCGTCCTGGCCTCAGCGAAAAATCCATGTTCGGCGGCCGCGCCTTCCTGCTGAACGGCAATCTTCTCTGCGGCGCGCGCAGTGACGGCATGCTGATCCGTCTCGGCAAGGGCAATGATGATTGGGCGCTGGCGCTGCCGGGCGTAACCCGGATGGTGATGGGCGAGCGAGTCATGCACGGCTGGCTGCGCGCCTCCGCCGAGGCTTACGGCGACGATGCTCTGAGACGGCGTCTGCTCGATGCGGCGCTTGCCTATGTGGAATCGCTGCCGGGCAAGTGACCAACTAGCTTTCGCCCTTCTCTCCAGCGGGGAGAAGGGAAAAGCAGAGAAAAACGAGGAACCCACAATGCCGAAGGCCAATCCACGCCATCCGAAATTTCCCATTCCCGGCGGACCGGAGTTGCGCGCCAAGGGCTGGCGGCAGGAGGCGCTGCTGCGGCTGCTCGAAAACGTGCTGGCCGTCGGCGAGGATCCCGACAATCTGATCGTCTATGCCGCGCTCGGCAAGGCCGCCCGCAACTGGGCGGCGCATAAGGGCATCGTCAAGGCGCTGACTGAGATGGATGAGGACCAGACGCTGCTCATCCAGTCCGGCAAGCCGATCGGGCTCGTAAAGACCCATGCCAGGGCGCCCCTCGTCATCATGGCGAACTGCAACATCGTCGGGCAATGGGCAAAGGCCGAAGTGTTCTACGAGCTGCAGCGCAAAGGGCTGATCTGCTGGGGTGGGCTGACGGCCGGGGCCTGGCAATATATCGGCAGCCAGGGCGTCATCCAGGGCACCTATGAAATCTTCATGCGCATCGCCGAGCGGCGTTTCGGCGGCGACCTTCACGGCCGCTTCGTGCTGACGGCCGGACTCGGCGGCATGGGCGGGGCCCAGCCACTCGCCGGCCGCATGGCGGGCGCTGCGATCCTCTGCGTCGACATCGATCCGGAGCGAGCGCGCAAACGCCAGCAGATCGGCTATCTCCAGGAGATCGCGCCGGATCTCGATACCGCCCTTGAGATGATCGACGCAGCTGTAAAGGCGAAGCGGGCGCTGTCCGTCGGCCTCGTCGGCAATGCGGCGGAGGTCTATCCCGAGATTGCGCGGCGCGGCATCGTGCCAGATATCGTCACCGATCAGACCTCGGCGCATGACCTCGTCTATGGCTATGTGCCGAAAGGCATGAGCCTCGATCAGGTGAGAGACCTGCGCGACGATGGCCAGGGGCAATTGATGGCGGCAAGCCGCGCCTCGATCGTCGAACATGTCGGCGCGATGCTGGAATTCCAGAAACGCGGGTCCGAAGTCTTCGACAACGGCAATCTGATCCGCACCCAGGCCAAAGAGGGCGGCGTCACCAACGCCTTCGACATTCCAATCTTCACCGAAGCCTATCTCAGACCGCTGTTTGCCCGGGCAATCGGCCCGTTCCGCTGGATGGCTCTCTCAGGCGAGGAGAGCGATATCGCCCGCATCGACGATCTGCTGCTCGAGATGTTTCCCGACAACAAGATCATCACCAACTGGATCCGGCTGGCGCGCGAGCATGTTCCCTTCGAGGGACTGCCGGCGCGCATCGCCTGGCTCGGCCATGGCGAACGCACCGCACTCGCACGACGTGTCAACATGCTGGTGGGAAGCGGCGACCTAAAGGGCCCGGTCGCCTTCTCCCGCGACCATCTCGATGCCGGCGCCATGGCGCATCCGAATATCATGACCGAGCGGATGAAGGACGGCTCCGATGCGATCGCCGACTGGCCGCTGATCGATGCAATGATGCTCTGCTCGTCGATGGCCGATCTCGTCGTCATCCATTCCGGCGGCGGTGGCTATGCCGGCTACATGACGAGCTGCGGCGTCACCGTGATTGCCGACGGCACCGATGCCGCCGACGAACGCCTCGACCACGCGCTGACCAACGACACGGCGCTCGGAGTCATGCGTTATGCCGATGCCGGATATGAAGAGGCCCTTGATGAGGTGGCGAAGAAGGACGTTCCCTATCTCAGGCTTGGTTGAAACGGACAGAGGATTGCTATATATCATTGCCATATCTCATCCGGAGCGAATGACATGGAAACAGCTAAAATCTTCTGGTCGGGGCGCTCCCAAGCCGTCCGGCTGCCTAAGGAATTTCGCTTCGACGGCGATATCGTCGCCATTCGGCGGCAGGGGCGTGCGGTCATTCTCGAACCGATTTCCGACGATTGGGGATGGCTTGCCGATGTAATCGGTCCTGTTGACGCCGACTTTGCGACGGCGGCGGAAGAGCAGCCTGCACAGCAGGAACGTCCCGAACTCGACTTCTTCAAATGAAATACTTGCTCGATGCGAATGCCGTGATTGCCCTGATGAAAAGCAACGAGGGCCTGATTGCCGAACTGAGCAAACACCTGCCCCGCGACTTCGCCGTGCCCGCAATCGTTGCGCATGAACTGTTTTACGGCGCCTATAAAAGCCTTCGCATTCACGAAAACTTAGCGCGGATCGATGCACTGCAGTTTTCAATACTGGAATTCGACCGGAACGATGCACGCAAAGCGGGGGAAATCCGCGCCGCGCTGCATGCATCGGGAACGCCGATCGGACCCTACGACGTGTTGATTGCGGCCCAGGCTGTCGCACGCCACCTCATCCTGATCACCCGAAACCTGCGGGAGTTCGAACGTGTGGCAGAGTTGCGGGTGGAGAATTGGGAGCGTTAGCTCTCGCGCTCCAAATTATCGGGCATTCTTTGCGAAATGCTGAGCGACACAGGCTGACATAAAGGCAAGGGCCAGCATGGCAAGGGTGAAGACAACGACAGCTGCCCAGCCCTCGACCGCGAAGAACCAGCCACCGGCCGAGCCCATCAGGCTGGAGCCGACGTAATAGGCCAGCATGTAGATGGAAGAAGCGTGCCCCTTGTTGCCAAAGGCAAGCTTGCCGACAAGGCCGCTGGCGATGGAATGGCTCATGAAGAAGCCGGCGGTCAGCACGATGATACCGAGGATGATCGACGGCAGCGCGGCTAAGAGCGTCAATGCGCTACCGGCAGCCGTCAGCGCGAAGCCGAAGAGCAGCACGGGAAAGTGACCGATCCGGTCTCCCAGCAGCCCGCCGATCGAGGCGGCGCCGATGCCGAAGACATAGACGGTGAAGATCAAGCCGAGTTCGGTCTGATTGAGCCGATAAGGCGGCGCCACGAGGCGGTAACCGGCGTAATTGTAGATTGTCACGAAGGAGCCCATCGCCAGGAAGGCGATGGCGAAGAGGAAGGGTAGCGCCGGATTTCTAAGATGGCTAAGCCAGGCTTTCGCGTGGAAACGCGGATCGAAACCCGGCCGGCGAACGAAATTCCTTGAGGGCGGCAGAAGGGCGATGAAGCCGATCGCCGCGGCAAGACCGATGGCGCCGACGAGGAAGAGCGCCGGGCGCCAGCCAAAATATTCGGCGAAGATGCCGGTGAGCACGCGGCCCGACATGCCGCCGAAAGCCGTGCCGCCGACATAGAGGCCCATGGTGGCACCAAGGCCGCGCGGATCGATTTCTTCGGCAAGATAGGCCATGGCGACGGCCGGCACGCCGCCGAGGACGAGGCCCTGCAGGGCGCGGATGACGAGCAGCAGGTGCCAATTCGAGGCGAAAGCCGTGGCAATTGTCAGTACTGCCGCGCCAACCAGCGATATCGACATCAGGCTGCGGCGGCCCAGCCCCTCCGCAACGGCGGCGGCACAGACAATGGCAAGCGCGAGAAAGCCGGTGGAAAGCGACAGCGACAGCGAGCTTTCGACCGGGCTGACGGAAAACTCCTGCGAGAAGACCGGCAGCAGCGGCTGCACACAGTAGAGCAGCGAGAAGGTGGAAAAACCGGAGAGAAAGAGCGCCAGGCTGGCGCGGCGATAAGCGCCTGTGCCGCGCGTCAGGTAATGCTTTTCTCGTGCGATCACGGTCTTCACGCTTTGCGCTGCCGGCGGCATATCTTCATCCTGGCGGGTCTTCGAACTCATGTGTTAACCCGCCGGATCCCAATAGGGCGGATCGCCGAAGCTCTTCCTCAAGTGATCGGCGATGGCGCGAAGCTTGGCGGATGGATTTCGACCTTCCGGATGGGCCATATAGATGAATTCGGCCTCCGGCCTGTGACCGACATCGATTTCGGCAAGCCGGCCCTCGCGGATGGCCGGGCCGGCGATGAAGGCCGGCAGCAGCGCGATGCCGAGACCGGCAATCGCGGCATCGCGCATCATGTCGCCATTGTTGATGCCGAGCGCCAGTTTGGCGCGGACGGCGACCGCCCCCTCCGGCGTCTGGAAGCGCCAATCGGCGACGCCGCGGTTGGTGTAGAAGACGCCGCGATGGCGGTTCAGGTCGGCAAGCGACGATGGCGTTCCCTCGCGGGCGAGATAATCCGGCGAAGCGCAGAGAAGACGGCGGCTGCGGGTGAGCTTCCAGGCGATCAGCCTGCTGTCGGCGATCGGGCCATTGCGGATGATGGCGTCGTAGCCGTCCGAGGCCGCATCGACGCGGCGGTCATCGATGTCGAGCGTCAACTCGATATCGGGATGATCGGCAAGAAAGGGGTAGAGCGCCGGGCCGAGATGCATGCGGCCGAACGTGACCGGGGCGGCGATGCGGATCGGGCCGGACAGCGTGCCGCGCCGCTCGGCCATATCGGCGGCGGCCTCGTCAATTTCACGCACGATGCGCGCGGCGCGCCGCAGAAATGCAGCTCCGTCCTCCGTCAAGGTGAGCTTGCGTGTCGTTCGGTGCAGCAGGACGCCGCCCAAGGACTTCTCCAATTCCGCCAATCTTTCGCTGACGACGGATTTGGAGAGCCGCAGCCGCCTGGCCGCCTCGCTGACCGAGCCTGCCTCCGTCACGGCGACGAAAGCCGCGATGCCTTCTATCCTGATCATCGTTCGGTATTTCCGAATTCCAGTTCCTCAATCTGGAGACTAATCCGAACGAAAAGAAAATGCCACCTTCTGATCAACGAAACGGACGGCAAGGGCCGCCTCGGATCAACCACAGGAGATGCAACCATGAACCGCTTGAATAACAAGGTCGCAATCGTTACCGGCGCAAGCTCCGGCATCGGCCGCGTCACGGCAAAGCTCTTTGCCGCCGAAGGTGCCAAGGTCGTCGTCGGCGCGCGCCGCGAGCGCGAACTCGACAGCCTCGTCGCAGAGATCGAGGCCGAGGGCGGCAAGGCTATTGCCGTTGCCGGCGACGTCCGCTCGGAAGATTATCATAAAGCGCTGGTGGCCGCCGCGATGACGAATTACGGCAAGCTCGACATCGCCTTCAACAACGCGGGCATCATCGGCGAAGCCGGTCCGAGCACCGGTGTCTCGGAAGCAGGCTTCAGCGAGGCGCTGGCCGTCAATCTCACAGCATCCTTTCTCGCTGCCAAACATCAGATCGGCGCGATGGCAGAAAATGGCGGCGGCTCGGTGATCTTCACCTCGACCTTCGTCGGCTACAGCTTCGCCTTTCCCGGCGTTGCCGCCTATGCCGCCAGCAAATCCGGCCTGATCGGGCTGATGCTGGCTCTCGCCGCCGAGTTCGGACCGCAGGGCGTGCGCGTCAACGCCATTCTGCCGGGCGCCGTCGATACCGACATGTACCGCGATGTGAACGATACAGCAGACAAGCAGGCTGCCATCACCGCTATGCATGCGCTGAAGCGCGTCGCGACACCTGATGAAGTCGCACGCTCGGTTCTCTACCTCGCCTCCGATGATGCGAGCTTCGTCACCGGCACGGCCTCGCTGGTCGACGGCGGCATTTCGATCACTCGCACCTGAGATGGTGGGGCGATTATTCGCTGCGGCTACACAGCGTTTGATTGCCGAGACCAGCCCCTCATCCGGCTGCCGCCACCTTCTCCCCGCTCGCGGGGCGAAGGGACATGCCGCACCCCGTTCCCACCTCGCTCTCACAGGGCACGTCCCCTCGCCCCGTTTACGGGGAGAGGGTTAGGGTGAGGGGCATCGGCGCAACCGGTCAGCGATGCGCAACCCGCGCGATTGCATGTTCTGCGCCAAAGGCTTAGGGTCAAGATCAATCAGAAAAGGGCGACGGGTAGAAGGCCATGGCTCTCAGCGGCAAACGCATCCTCCTCATCATCTCGGGCGGCATCGCCGCCTATAAGAGCCTGGATCTGATCCGCCGGCTGCGGGAGCGCGGCGCAAGCGTGCGTCCGATCATGACCAAAGGCGCGCAGGAATTCGTCACGCCGCTGGCCGTCGGGGCACTAGCGGCTGACCATGTCTTTGTCGATCTGTTTTCGCGCCAGGACGAACAGGATGTCGGCCATATCAGGCTGGCGCGCGACTGCGATCTCGTGCTGATTGCCCCCGCCAGCGCCGATCTGATGGCGAAAATGGCGAACGGTCTTGCCGACGATCTCGCCTCGACCGTGCTACTGGCGACGGACAGGCCGGTGCTGGCCGCGCCGGCGATGAACCCTCGCATGTGGGCGCATCCCGCGACGCGGCGCAATGCGGCGACGCTGAGAGCCGACGGCGTGCGTTTCATCGGGCCAATGGCCGGCGAGATGGCGGAGAGCCGCGAGGCCGGGCTCGGCCGGATGGCGGAGCCGCTGGAGATCGTCGCGGCCGCCGAAACCCTGCTCGACGACGGAGAAAAGCCGCTGAAAGGACACAAGGCGATCGTCACATCAGGACCGACCCATGAGCCGATCGACCCGGTGCGCTACATCGCCAACCGTTCCTCCGGCCGGCAGGGACACTCGATCGCCGCAGCGCTGGCGAGGCTCGGGGCCGACGTGACGCTCGTCTCCGGGCCGGTGACGATCGCCGATCCGGTCGGCGTCAATGTCGTCCATGTCGAGCGGGCGGAGGAAATGCGCGATGCCGTGCTGGCGGCGCTGCCGGCCGATATCGCCGTGATGGTGGCGGCGGTGGCGGACTGGCGCGTGGCCTCCGCCGCCGACCAGAAACTGAAGAAACATCCGGGCGAATCCATTCCGACGCTGGCGCTGACCGAGAACCCCGACATATTGAAAACGCTGGGACATCACACGATGCGGCCGAGGCTGGTGATCGGCTTTGCCGCCGAGACCCAGGACGTGGAAAGCAATGCCAAGGCGAAGCTCGAGCGAAAGGGCGCCGACCTGATCGTCGCCAATGACGTTTCTGCTGCGACGGGCATCATGGGCGGCAGCCGCAACAGGGTCAAACTCATTCGCCACGACGGTGTCGAGCAATGGCCAGACCTGACGAAGGAAGAGGTCGCCGAAAGGCTGGCGGCGCTGATCGCCCAACGCTTCCACGCATAGTCCCCTCGAAAATCGATCCCGTTTTTCGGAAGGGATTATGCCGAGATAGCCATGCGTTGCGATTTGGTCTTGCTCGGCTTTTCCGGCCGAAATTCCGCGACATTGATACCGTCTCTGCCGACGATGACGGCGCTGCCGTCGGGAATCTCCGCCCAGGCGTCGACGTCGTCGTTCAAGGGTTCCGAGACGAGGCAGTAGCCGGCACCGACGGGCGAGGCGTAGAGCGTCGGCGCCTTGCGATCCGTGGCATAGCGGATCGCATAGAGCGACTTGCCGTCGGAGAAGGCGGCGGTAAAGCGCAGCAGGATCGAGCCGGTGATGCTTTCGGCGAGATCTTCGACGAAGCCGATCATATCAGCCATCGCGGCGACCGGCGCCTCGCGCAGGCCGAACTGCAGCGCCAGCAGGAACATCAGCTCGGAATCGGTCGTGCCGCTGCGGGCATTGAACAGTTCGTCATCAAGCATCGCCTCCATCGGCCGACGCAGACGCTCGAAGCCCGATATCTGGCCGTTGTGCATGAATGACCAGGTCTCATGCGTGAAGGGATGGCAATTGTCGCGGCGGGTGCCGCCGCCGGTGGCGGCACGGACATGGGCGAGGAAGAGCGGCGAGCGGATCTGCCGCGCCAGGCTCTTCAGATTGCAATCCGACCAAGCCGGCAGGATGTCGCGGTAGCGGCCGGGCTCCGGCCTGTCGCCATACCAGGCGATGCCAAAGCCGTCGCCATTGGTCGCGGTCTTGGCACGAGTGGCGCAATGGGACTGCTCGATCAGCGAATGGGCCGGCGAGGATACCAGCTCCTCGAGGTAGAGAGGGTCTCCGCGATAGGCTGCCCAGCGACACATGGCTCTTTTGCTCCGGAACCCGCGGCATCGGCGGGCATGCTCTAAATTGTCGAACGCCACGGCTAATAACAGCTTAACGCGCGACTGATTTGCAGGCCGATCATGACGGTTTGGTGACCGAGTGGAACTTCAAATTCGGCGAAAACCTGTGTTCTTTTGTGAACGCGGGTCCGCCCCGAGTGGATGTCTCGAGTGCAATTTCTTCTTGCATCTGGCGCGAATCGTCCTACCTTTTCCCTATCAGCAACAGAAAGAAAGGAAGGTGATCCAATGTCTAATGAGATTTCGGACCTCGTATCGGGCATGGAAGAGGTGATGAAAGCGAGGCAGCCCTCGCTCTAAGACCCGCCTTCCTGGGGCTGCTTTGACAGTCCAGGCCAGTTCGAGGCCAAACTCATGGAAAGGGTCGCCGAGGCGGCCCTTTTTTATTGCCCGCCTCCCAACATTGACAAAAGACGGCAATTCTTCTACTCATAAAGTCATCTGATGACTTTATGAGTAGAAGATGCAGGCGCTCAGCAAGACCAATCTCGCCGATGGAGCGATCGAGGCAATTCGCAGCGACATTGTCGGCAAGCGCTGGGCGGTCGGCGACAAGCTGCCGAACGAGGCATCGCTGTCGGCCACGCTCTCCGTCAGCCGCGGCACGGTGCGCGAGGCGGTGCGGGTGCTTGTCTCCCAAGGTTATCTCGAAACGCGGCAGGGATCAGGCACCTATGTGCGCTCGACCAGCGACGCCGGCCGGCCGCTGACCATGGCGCGGCGCGCCAGCCTGCGCGATCAGTTCGAAGCGCGCTGCGCCCTCGATGTCGAGGCGGCACGACTGACGGCGATGCGCAAGACGCCGGAGGTGATAGCCGAGCTGCGCCGGCTGCTGAACGAACGCGGCAGTTACGCCGGCGGCGATGAAACCGCCTTCATCGAACGGGACCTCGCCTTTCACAAGGCGGTCATCGCTGCTTCCGGCAATTGGGCGATGATCGAAATCTACGATTTCTTCTCGGCCTCGATCGCCGACACCATTGCGGCGACGCTCGGCAAGGATATTCCCGAACCCGACATGCAGGCGCATGTCGATATTGTCGATGCGATCGAAACCGGCGATCCCGATCAGGCGGATGCGGCGGTGCGCCGCTTCATGGCCCCCGTTCTTGCCGCACTCGATCGAATGATCCTGTCATGAGCACGCCTGCTAACAATGCCGCCGTCACGCTTGACGTGGCCGACGAATTGCTGATCGATGCCGAGGCTGCCAGCCTTCCCGCCCTAGAGGCGACGCCGGTGCGGGATGGAGCAGCCAGTTTGCTGCTCGGCGCGAGCCTCGTGCTCATCGCTTTCAACCTGCGCCCAGTCTTTTCGAGCGCCTCGGCACTCCTGCCTGAGATCCGTACCGAGCTCGGCTTGAGCGCGCTCGGCGCCAGCCTGCTGACGACGCTGCCGGTCGTCTGCCTCGGCGTCTTCTCGCCGCTTGCGCCGCGTCTTGCCCAGCGCATCGGTTCGGAGCGCACACTGCTCGGCGTTCTCCTATTGCTCGCCCTCGGCACCGCCTTACGTGGGCTTTCCTCCTTGCCGCTGCTCTTCATCGGCACGGCCCTTGCCGGTGCCTGCATCGCCGTCGGCAACGTGCTGCTGCCGGGACTGGTGAAGCGGGACTTCCCCACGCGCGCCGCGCTGATGACCGGCTTTTATACGATGGCGCTCTGCGCAGGTGCTGCCAGTGCGGCGGGGCTGACGCTGCCGATCGAGCATGCGCTCGGCGGCTCTCTGAACGGCGCGCTCGCTGCCTGGGCGCTGCCGGCGCTCGCCGTCGGCCTGATCTGGCTGCCGCAGGTCCTTCGCGGCGGCGCCGGAGGAAGGCGAAACGGCTTTCGCGTCAAAGGCCTCTGGCGGGACCGGCTCGCCTGGCAGGTCACGCTGTTCATGGGGCTGCAATCGGCTCTGGCCTATTGCGTCTTCGGCTGGCTCGTTCCGATCCTGCGCGAACGCGGCCTCGACGGCGTCACGGCCGGAGCGATCGTTTCGCTCTCGGTCATGGTGCAGGCGGCGTCCTGCCTTGTCGTGCCGCATGTCGCCGTGCGCGGCCGGGATCAGCGATGGATCAATGCCGGCCTCTGCGGCGTCGCCGTCATCGCCCTGCTCGGGCTGCTCTTTGCCCCGCTTTCGAGCGTCTGGCTGTGGGCGGTGCTGCAAGGCATCGGCCAGGGCGGGCTGATCGCGGCCGCCATGACTACGATCGTGTTGCGCTCGCGCGATCCCGATGTTGCCGCCCATCTCTCCGGCATGGCGCAATGCGTCGGCTATCTCCTCGCCGCCATCGGGCCGCTGATCGTCGGCCTGATCCGCAGCTGGACCGGCAGCTTTTCCTGGTGTGCGGCTCTCTTCATCGCACTCGGGCTCGGGGCCTCGATCAACGGCTGGAAGGCCGGCCGGGCGCTGGAAGTGAATGTGCACGCGGTCGAGAAACTCTGAGCGGCCCTGCACCTCACCGGCCCATCACCATCTCTTGATGCCGGTCGTCAGACGCGGATGCTGCGCTATCTCAGCCTGCATTCGCGGGAGGACAAAACGTTGCGCCTACGAACCCTGATTCTGCTGACCGCCCTCGTGCCATCGCTCTGGCCTGCCCTTTCCCCGGCGCAGGAAAGCGGCGGGCGCCAGGCCAATGTCGAGCGCAGCGCGCGCGACGGCGTGCTGAAGCTGCTGCCGGCCGACTCCGTCACCGAGCACGAGCTGACGGTCGACGGCCGGAAGATCGCCTATACGGCGACCGCCGGCACGCTCGATCTGTTCGGTCAGGACGGAGCACAGACCGGCGCGATCTTCTACACCGCCTATGTTGCCAGGGGCGGCGGGCCGGATCGGCCGCTGACCTTTGTCTTCAACGGCGGGCCGGGCGCGGCCTCCGCCTTTCTGCATCTCGGGCTGGTCGGGCCCAAAGTGCTCGATTTCGGGCTTCAGGCACGCGACGGCGCCCATGCGAAACTCGCCGATAACGAGCATAGCTGGCTCGACTTTACCGATCTCGTGCTGATCGATCCGATCGGCACCGGCTGGAGCCGGACGGCGAAGGCCGACGATGCCGCCAACTATTACAACGTCAACTCGGATGCCCAGAGCATCGCCAAGGCGATCGCGCTCTATGTCGCGCATAACAACCGTTCCAACTCGCCGAAATATCTGCTCGGCGAAAGCTACGGCGGCTTTCGCGCCGCCAAGGTCGCCTCCACCCTGCAGGAAAGCCAGGGCATTGTCGTTGCCGGCGCCGTGATGCTCTCGCCGCTGCTGGAAGGGCAGCTGATGTTCGATGCCGACCAGTTCGCGCTCGGTGCGGCACTCGAGCTGCCGTCGTTGGCTGCGGCCGAACTCGACCGGCAAAATGGCTTTACCGAGGAGAAGCAGAGGGAAGCGGAGCGTTTCGCGCTTGGCGATTATTTGACGACGCTCGCCGGCCCGCCGCCGACCGGCGCCGATGCTGCAGCCTTCTATGGCAGGATCGCCGGGCTAACCGGCATTCCGCAGGATATCATCGCCCGCAACCGCGGCTTCCCAGGCAATTCCTTCGTCAAGCACTCGGACGACGGTGGTCAGGTGACAAGCCCCTACGATGCGTCCTTCGCGGCGCCCGATCCCTATCCGGAATCGGATTACGATCGCGGCGACGACGCCATCCTGGACGGCTTCACCCGCGCCTATGGCGGCGCCTTCGCCGATTATGCCCGCAACGAGCTCGGCTTCAAAACCGAAATGACCTATTCGCTGCTTGACAGCGACATCAGCCGGCGCTGGGAATGGGGCGGCGGCCGCGGCGGATCACCCTTCCAGGCAAGCGCCACCGACGACATCAGGCAACTGCTCGCCTCGAACGCGGCCTTCCATCTGCTGATCGCGCATGGCTACAGCGATCTGGTGACACCGTACAGCGTCAGCCGCTATGTGGTCGACCACCTGCCGCCGTCGCTCGCAGGTGGCCGCGTCGGGCTGAAGCTCTATCATGGCGGCCATATGTTCTACACGCAAGCCGATCAACGGGCCGCCTTCACGGCCGATGCCAAGGCCTTCTATGCCGCACGCCCGGCCGCACAGCCGGCGGATTGAGGAGTTGCCGATGCATATAACGGGAGGATGTCATTGCGGCGCAATCCGCTATCAGGCGGAGATCGATCCGGAACGCATCTCGATCTGCCACTGCACCGATTGCCAGCGATTGACGGGCTCGGCCTATCGCGTCACCGCGGCGGCGCAACCGGAAAGCTTCACGCTCATTTCCGGCGAGCCGCACATGTATACGAAACATGGCGACAGCGGCGCCCTCAGCCGGCAATTCTTCTGTCCGAATTGCGGATCGCCACTCTACCGCACGGATGGCGAAGGCCGCGCGATCGGCATCCGCGTCGGTAGCATCGACCAGCGGCGAGACCTGACGCCGAAGAAACAGATATGGTGCCGGTCGGCTCTGCCGTGGGTGGCGAATATCGAGCCGCTGCCGCGGTTCGACAGCGAGGCTAACGGAGCCAAGATCCTTAGGACCTGACTAATGGAGGGGGTTAGGCCGCATTCGGTCATCGGCCGCTTTGTCAGCGCGTTGAGTTGCCGGGCCGCCATGTTGATGGGCCGCCTGTGGCGACGGCGCAAGCCAAAGACCACCCCGGTCGAGCGCCGTCAATTGACTTCCACTGGGCATCCCAGAACTGGGTGGCGCCAATTCCAGTGTTGCGCGAACACCCAAAAAGAGAACCCGTCAATATTGCTGTGATCTTAGCTCGAACTGGCTAAGTGCATCTAAGATCAATTTATAGTATATGGAAGATGAGGGGATAATCGCGCATACGGCGCGGAAGGTTGCCACAGTACTCAGTGGATTTCCTCTGAATTTTACATCCTCGTATTGCATTTTTTTGGACGTAGGCTTCAGAGAAGCTATCATAGCAGCCTTAGATGCGGACTTTAGTCGTAACGCGTATAGGGACTTTAGTCTTAATACCCTCCAACTGTGAATGAGCTAGTTCTCTCGATCGACCACAATCGCAGTCGATCGAGAGCTCTAGGTTCAATACGCAAGAGGGTGGGTCCGGGGATGCAGTTCGGCATCCGGGCTCTGTGACCCTCTGCGAGCTAGCCGAGGGAGAAGCTCCATGGCACTCGATATCACAACTCAAGATCTCATCATCGACGAAACCGCTGGTTTGCAGGACGACGACGTCAACCCGGCACTTCCGCCACACGACAATGCGACGGTGCAATATCTATTGAGCCGCGACGCTGCCGGCGGGCTGACCACGCCGGAGGTCGCCTACCAGAGCAATTTCGTCGTGGCCTCGGCGAACGCCGGGGAAACCATCAGCGCGGTCGTTCTCACCCAGAACTCTTCCGGGACCCCATACTCCACCACGGTCGGGGTCAACAGCAACATTCGCACCGTCGATGGCAATTATGTCTGGCTGTTCCAGGATCCGAACCATGCAAACGTCGTAATCGGCGTCATCGGCACCACCAACCCGCTCACTGCGCCCGCCGCAACCGGGCCGCTCGCCTTCTCGCTGGCGCTCCTCAGCACCAGCGCCACCAATGCCGACCTCTACACGGTCCAGTACGTGCCGTTGCTCCATCCCGATGCGACCAATGCCGACGACCGCATCGATCTGACCAACAAGGTGTTTGCGTCGGTTACGGCAACCTCGGTGGTCAATTTCAGCCAGCTTGGCGACGCTCCGTCCGGGCATAACAACTGGTATATTCTCGACGCCGACGCAGCCAGCCCGCAGAAGATCCTCGTCACCGCTCACGACGGTGGCGTGCAGGCGGAAGTCAACGTCAGCACGCAGGGCCTCGGTGTCGCATCGCAGGACGTGCGGTTCGGCCGCGAGCTCCAGATCGACCTGATCACCGGCGGCACCCAGAGCGCGGGCAAGGATTTCACCAACACGCCAACCGCGCCCGACTACGGCTCTCACATCGAGAACGTCTTCAGCGCCGGCTTCTCGGTCTCGCAGTCGACGCCAACCGGCACCGTCGCCGACATCGAGATCCACGCTTATAACAATGACGACAATGTCGAAGGCGCTGCCTTCCCCACAGACGATAACGATACCGAGATCAACATCACCGGCGTGACATTCAAGCTGAACGGCGTCACAAAAACAGCCGCTGAGCTCGGTATCACGGTCAATCTCAGCGGAACCGGACTGATCCTCGAGAATGTCGGAGAGGGCGTGACGGTCGATTTCACGACCGCGGGCGGAGCTGGCGGAACCTTCGACCGATTTACCATCAAGAATATCGACACCGAGAAAGACTTCTTCGATGTGAAGGAGGTGCACTTCAGCGGTGCTGTGGGCAACGCCTACAATGAAGAAGTCGGGTCGTTCATCAACTTCGACGATGATGGGCCCAGCATCACGGCAACCGGCACCCCGCCGCAACTGACAGTCGACGAGACCACCCTGGCGGATAATGCCAGCGCCGACTTCTCGACCTTCTTCACCTCGAATGCCGGGGCCGACGGGGGCGCCGCCACCGCCATCACTTATGCGCTTGGCATCAATCAGGGCAACAGCGGCCTCACCGATACCGCAACCGGTCAAGCCGTGCTGCTCTCCCTCGAAAGCGGCAACGTGGTCGGGCGCGCCGGTGTCGGTGGACCTGTCGTCTTCATCGTCAGCGTCAGCGCTGCCGGCATCGTCACCCTCGACCAGCAACGGGCAATCGTCCATACCAATACCAGCAATCCGGACGACAGCACCACCCTGGCGGCCGCTAACCTCGTCACCCTGACCGCCACCATCACCGACCGTGACGGCGATCACGTGCCGGCCACCCACAATATCGGCCAGAACCTCACCTTCAAGGATGACGGACCGACGATCACGGCAGCCGCCACTGCACCGCAAGTGACAGTCGACGAGACCGATCTGGGGACGAACGGCACCGGCAACTTCGCCACCGCCTTCACCTCGAGTGCCGGCGCCGACGGGGGTGCAATCGGCGGAGCCATCTCCTATACGCTCGACATCAACGTGAACAACAATGTCAGCGGCCTTACCGACACCGAAACCGGCGCGTCCGTGCTGCTCTTCAAGGACGGCAGCAATGTAGTCGGGCGCGCCGGTGTCGGCGGTCCTGTCGTCTTCACTGTCAGCGTCAGCGCTGCCGGCGTCGTCACCCTCGACCAGGACAGGGCGGTCATCCATGACAATGCTAGCAACCCGGACGACAGCCGAACCCTTGCGGCCGCCGATCTCGTCACCCTGACCGCCACCATCACCGACGGTGACGGCGATCACGCCCTGGCAACCCGCAATATCGGCCAGAACCTCAATTTCGAGGATGACGGGCCGACAATCACCAAGCCGTTCGACGGCAACCCAGCTCTGGCAGGCATTCAGCATGAGACCCTGGCCAACACGCTCAACGCATCGGCCAGCGGTGACTTCGGCTACAATATCGGCGCGGATGTCCACCCGGCCGCGTTCTATGCAACCGGCTCCGACTTCGTCGACCAGGATAGCGTGACGAACGGCGTCCAGATCGGACTGACCGGCACCATCACCGGCGGCGGCGGCGGCAGCCTCCTCAGCTCGAATGTGACGCTCGCCTCGGAGAGCCTGACCTCCGCGACGTTCAACTTCACCTTCACCTATGACAAGGATCCGGCGGCCGGCAACCAGGTTGGCACGGCGGGCGGCACTCTCGTTTTCGACAAGGCGCTCGACACGTATACAATACAACTGACGGACCCGCTCGAAGGCTTCAGCTTCGACGTGCTCCACACCAGTGAGCTCCTGTCCAAGGAGCCAACGGGCAATACCGGCCACCCGCAGATCGTATTGGAACGGCTGCAGGCGGATGACGCGAACACGCCGGCTGACGAAGACTTCTACGTGCAGTTCACCGGCAACCTGATCGACAGGTCGCATCCGTTCAGCCTGACCACCAATGGCGAGGGGTCATCCAATGACTCCACCTTCACCCCCGACGCTCACGAGATGGTCAGCAACACCAACGAAACCTGGGTCTCAGCAACACAGAGCACCAACGGTGTTGCCGGCGACACGATCCAGAAAGACGAACTGCTCACCTTGCGGTTCTTCAACAGCAATGTGGGCATTGCCAACGAGGACCTCGCCCTCACCCCGACGGCGACCGCCGGCGCGATGGCCATCAAGTTTGACGGCATCGGCAACAGCGAAGACCTGATGTTGATCCTCAACCTGATCGACACGAACGGCGCCGACAATATCGCAGGCAACGGCGACGACAATGCGACGATCACCCGGGCCATGTATGTGTCGAACGCCGACATCTACAAGACCGGCCAGGTCCCAGCGCCCTATAATACCGAGTTCACGCTCGACAATAATGACGGCCTCGTGATCGTCGAGCAGAACGACTACAACGCCGCCGGTGAAGACTACGTGTTGCAGGGTGCGCAAATCATGCAGTCGGGCAATGGGATCACCGGCACCGCTGCGGCGATCGACCTCAACAGGGTGACTGGCGCCAATGGCGGCAGCAATGCGACGTCAAGTCTGGTCGACTTCGACGCCACCGATAACGACGTGCTGAAGATCACCGATATCGGCTTTACCTCGACCGTGACCCAGACACCGGATGCCAATCTCGACTTCGCCTTCAATGTGGTGGACGCCGATGGCGATCAGACAGCGATGCAGCACATCCTAGTCGACATCGCCTGATAACTGACGAGGAGGGGGCAGCCATGGCTGCCCCCCACTGTCTTTGCATGCTCATGGAATCTCGTAGGCCAGAGACATGATGATGAAAACAAATCAGCAGCCCCCTGCCCTGCAGGTGGTGATGAAAGAGGCCAGACGCGCCATTCGGCCGCTTCTCTGGTTCAGCGGGAGCATCAACGTGCTGATGCTGACCGGAGCGCTTTACATGCTCCAGGTCTACCACCGCGTGCTGTCCAGCCACAGCCTGGAGACATTGGCGATGCTTTCGTTGATGGCGGCCGGCGCGCTTGTGGCAATGGCGGGGCTGGAGGTGGTGCGCGGGCGTCTTCTGGCAAAGGTCGGATCCTGGATGAACGCACGCCTGGCGCCGGTGCTGCTGACCGCATCGGTGGAATATGCCGCCTCGGCGCCCGGCCAGGCCAACGCCCGACCGTTGCGTGACCTCGATCAGGTGCGCAACTTCTTCACCAGCCCAAGCATCTTCCCGATCCTCGACGCGCCTTGGGCGCCCTTGTTTTTCGCCGCTATCTTCTTCATGCACCCCTGGCTGGGCTGGCTGGCCCTCTGCGGCGGCGGAGTGCTGTTCGTGTTGGCCCTGCTCAACGAATGGCTCACACGCAAGCCGTTGACCGAGGCTGCCGGCGCGCAGTCGCGCGCCTATGTCCAGGCGGAGGCGGCGATCCGCAATGCGGAGGTCGTCCAGGCGATGGGCATGTTGAAACCCTTGCTCGAGGGCTGGAAGCTGCAGCAGGACGAAGCCAACAAAGGTCAGGTCGTTGCCGCCAACCGCGGCGGCATCATTTCCGCCATCGCCCGCTGTCACCGGCTGGCCCTGCAAATGGGCATATTGGGGCTTGGAGCCTATCTCGTTCTCCGCAACGAAGCTTCCCCCGGCATCATGGTCGCCGCCTCGATCCTGATGGGTCGTGCGTTGTCGCCGGTCGAACAGGCGATCGGCACATGGAAGGCGACGGTCGGCGCGCGGGCCGCTTACCGGCGCCTCACCGCCGTTGCAGGCCAGCACCCCGAGGCAACCCCGGTTCTGGCGCTGCCGCGGCCGACGGGGAGGTTCGAGGCCGACAATATCGTGCTTTCCCGGCAGGGTGGCGAACATATCCTGAAAGGGATCAGCTTCCATCTCGAGCCGGGTGAATCCATGGCCCTGATCGGCCAGAGTGCGGCCGGCAAGACCAGCCTGGCGCGCATTTTGGCCGGCGCCTGGCGCCCTTCCGGCGGGCGGGCGCTGCTTGACGGCATGGATGTCGCCCAATGGGCGGCGGAGGACCGTGGCCATCATGTCGGTTACCTCCCCCAGGATATCGAACTCTTCGCGGGGACGGTTTCCGAAAATATCTGCCGCTTCGCCAAACTCAGCCCGGTGATCTTCGACAAGGTCGTCAAGGCCGCGCAGCTGGCGGGCGTTCACGAACTGATCAAAGGACTGCCGAAAGGTTATCTCACCGAAATCGGCGAATCCGGCGCGGTGCTGTCCGGCGGGCAGCGCCAGCGCATCGGCTTGGCGCGGGCTCTCTACGGCGACCCGGCGCTCGTCATCCTGGACGAGCCCAATTCCAACCTGGACCGTGACGGTGAGGAGGCATTGATATCAGCCCTCGGCACGATCAAGGCGGCGGGCACGACCGTCATCCTGATCGCCCATCGACCGAACATCATGGAGACGGTCGACAAGATCCTTGTCCTCAATCGTGGCCAACAGGATCTCTTCGGCCCACGCGACTATGTCTTCAATGAACTCGCTGCGCGCGTGCGCAAGGTCGCTCAAATGCCGACGATCGTGGCGAAGTAGCAAGGGAACGAAACCGCCATGAAAAAGGATCTGAAGGTGGTTCCGTTACCCGTTTCGCCGTCCCCGGCACCGGTCCCGCTGCGTCTCACGGGCCTAACTTTCACCGGCTTTGCGATCATGTTCCTGTTCTTCGGCATGGCCGGAGGCTGGGCGACGCTGGCACCGTTGGACAGCGCCGCAGTGGCGCCCGGCCTTGTCAAGGTCGCCGGTGACCGCAAGCTCATCCAGCACCTCGAGGGCGGGATCATTGCAGGATTGACCGCCGCCAACGGCGACATCGTCAAGGCCGGCAAGGTCCTCCTCCAACTCGATGACACGCAGGCGAGGGCAAGGCTTGATCTGGTCCAGAACCGGATCGCAACGCGCGAGGCGCTGGCCGCTCGCCTGAGGGCAGAGCGCGACGGCAAAGCCGAGATCGAGTTCGACCCGGCGCTGCTTGCAAACCCCACCAAATCGGCAAGGGACGCGGTGGCCGCCCAACGTGACGTGTTTTCGGCCAAGCACCACAATCTGAAGGACGAGCGAGAGATTCTCAGCCAGCGCCGCCGCCAGACCGAGGAAGAGATAACGGGGCTGCAGGAGCTCATCGTTACCGAGGACAAGCAGATCGAGGTGTTCGAGGGCGAAACCAGAGATCTCGAGAGCCTCGTCAAGCGCGGCTTGGTCACCCGCGAGCGTTGGCTGCTGCTCAGACGGCAGCAGCGGGAAGTCGAAGGGGAGCGCGCGACCAATGTCGCAGCCATCGCTCGCGCCAAGAGCGCCATGGCCGAGATCGACATGCAGATCGTCAACCTCAACACCTTGCAGCTGAACCAGGCCGTCGAGGAGCTGAGCAAAGTCGAGGCGGAAATGTTCGACCTCAGGCAGGAGGAACGGTCCGCCAAAGACGTGCTCGCCCGCACCAATGTCGTCGCGCCGGTCGACGGCATCATCATGGACCTGAAGGTCCATACGACCGGGGGCGTGGTGAAACCCGGCGAGACGCTGATGACGATCGTGCCGATGGGACAGCAGCTCGTCATCGAGGCGATGGTCAGACCTGAGGACGTCGAGACGATCGCTCCCGGACAGCCGGCGCGCGTCAGTTTCCCGGCCTTTGCCCGCTACAACCTGCCGCCGCTCGACGGCGTCGTGGAGATCGTATCGGCCGACAGGATGGTGGAGGAACGCAGCGGCGCGCCTTATTTCGCGGCGACCGTTGTGATCGACCAGAGCGAGCTTGCCAAGCTGGAGGGCCGCAAGCTGCTGCCCGGCATGTCGAGCGAGACGATGATCCGGACGGGTGCCCGCACCGTGCTTTCTTACCTCGCCGAGCCGATCACACAGAACTTCCGCCGGGCGATGCGGGAAAAATAGCCGCAGCCCCCACGCTTCCAGGAACCCCGATCACGCCGCCTTGGCGGCGTGATATTCCTTGATGGCGACCATCTTGATCGCCGGATAACGCTCCGCCTCGTAACGCAGCGAGAATGCATCCTGGGCGAGGAAGACGGGATCGCCGTCGAGATCGCGGGCAATATCGCCGCGTTTGACGGTGAGAAATTTGTCCAGATCGGCCGGCTGATCGGCCGAGATCCAGCGGCAGACGGAGAAACGCGACATTTCGAAAGAGACCGGCAGGCCGTATTCGGCCATCAGCCGCTCCTTCAACACGTCGAGCTGCAGGGCGCCGACCACGCCGACGATCGCCGGCGAACCGTCTTCCGGCGAAAACAGCTGGACGACGCCTTCCTCGGCCATCTGCTGCAGCGCTTCCTTGAGCTTCTTCGCCTTCATCGCATCTTCGAGCCGCACGCGGCGCAGAATTTCCGGCGAGAAGTTCGGCACGCCCTGGAAGACCAGCGCTTCGCCTTCGGTCAGCGTATCGCCGATCCGGAGCGTGCCGTGGTTGGGAATGCCGACGACGTCGCCGGCATAGGCGGTGTCGGCGAGCTGGCGCTGCGAGGCGAAGAAGAATTGCGGCGCCGTCAGGCCGAGCTGCTTGCCGGTGCGGGCAAGCCTTGCCTTCATGCCGCGCTCAAGCTTGCCCGAGCAGATGCGGGCAAAGGCGATGCGGTCGCGGTGGTTCGGATCCATGTTGGCCTGGATCTTGAAAACGAAGGCCGTCATCTTGTCGTCGGTCGCGTGCACGGTCCTGGTATCGGCGACCTGGTCACGCGGCGGCGGCGCAAACTCGCCAAGCGCGTTGATGAGGTCGCGAACGCCGTAGTTGCGCAGCGCCGAACCGAAGAAAACCGGCGTCATATGGCCTTCGAGGAAAGAATCACGGTCGAAGGGGCGACAGGCCTCGATCGCAAGCTCAGTTTCGTCGATGAAGGCCTGGCGTTCGTTTTCCGGCAGCCTGTCGGCGACGGCCTGCGGGCCGTTGACCGGCGTGGTCTCGACTTCGGTGTCGGAACCGCGAGCGGTGCTGTTGGCGAGATGATAGGAGCCGCAGAAGGTCTTCGAACGGCCGATCGGCCAGGTGATCGGCGCCGTATCGAGCGCCAGCTTCTCTTCGACCTCGTCGAGGATTTCGAAGGGATCGCGGCTTTCCCTATCCATCTTGTTGATGAAGGTGATGATCGGGATGTCGCGCATGCGACAGACTTCGAAGAGCTTCAGCGTGCGCGGCTCGATGCCCTTGGCGGCATCGATGACCATGACGGCGGCGTCGACGGCCGTCAGCGTGCGATAGGTGTCATCGGCGAAATCCTCGTGGCCGGGTGTGTCGAGGATGTTGAAGACATTGTCGTTATACTCGAAGGTCATCACGGAGGTGACGACCGAGATGCCGCGTTCGCGCTCGATCTTCATCCAGTCGGAGCGCGTCTGCATGCGGTCCTTCTTCGCCTTGACTTCGCCGGCAAGCTGGATGGCGCCGCCGAACAGCAGCAGCTTTTCGGTGAGCGTCGTCTTACCCGCATCCGGGTGGGCGATAATAGCGAATGTGCGGCGGCGGGAGACCGCCTCGGCGAGACTTTCGGCCATAGTGTGAATCCTGTGGAATTGCGGCTTACCTAGCGATTAAAGCCCGGCAATGCAATTGACCTTACCCTTTGAGGCGCAAAGTAATGGGTCATGACCATTCACCAAGACCTCAGCCCGACGCTGAACCTCATCCGCCTGGCCAATGGCGAAGGCCTCGATCTGCCCGCCTATGAAAGCAAGGGGGCAGCCGGCATGGACCTGCGCGCCGCCGTCGCCGACGGCGAAGCGCTGACGCTCTCGCCCGGCAAGCGGGCGCTGGTGCCGACGGGCTTCATCTTTGAAATCCCGGAAGGTTTCGAGGGGCAGGTACGGCCGCGCTCCGGCCTTGCCTTCAAACACGGCATCACCTGCCTGAATTCGCCCGGCACCGTCGACAGCGACTATCGCGGCGAGGTGAAGGTGCTGCTCGCCAATCTCGGCGAGGAAGCCTTCGTCATCGAGCGCGGCATGCGCATCGCCCAGATGGTGATCGCGCCGGTGGCCCAGGCGCGGATTGCCGAGATCACCGAGACGAGCGAGACGGCACGTGGCGCGGGCGGCTTCGGTTCCACCGGCGTTTGATGGCAAAGCGCCTCGACAGCACGGGCCTGACCTTCCGACAAGATTATTTCGGCGACCCCACTGGTTGGGCAGCGCTGGTGCGCCTGCTTCAGGATATTTTCGGCATTGACATCGGCCCGCTGCAGCATCTCGGCGGACCCGACCCCACCAGCATGCCCTTCGGCTGGTTCGATGCCACAGGCGAGCTTGCTGCCAATATCTCCGCCTTTGCGCTGCCCTTCGTCATCAATGGCAGGGTCGTTCATGCCGCCGGCCTGCAATCCGGCGCGGTGCGGCCGCAGTGGCGCGGCTGCGGGCTCTATCGCGACCTGACGGTGAAAGCGCTCGACTGGTGCGAGCAGCAGGGTTTCGAGGCTGTCATCCTCTATACCGACAAGCCATCGCTCTACGAACCCTACGGTTTCCGCTCGATACCGCTGCACCGGTACGAAGGGGCGGCCCCTGCTCCGTCGACACCCACAGCACCGGCCCTGCCGCTTTCGCCGACGAATGCGGACGATCTTGCCCTGCTGCAAGCGCTGCTGAAAACGCGCAGCCCCATTTCGACGACGCTCTCGGTGACTACAAATGCGGCGATGTTTCTCATCAATACGCAGATCGATCCCGAGATCCGTGTCAGCTTCCTCGAAGACCAGCAAGCAGTCATCGCCTGGAAAATGGATGCGGCGGGTCGCTTCAGCCTTCTCGACGTCGTCGCGAGCGAGATCCCATCACTTGCCGCTATCCTCGGCGGACTCGACATCGCCTCCGCCGCCATTGACGTGTTTTTCGGTCCGGAGAAGCTGGGCTGGGTGGGTACTCCACAGCCGTTGGAAGGCACCACGACACTGATGCTGCGTGGGCTCGGCGATGTCACCCCGCATTTTCCGGCCATGCTCTCGCCACTGGCGGATTTCTGACCGTTTCAGCGATCCTGTTTCCCGCGTGAGAGCGGCGGCAGGCGACGTTTGACAGGCGACGATTTGATCATCGAGGTGTTGGTTTCCGCCCGTTCGGCGACCTTGTCCAGAATGCCGTCGAGCTCCGCCATCGAGCGCACCACGAGGCGAGCGATAAAACAATCCTCGCCCGTCACCTTGTCGCATTCGACGATTTCGGGAATGTCCTGGATGATGCGCTCGACAATGTGCAGCTGTCCCGGCAGCGGCCGCACCCGCACGATCGCCTGCAGGGGATAGCCGACGGCGGCTGGGTCGAGATCGATGGTGAAGGCTTTGATGACGCCGCGCTCCTCCAGCCGGCGCAGACGCTCGGCAGCGCTCGGCGAGGACAGCCCGACCTGCTGCGCCAGCTCCTTCAGTGACATCCTGGCATTGCCGGCCAGCGCCTCCAGAAGGGACTGATCGATATCATCGAGCTCCAGCACACCATTAGGCATGGTAATTATTTTTCCTTCAATGATTAGGCAAATGCCGCTTTGATCCTTCATATTTCTATATGAAACCAGCTGTTGACGCAATATTATTGTGCGAGCAAAACGGAGGCTACCATGAGCGGCGATATCAAAAGAGGTTCGGTGGAAATGACGGCAGCGATGCTGATCTCGGGGACGATCGGCTGGTTCGTCGTCATGTCGGGCCAGCCGGTCAGCGGTGTGGTTTTCTGGCGCTGCCTGTTCGGCGCGCTGACCCTGCTCGTCATCTGCGGCGCCCTCGGACTGCTGCGGCCCGGCATCATCACGCTGCGCGCCTTTGGCATCGCCGTCATCGGCGGCGTCGCCATCGTCGTCAACTGGCTGCTGCTCTTCGCCTCCTATTCGCATGCGACGATTTCGATCGCCACGACGGTCTACAACACCCAGCCCTTCATGCTGCTGGTGCTCGGGGCGCTGTTCCTCGGCGAGAAGATCACCGCCGCGAAACTGTTCTGGCTGACGCTCGCCTTTGCCGGCATGGCGGCGATCGTCGAGGCGAAACCTCAGGCCGGCGGGGGAACGGATGGCTACGGCCTCGGCATTCTGATGGCGCTCGGCGCGGCCTTCTTCTACGCGCTGGCAGCTCTTGCCGCGAAATGGCTGAAAGGCACGCCGCCGCATCTGATCGCGCTGATCCAGGTCACAACCGGCATGCTGATGCTGGCGCCGATGACGGAGTTTTCGCAACTGCCCGGCGATGCCGGCGGCTGGGCTATCCTGGTGACGATCGGAGTCGTCCATACCGGGCTGATGTATGTGCTGCTCTACGGTGCGATCCAGCGGCTGCCGACGCATCTGACCGGGGCGCTCTCCTTCCTCTATCCGATCGCCGCGATCCTCGTCGACCGGCTGGCCTTCGGCCACGCGCTGCAGCCGATGCAGATCGCGGGCGCTGCAATCATCCTGCTGGCCGCCGCCGGCATGAATCTCGGCTGGAGCCCAAGATGGCTGCGGCCGAGGGCGCTTCAGGGCTGAGGTATCGGCAGGCACGCGGCGGCAGGCATTCCTTCTGGTGATGCATCCATCAGCGCCGGCGGATTGATGGCACGGCCTGCCTGACATAAAACACCGGAAAGAGGGAGCCGCCACATGAGCCTTGCCGCCTTGCTTGCCTATGCCGGAGCGTTGTTTATCGCCGCAGCCATTCCCGGACCCGGCATAACCGCCATCGTCGCCCGTGCGCTCGGCTCGAATTTCCGCGAGACCTTCTTCATGGGTCTCGGCCTGGTGCTCGGCGATATGACCTATCTCACCGCGGTCATTCTGGGCTTGGCTTTCGTGGCGCAGACTTTCACGGAAGTCTTCCTCATCATCAAGATCGCCGGCGCCCTTTATCTCGGCTACATCGCCTGGAAACTCTGGACGGCAGGGCTGCTGCCGCAGGATATTGCCGCAAAAAAATCCGGCAATGTCGGCCTTTCCTTCCTCTCGGGCCTGCTGGTGACGCTCGGCAACCCGAAGACGATGCTGTTTTATGTCGCGCTGGCGCCGACGCTGATCGATATCGGCAATATCACCCTGCGCGACTATGCGCTTCTGCTCGCCGTCACCTTCGTGGTGCTGATCACCGTGCTGGTGCCCTATATGCTGCTTGCCGCGCGCGCCCGCACCATGCTGAAACAGCCGCGCGCCCTGCAGGCGCTGAACCGGGTTGCAGCCGGCATTCTCGCGGGCACGGCAGCCTTCATCGCCACGCGGGCTGCGTGAAATAAACATCCGTCAAGAAGCGGTTTTCAAAGCTTATTTTCTCTCCGGCACCCCCGCCCGGGGCGAGCGGGCTCTGGTCTCATTCCGTCTTTGACCCTATTCTCCTCCTCGATTTCAGGGACCGAAGTCCAAAGGGAGAGCACCATGTCGCACAAACCCGGCCGCGGCCGCATTTATTCCTCGATCACCGAGACCATCGGCGACACGCCGCTGGTGCGCTTCGACAAGCTGGCGCGGGAAAAGGGCGTGGTGGCAAACCTGATCGGCAAGCTCGAATTCTTCAATCCGATTGCTTCCGTCAAGGACCGCATCGGTGTGGCAATGATCGAGAGCCTGGAATCGCAGGGCAAAATCACATCCGGCAAGACGGTGCTGATCGAGCCGACGTCAGGCAATACCGGCATCGCACTCGCCTTTGCCGCCGCCGCCAAGGGGTATCGGCTGATCCTCACCATGCCGGAAACCATGTCGGTCGAACGGCGCAAGATGCTGGCGCTGCTCGGCGCCGAGCTGGTGCTGACCGAAGGCGCGAAAGGCATGAAGGGCGCGATCGCCAAGGCGGAGGAGCTGGCAGCGTCGCTTCCCGACGCCATCATTCCCCAGCAGTTCGAAAACCCGGCCAACCCCGAGATCCACCGCAAGACGACGGCCGAGGAAATCTGGAACGATACCGAGGGCAAGGTCGACATCGTCGTCTCGGGCATCGGCACCGGCGGCACGATCACCGGCGTCGGCCAGGTGCTGAAGAGCCACAAACCCGAGATCCAGATCATCGCCGTCGAACCCGCCGATTCGCCGGTGCTCTCAGGCGGCAATCCCGGCCCGCACAAGATCCAGGGCATCGGCGCCGGCTTCGCGCCGAAGATCCTCGATACCGGCATCTATGACGAGGTCGTCACCGTGACCAATGACGAGGCCTTCGAACAGGCCCGCCTCATCGCCCGGCTCGAAGGCGTGCCGGTCGGCATCTCCTCAGGCGCGGCTCTGACTGCCGCGATCAAGGTCGGCAGCCGGCCGGAAAATGCCGGCAAGAACATCGTCATCATCATCCCGTCCTTTGCGGAGCGGTATTTGTCGACGGCATTGTTTGAAGGGTTGGGGAGCTAAAGTTGGTTGTGGCGGGCCTTTTCTCTCGCAATTTGTCTTGCATAATATCGGGGCGCTTCGGCGTCCCTTTTTGTGCCGTCACCTGCATCCCAATCGAAGCGGGACGAAAGTTCTGTGGTAGTCCGTAACGATGGTCGATGTCCGGCCTGAGCTAGTTGAGTGCAAATGTTTGCCCACCTTCGCCATCACCTCCTTCAGCGTCGCGGTCAAACGATTCAACTCGGTGTGCTCGCTCGCCCGCTCCGGTGCATAGCGCGAGATGAGGTACTCACGCTTTGCAGTCATTGCCTCTAGATGCAGAGCAGTCCTTTTTCTCAGTTGAAGTTTAGCAACGAACATCGGCTCAGCGAGGTTGTGCATCCGTCCTCGTATTTCTTCTGGAGCAACGCCTTCATGGCGCAGGAAGGCATTTAAATAGAGTTCAATAGCATGAATGGCGCACATTCGAGCCGGTGCGATCGATAGTGCAACCTGCTTCTGGCCCTCGCTGAATAGGAGGATCGAAGCGCGAGAGTAGGCATTCGCCAAGTCAAAAACTTCCCTGGGTTTGGCGTTTGAGCCCGGATATTCGTTCCTCATGAGCATCCCCGGCGACAGGCCTTCCTATCCGTCACCTCCGATCGACTATGTCGAACGGACCGACATCCCTTTCGAAATTTTTCAGCCGAAGCTAATATTGTAAAGAGGGACGAATTGAGGAGAGATTCCTACCCCTAATGGATAATCAATACAGAGGGACGCTTATATCGGCGCCTTAGCCAGGTTCGGTACCGCGTTCGACAAACCAGCCCCGGCCAAGACCATTCGCGCCGACCGCTGCCGGCAGCGCGCCGCTATAGCCGGACGGCCATATAATTCATAATCTGCAGCGCTCAGTGGCGATTTTGCTGCGTGGCAGCCATCAGCGCAACGCGATCGGCGAATTGGTGGGCAGTCTGACGACTCATACTCCGCGCGTCCGTCCTTCTTCTCACGCCGCCGCCGTTAATCTTTCCCCGGCGATCCGATAAGAGATCGCTTCGGCGAGATGCAAACGGCCCACTGACGGTTTGTCGTCGAGATCGGCCAGCGTGCGGGCAACCTTGAGGACGCGGTGGTAGCCGCGGGCGGAGAATTTCATTTTTTCGGCGGCGTCGCGCAGGAGCTGCAGGCCGCTAGCATCGGGTTCGGCGAGTTTTTCGATCATCGCGGTGGTGCAGCGGGCATTGGTGCCGATATCCCCAGCGCCGGCGCGCTGGAAGCGCTCCTGCTGGATTTCGCGGGCGCGAGCCACGCGGCGGGCGACGGCGGCGCTGGCCTCGGCCGCCATCGGCCGGATCAGATCGGCGGCGGAGACGGCGGGCACGTCGATGCGGATATCGATGCGGTCCATCAGCGGTCCGGAGATGCGCGCCTGATAATCGCTCATGCAGCGCGGGCCGCGGGCGCAGGTATGACCCGGCTCACCGGCCATGCCGCAGCGGCAGGGGTTCATCGCCGCGATCAGCTGGAATTTCGCCGGATAGGAGACGCGGTGATTGGCGCGGGCGATGACGCATTCGCCGCCTTCGAGCGGCTGGCGCAGCGCATCGAGCGCCTGCGGCGTGAACTCGGGAAACTCGTCGAGGAAGAGCACGCCGTGATGGGCAAGCGAGGCCTCGCCCGGCCGAGCACGCAGCCCGCCGCCGACGAGCGCGGCCATGGTGGCGGAATGATGTGGGGTGCGGAAGGGCCGGCGGTCGGACAGCTTGCCACCGGTGAGCTGGCCGGCGATCGAATGAACCATCGACACTTCAAGCAGTTCGGCCGGCGAAAGCGGCGGCAGGATCGAGGGCAGGCGCGACGCCAGCATCGATTTGCCGGAGCCTGGAGGCCCGACCATCAGGAGATTGTGGCCGCCGGCAGCCGCCACCTCGAGCGCGCGTTTGGCGCTTTCCTGGCCCTTGATCTCGGCAAGGTCGGGCAAGTTGGCGGCATTGGCGCGGATCGACGGTTCCGGCCTAGACAGTACCTGCGTGCCGCGGAAATGATTGGCAAGGGCAATCAGGCTGCGCGGGGCGAGAATATCGACCTCGGCGCCGGCCCAGGCGGCTTCCGCGCCGCTTTCGGCCGGGCAGATCAGCCCCTTGCCGAGCGCATTGGCGCCGATCGCGGCCGGCAGCGCGCCGGCGATTGCGGCGATCGTGCCATCGAGATTGAGTTCGCCGACGACGACATAATCGGTCAGCGCATCGGCAGGAATGGCGCCGAGGGCCGCCATCAGTGCCAGCGCGATCGGCAGATCGAAGTGTGAGCCTTCCTTCGGCAGATCGGCGGGGGCTAGGTTGACGGTCACCCGCTTGCCCGGCAGAGCCAGGCCGGAGGCATGAAGGGCGGCCTGCACGCGCTCACGGCTTTCGGCCACCGCTTTGTCGGGCAGGCCGACGATCTGCATGCCGACCTTGCCGGGCGCGATCATGACCTGAACCTCGACCGGCACGCCTTCGATGCCCTGGAATGCCACTGTACTGACACGCGCGACCATATGCCCACCCTTGTCCCGCAAACTCTTAGAGACGCCCCTGTGGCCGTTAAAAGCCAGCGGTTGCAATCTTGCACGGAAGCGGGACTAAAACAAGAACAATAAAAGAACGCAGGCAGATAATCGGTGGCGGACGCGGTTGTACCCGATCGCGGCCTCAGCCGCGCTTGCGCTCGATCGCGTCCCAGAGCAGGCTTGCTATATCGGCGCCGCCGAACTTCCTGACCTCGCGGATGCCTGTCGGCGAGGTTACGTTGATCTCGGTCATGTAATCTCCGATTACGTCAATTCCGACGAGCAGGAACCCGCGTTCCCTCAGCGCGGGGCCAATGCGGGCGCAGATTTCCTTCTCGCGCGGCGTCAATTCGGTCGCCTCGGCGCGGCCGCCGACATGCATGTTGGAGCGGCTGTCATGTTCGGCCGGCACGCGATTGATCGCGCCGGCGAACTCGCCGTCGACCAAGATGATGCGCTTGTCGCCCTTGCGCACGTCGGGCAGATATTGCTGGGCGATGAAGGGCTCGCGGAAAAGCTGGCCGAACATTTCCAAGAGCGAGGAAAGATTGCGGTCATCGCGGGTGGAATGGAAGACGCCGGCGCCGCCATTGCCATAGAGCGGCTTCAGGATGATGTCGCCCATCTCATCGCGGAAGCGGCGGATTTCGGCCGGATCCTTGGTGATCAGCGTCTTCGGCATCAGATCGGAGAATTCGGTGACGAAGATCTTCTCCGGCGAATTGCGAACCCAGGCCGGATCGTTGACAACGAGCGTCTTCGGGTGGATGCGCTCGAGCAGATGCGTCGAGGTGATATAGGCCATGTCGAAGGGTGGATCCTGGCGCAGCAGCACCACGTCCATGGTCGAGAGATCGACGCGCTCGGGCGCGCCAAGCTCGAAGTGATCGCCCTTGACGTCGCGCAGCACCATGGGCTCGACGCTCGCAAAGAGCTTGCCGTCGCGAAAGCTCAGGCGCTCGGGGGTGTAATGGAAGAGCCTGTAGCCGCGCGCCTGCGCTTCCAGGCTCATGGCGAAGGTGGAGTCACCCGCGATATTGATGCCGGCGACATGATCCATCTGGACCGCTACATTGGTGATCTTGGCCATTTCCGTCCCTCGCTGAATGCCGGACAGATGTAGGTCGGCCCGGCATCAAACGCAACGGTCATCGAAGGCTTGCGCCGGACGCAATTTTCAGGCGGCAATGCCCTGGCTACCGCCATTGCGCAGCATGTTGCGCAGACGGTAGGCGATCGCCAAAGGCTTGGGGAAAGGCTTGCGCAGGAAGGCAACCTTGCGGACGTAAGTGTCGACCCGCCAGCTCGCCCAGGTTCCACCGGCGAAAAAGGCGACGTCGCCGGTGCGCAAGGTCCGTTCCGTGCCGTCCTCGGCGGTGATATGGACCTCGCCTTCGAGGATCATCACGGTCTCGTCCCAGCCGAAATACCAGCGGAATTCGCCCGCCGTGCAGTCCCAGATCGCTGTCAGCGACGCCTCGTCATGGCCGCGCGAATGTTCGGCGGTGCGCGCCTGCGGATTTCCGCTGATGATCCAGTCGGGGTTGATCGGCGTCGATTTCAGCGGCAGGTGAGCGCTCGCATGCGCGACGAAGGATTTCCCGGCCGGCTTCAGCGCGATATACGGCACCGAGCGCGCCGCCATGGCGACCGCACTTGCAAGCAGCATCTTCAAGGCCACGCAACATCCCCCAAATCTCAACCCTACCGCGACGGTGGGTAGCAGAAAGTCGTAAGGAGCTCGTTCAACCGGGGACTAAAATTTTAACAATCCGGCAACTCGACAGCGCCGCAGGTCCTCAGAAGGCGTCGGGAAAGTGCCGTGGCAGCCGGCCGGGCATGACCGCGACGATATCGTAGCGCTGGGAAAGGCGGGCCTGATCCGCCTGGCGGGCGAGCCACAGATCGCTTGCCGCCCGGATGCGCTTCTGAGCGGCGACAGAGACGGCGTCGATCGCCGCAGCCTCGCCATGGCGGGCCTTGACCTCGACGAAGACGGCGAGATCGCCCTTGCGGGCGACGATATCGATCTCGCCGAGCCTGGTGCGGTGGCGCAGCGCCAGGATACGGTATCCCTTCAGCATCAGGAAGGCGGCGGCGACATATTCCGACATGCGGCCGCGGCGTAGCGCCTTCCGTTTGATGGCGGTAAGCTCCTTATCTCCCATTGCCGCCCTTCATCTCCAGCAGGCGCTGGTAGAGCGCCTTGCGCGGCAGGCCGGTGAGACGGGCGGCCTCGGTCGCAGCCTTTGCCGTCGGCATCGACATCGAGAGGTCGGCAAGCACGGCTTCGACATCGGCCTCGGATGTTTCGGCTGGCTGCGGCGGACCCACGACGAGGACGATCTCGCCCCTGACGTTTTCCACCTGCTGGTAATGGGCGGCGAGTTCGGCAAGCGTGCCGCGGCGGAATTCTTCATAGGTCTTGGTCAATTCACGGCAGACGCAAGCCGGCCGGGCCGGGCCGAGCACATCGGCGGCGGCAAGAAGCGTGGCAGCGATGCGATGGGGCGATTCAAAAAAGATCAGCGTCGCCGGGGCTGCGGCAAATTCACCGAGACGATCGCGGCGGGCCTTGTCCTTGGCCGGCAGAAAGCCGGCGAAGAGGAAGGCGTCGTTCGGCAGGCCGGAACCAACAAGGGCGGCGAGCGGCGCCGAGGCGCCTGGAATGGGAATGACACGGTAACCGGCGGCTATCGCCTGCCGGGCCAGCCGGTAGCCGGGATCGGAGACGAGCGGCGTGCCGGCATCGGACACCAGCGCCACCGAGCGCCCGGCTTCGAGCGCCTGGATGAGCCGCGGGCCGGCTTCGTCGGCATTGTGCTCATGATACGCGAAGGGGCGGTTCTGGATGCCGTAGCGGTCGAGTAGAACGCGGGTGACACGCGTATCCTCGCAGGCCAGCACGTCGGCGCCGGCCAGCGTTTCCAATGCGCGCAGCGTGATGTCGCCGAGATTGCCGATCGGGGTGGCGACCAGATAGAGCGCCGGCTCCAGCGGCCGCGCCGGCACCGCCATGTTGTGCAGGCGGAAGCTTCGCCTCGCGGCCTCCTCGCCTGTGGTTTGCTCGTTCATGCCCTTTGCCTTCGTGCCGCCGGCGCCTTGCCGGTTCATCGGCCTTTATGGGCGAGCGCTGCGGCTTCGGCAAGGGTTGGGATTTCTGTGAGCATTGCTCCGGAAAACCTGAAATGCGAGGGCTCGGCCGTCCATGCCTCTTGCCATCCAATGCTGAAGTCTGCCATTTTGCCCCTCCACTCCCCCGACCTAAATCGGGAAAGCATTCTTCGGGCCTTCGATGCGCCCGGGCAGTCACGGTCGAAAGCGGCAGCATCCCATGCGTATTACTATTGAGCGGTCAAACCTTCTGAAATCGCTGAACCACGTCCACCGTGTGGTCGAACGTCGCAACACGATCCCGATCCTGTCCAACGTACTTCTCAAGGCCGATGGCCAGAACCTCGACATGAAGGCGACGGACCTCGACCTCGAAATCACCGAGGCGACGCCGGCAAGCGTCGAGCAGGCTGGCGCCACCACCGTTCCCGCCCATCTTCTTTACGATATCGTGCGCAAGCTTCCAGATGGCGCCGAAGTGCTGCTGGCGACCAGCACCGACGGCGGCTCCATGACCGTCCAGTCCGGACGCTCGAAGTTCTCGCTGCAGTGCCTGCCGGAATCCGATTTCCCGGATCTGACCGCCGGCACCTTCACGCATTCCTTCAAGCTGAAGGCGACCGATCTGAAGATGCTGATCGACCGCACCCAGTTCGCGATCTCGACGGAAGAAACGCGTTATTATCTGAACGGCATCTTCTTCCACACGATCGAGAGCAATGGTGAGCTGAAGCTCAGGGCGGTCGCGACCGACGGCCACCGGCTGGCCCGCGCCGATGTCGACGCGCCGTCGGGCTCCGAGGGCATGCCCGGCATCATCATTCCACGCAAGACGGTCGGGGAACTGCAGAAGCTGGTCGACAATCCGGAAGCGATCGTCACCGTCGAGGTTTCCGACGCCAAGATCCGCATGACGATCGGCTCGATCGTCCTGACCTCGAAACTGATCGACGGCACATTCCCGGATTACCAGCGCGTCATCCCCACCGGCAACGACAAGGAAATGCGCGTCGATTGCACGACCTTCGCCCAGGCCGTCGACCGCGTCTCAACGATCTCCTCCGAGCGCGGGCGCGCGGTGAAGCTCGCGCTGTCCGAAGGGCAGCTGATGCTGACCGTCAACAACCCGGATTCCGGCAGTGCAACGGAAGAAGTCGCCGTCGGCTACGACACGGATGCGATGGAAATCGGCTTCAACGCCAAATATCTGCTCGACATCACCGCGCAGCTTTCCGGCGAGGAAGCGATCTTCCTGCTGGCCGACGCCGGCTCGCCAACACTGATCCGCGACACCGCCGGTGACGACGCGCTCTACGTCTTGATGCCGATGCGCGTCTGACGGAACGAAGGCGGCCGCTTTCGGTTTTCCTCCTGTCGAACAGGAGGTCCCAGGATGAAAAAGACGGGAGCGGTGCGAATCGGCATTTCGGGCTGGACCTATGCGCCCTGGCGCGGGCAATTCTATCCGGAGGGACTGCCGCAGAAGCAGGAGCTTTCCTACGCCGCCCGTCACTTTCGTTCGATCGAGATCAACGGCACCTTCTACGGATTGCAGAGACCCGAAAGCTTCGGCCGCTGGCGGGACGAAACGCCTGATGATTTCGTCTTTGCGGTCAAGGGGCCGCGCTTCCTCACCCATGTGCGGCGACTGAAGGAGATCGAGGCGCCGCTTGCCAATTTCTTTGCCTCGGGTCTGCTGAGGCTCGGCCCCAAGCTCGGGCCGATCCTCTGGCAATTCCCAGCCAACATGGCCTTCGATCCCGATCGTTTCGACAATTTCCTGTCGCTGCTGCCGCATGATCACGATGCGGCGATAGCGCTCGCCAAGCGGCATGACGAGCGCCTCAAACAGGCTTGGCTCACAAGCGACGGACACCAGCCGATCCGCCATGCGTTCGAAATCCGTAACGACAGCTTCCGCTCAGTTGAGTTCATCGAGATGCTCCGGCGACACAAGGCCGCGCTGGTCTGCGCCGATACGGTGAAATGGCCGCTGCTGATGGATATCACCGCCGACTTCATCTATTGCCGCCTGCATGGATCTGAGCAGCTCTATGTGAGCGGCTATGAAGACGAAGCGCTCGATCTATGGGCCGAGCGCATCCGCGCCTGGGCACAGGGCGGAGAACCAGAGAATGCGACGCGGATCCTTGCGCCGCTGCCGGCGAGAGCCAAGGGCCGCGACGTCTATCTTTATTTCGACAACACCGATAAGAAACTTCGCGCCCCTGTTGACGCCGGCCATTTGAGCGAAAGACTTGCCGACCTCATGCCTGATTCCCACCGAAAGGCCGCATGAGCTGTTGATGCCGATGTTCTTGTTGCGAAAATCCTTGTCCAAGCAGCGACAAGCGGCATATTAAGACAGTCGATCAACATGCGGATGGGTGGAGAATGCGCTTACGGGTCAAGGTGAAGGAACACCTCGAGAAGAGATTTGATGAGGAAATCCGTTTCTTCCGGGGCATGATGCAGGGGCCGAAAACGGTGGGCTCGATCGTGCCGACCTCTTCAATTACCGCCAAGCGCATGGCCAGCGTCATCGATATGCATTCGGGGCTGCCAGTGCTGGAACTCGGCCCGGGCACTGGTGCCATCACCAAGGCCATCCTCGGCCGGGGCGTGAAACCGGAAAATCTGGTCGCAATCGAATATTCGACGGACTTCCACCAGCATCTGCTGCGGACTTATCCCGGCGTGCGTTTCATCAACGGCGATGCCTTCGATCTCAAGACCACGCTTGGCGCATTCGGCGAGCAGACGTTCGATTGCGTCATCTCCTGCATTCCGCTCTTGAATTTTCCGATGGCGATGCGCGTCTCTCTGCTGGAAAGCCTGCTCGACCGCCTGCCGGCCGGCCGGCCTGTGGTGCAAATCTCCTATGGCGCGATTTCGCCGATCGCCGCCAATCCCGATCGTTATCACATTCAGCACTTCGACTTCGTCATGCGCAACATCCCTCCGGCGCAGCTCTGGATCTACCGCCGCGGCTGAGATGTTCGGACTTTATATCACCCACCCGCAAGTCAAGATCGATGCGAACGTTCCCGTGCCGAAATGGGGCCTTTCCGATGTCGGGGCTGCGCGCGCCCGCAGAACTGCCGAGAGCGGCTGGGCCAAACGGCTGACCCGCATCGTCTCCAGCGATGAGACGAAGGCGATCGAGACGGCCGAAATTCTGGCGAAGGCATCCGGCATCAGGATAGAGATCGTGCATGGCATGCACGAGAACGACCGGTCGGCCACCGGCTTCCTGCCGCCGCCGCAATTCGAAGAGGCGGCCAACTGGTTCTTTGCCCATCCGGAAAAAAGCTTCCAAGGCTGGGAGCGCGCCGTCGACGCGCAGGCCCGCATCGTGGCGGCGGTCAAGGCCGTTCTCGCCACGCATGATCCGGCCGCACCGATCGCCTTCGTCGGTCATGGCGGCGTCGGCACGCTGCTCAAATGCCATCTGGCGGGGCGGCCGATTGCCCGCGACCGCGACCAGCCGGGGGGCGGCGGCAATCTCTATGCTTTCGGCCTTGCGGATCTCGGCCTAACATGCGACTGGACGCCCATCGAAGACTGGCGGGGGTGACTTCACATGGACGCACGCGAGCGGTTGATCGTCGGCTTGGATGTTCCAACGATCGGCGAGGCGGAAAGACTGGTTTCCGGGCTCGGCGACGACATTCTCTTTTATAAGATCGGCTATCAGCTGGTCTTTGCCGGCGGCCTCGAATTCGCCCGCGACCTCGCCGCCAGCGGCAAGAAGATCTTTCTCGACATGAAGCTGCTCGACATCGACAACACGGTCGCGTCGGGCGTCGAGAATATCGCCAAGATGGGCATGTCGATGCTGACGCTGCATGCCTATCCGAAGGCGATGAGGGCGGCGGTGGAGGCCGCTGCCGGCTCCGGCCTCTGCCTGCTCGGCGTCACCGTGCTGACCTCGATGGATGCCGAGGACCTTGCCGAGGCCGGCTATAGCCAGGACCCGCACAGCCTGGTGCTCAGCCGCGCCGGACAGGCGCGCGCCGCCGGCATGGGCGGCATCGTCTGCTCGGCGGCGGAGGCGGCCGAGGTGCGGGAGGTCGTCGGTCCCGACATGGCGATCGTCACCCCCGGCATTCGCCCGACCGGCAGTGACAAGGGCGACCAGAAGCGGGTGATGACACCGTTCGATGCGCTGAAAGCGGGATCAACCCATCTCGTCGTCGGCCGCCCGATCGTCAAGGCACCCGACCCGAGAGAGGCCGCGCGCGCCGTTCTCAACGAGATGGTGAGCGCGCTCTGGCCGGCAAACCGCTGAATTCAAAAGAACAAGGGAGAAGATCATGGCCAAGGCATATTGGATCGCCCGCGTCGACGTTCGTGACGCCGATCGCTACAAGGATTACGTGGCGGCGGCCAAACCGGCCTTCGAAAAATACGGCGCGAATTTCCTGGCGCGCGGCGGCGCCATCACCGAGCTCGAAGGCAAGGCGCGCGCCCGCAACGTCGTGATCGAATTCCCTTCGATGCAGCATGCGGTGGATTGCTACAATTCGCCGGAGTACCAGATCGCCGCCAAGATCCGCCAGGAAGTGGCGGATGCTGAAATGGTCGTCGTCGAAGGCGTCTAAGCTGCGCGCACCGCCAAAAACTGACGGCGCGATAGGCCTTCCCGTTGCCTCGGGATTGGGCTAATACGGTGCCGACAAAGCATCCCCAAGCCTTTCAAGGAACCTGCCATGACCCTTGCCAACCTGCCGCCGCTCGTCACCGTGTTCGGAGGGTCCGGTTTCGTGGGCAGGCACGTGGTGCGGGCGCTCGCCAAGCGCGGCTATCGCATCCGCGTCGCCGTGCGCCGGCCCGATCTCGCCGGCTTCCTGCAGCCGCTCGGCAATGTCGGCCAGATTTCTTTCGTGCAGGCGAACCTGCGCTATCGCAACTCGATCGACCGTGCCGTCGAGGGCGCCAGCCACGTCGTCAACTGCGTCGGTATTCTGCATGAGACCGGCCGCAACACTTTCGACGCGGTGCAGGAATTCGGCGGCCGCGCGGTTGCCGAAGCGTCGCGCAATGCCGGCGCGACCCTCACCCATATTTCGGCCATCGGCGCCAATGCCAACTCCGATTCGGATTACGGCCGCACCAAAGGCCGCGCGGAAGCGGCCATCCTCTCCATCAAGCCGGATGCGGTGATCTTCCGTCCGTCGATCGTCTTTGGACCGGAGGACAGCTTTTTCAACAAGTTTGCCGACATGGCTCGCATGTCGCCCGTCCTGCCGCTGGTCGGCGGCGGCAAGACGAAATTCCAGCCTGTTTATGTCGAGGACGTCGCCGAGGCGGTCGCCCGCGCCGTCGATGGCAAGGTTGCGGGCGGCAAGATCTATGAGCTCGGCGGGCCCGAGGTGCTGAGCTTCCGCGAATGTCTCGACATGATGCTGAAGGTGACGTGCCGCAAGAATCCGCTGGTGTCCCTGCCCTTCGGCCTGGCTTCGCTGATCGGCAGCATCGCCTCGCTGATCCCCTTCGTGACGCCGCCGATCACGCCGGACCAGGTGCGCCTGCTCAAGCGCGACAACGTCGTTTCCCCAGAAGCCGAGGCGGAAGGCCGCACGCTGAAGGGACTCGGCATCACACCCACAATGCCGGCATCGGTGCTCGGCTCCTATCTCGTGCAGTACCGTCCGCACGGCCAGTATACCGGCTCCGGTAAGGCCGCCTGACCATCTTTGCCGAGAAACGATAACGCCGTCCGCCGGCCCGCGGGCGGCGTTTGCTTTGCCGCAGCATGGCGTTCTTTGCGCGTCCTGAACGGCGTGCGGCTCTGCCATGCCGGCGCAAACTCGGCATGTTTTCCTGCCGGCCATATCGAGCAGCGTTGCATAAAAGGCGCAGCGGAAATTTTGTGGAATTAACGTCAAATTTAGCAGGAACGTTTATTGCTATTTGTCATTCCACTGACTACCAAACCCCGCGCCTCCCAACGGACTCAACGTCTGCGAAGGCGTGCGGCAATCACTGTGAAAGGCATTTCTCGATGGGCAAGTCAATCGCGCTCCTTTTTGCGTGTGCGGCGCTGATTATCATGGCAGGTTCCTTCGTTGCGCCCGGTTCGGTCGCGGCGGTCAAGGGCGACTGCTCGCCGGCTTACGGCGTCGATCCTTGCTCGACGGCTTCGATCAGCCATTGACGAAAAGGCCGGCGCTGTGCGCCGGCATCCTAAAGACAAGCAATCGGGAACGCCGAACAAGGCGTTCCGCAATGACGGCTCGATATTGCCTGCTTCAAAGCGGCGACGAGCGTCCTTCTCTCAAGATGTTCTGAAGACTCGACGCTTGCCGGCGAGCGGGTATCGTGCGCCAAATTCCGACACGGCAATGCATTCGCGCCGGGAGTTGCGCGAATGCAGTTGCAGGTTGCTCAGGCGATCAAGCCGGTCGCGGCCATGCCGAGCAGCAAGACACCGAGAATGATGCGGTAGATGGCAAACAGCGTGAAGCGGTTGCTCCTTATATAGGCGAGCAGCCATTTGACGGCGATGAAGGCGACGATCGTGGAGACCACGAAAGCGATGGCGAGCGCCGTCCAGTCTTCACCTGCCGCGCCGCCGTCCTTGAAGGTCTTCAGCAGTTCATAGCCGCTTGCGGCATACATTGTGGGAATACCGACGAGAAAGGCAAATTCGGTCGCCGCGGCGCGATTGCCGGTGCCGGCCAGCAAGGCGACGAAAATGGTGGCGCCGGAGCGTGACGTGCCCGGAAAGACGCCGGCAACGATCTGGGCGATGCCGACCAGGATGGCGACGAGCCAGGTGATCTTTTTATGCGGCGGCCGTCGCGCGGCGGCCCATTCGGCAAAGATCATCCAGATGCCGCCGATGATGAGCGCCCAGGCGATCGGCGTCGCGGTCTCCGGCAGTTCGAAGCCGAGCTTCTTGACGACGAGGCCTAGGATTGCGGTGATGAGAAATGCGACGATCAGCTTGGCGGCATAGTCCCGATTCTCAGGCTCGCGCCAGCCGAGCACCAGATCCAGCAGGCGGCGCCAGTAGATAATGGTGACGGCAAGGATGGCGCCAGCCTGAATGACGATATTGAACATGTCCGACCGGTGGCCGAGCCATTGCTCTGCAATGATGAGATGGCCGGTGCTCGAGATCGGCAGAAACTCGGTGATCCCCTCTACGACACCGAGAATGGCGGCATTGATATAGTCCATAAATTATCTCCGGTTTAAAGGTCGTTCGGATCGAGCATTTCCTGCTGGAAATGTTCAGAGCTGCGTCTGAGCCGATCAGGCAGCCGTTATCCTCGTAGGCAAGACGTGTGTTTTGTCCCTTGTCAGATGGCATGAAAGCCGATTCGCTTGTATTGGCCGGGCCAAGCTCCTATAGCTTCAACCAATGAGTCATGACTAAGGCGCTATAAACAAGCTGCCACACAGTCCTGTAACAGCAATCATAAAGCCCGAGTATCGATGCCCACGCTTTATCATCATCCCATGTCCTCCGCATCTCGCTTCGTCCGGCTGATCCTGGCGGAATACGGCTATCAGGCGGATCTGATCGAGGAGCAGACATGGGAGAAGCGCCGGGATTTCCTGGCGCTCAATCCGGCCGGCACGCTGCCGGTCTATGTCGACGACAGCATGCGCGCGCTCTGTGGCGCCAGCGTCATTTCCGAATATCTCGACGAGACGCACGGGGTGTTGAAACGCGACCGGCGGCTGCTCGCCGAGGATCCATTCCAGCGGGCGGAAATCCGCCGGCTGACCGAATGGTTCATGCAGAAGATGGAAAACGACGTGACAAAGCCGCTCGCACGTGAGCGTGTCTACAAGTTGCAGATGACCGCCGATCAGGGCGGCGGAGCGCCGGATTCGAAGATTTTGCGCACTGCCCGCGCGAATATCCGCCAGCATATGCGTTATCTCACCTGGCTTGCCGGCTCGCGCCAATGGCTGGCGGGAGAGCGGATGAGCTATGCCGATCTCGCCGCCGCCGCCTCGATCTCGATCCTCGATTATCTCGGCGAGATCGAGTGGGCCGAAGCCCCCGTCGTCAAGGAGTGGTATCAGCGGCTGAAATCGCGTCCCTCCTTCCGGCCGATGCTCACCGAGCGCGTGCGCGGCCTCACCCCCGTTTCACACTATGCCGATCTGGATTTCTGACGAGGGCTCTTCATGCCCGAAGCTTATAGAGACGACAAAGAGCGGCGGCGCCGCGACAATTTGACCGACTTCGTTCGGGCGGAATCGGTCGCGAAGGGCTTCGATCTCTGCCGCATCACGCGCCCTGACGCGATCCCCGAAGCCAAACGGCGTCTCGGTGAGTTCATCGATGCCGGCCGGCACGGGACGATGGAGTGGATGGCGGAGACGCGCGAGCGGCGCGGCGATCCGCTGACCCTCTGGAGCGAGGTGCGATCCGTCGTCGTCTTCGGCCTTAACTACGCCCCGGAAGAAGATCCGCGCGGCATCCTCGACAAGCCCGACAAAGCGGCGATCTCCGTCTATGCCCGCAACCGCGATTATCACGACCTCATCAAGGGCCGGTTGAAGGAGATCGCCACCCGCTTTGCGGCGCGGGCCGGCGCCGATGTGAAGGTGTTCGTCGATACCGCGCCGGTCATGGAAAAGCCGTTGGCGGCGGCGGCCGGTATCGGCTGGCAGGGGAAACACACCAATCTCGTCAGCCGCACGCATGGTTCGTGGCTGTTCCTCGGCACGATGTTCACCACCGCCGATCTTGCCGTCGACGCGCCGGAAATCGATCATTGCGGCTCCTGCCGCGCCTGTCTCGACATCTGTCCGACCGCCGCCTTTCCGGCGCCTTACCAGATCGACGCGCGGCGCTGCATCTCCTATCTCACCATCGAACACAAGGGGCCGATCGACCCCGACCTGCGGGTGCTGATCGGCAACCGCATCTATGGCTGCGACGACTGTCTCGCCGCCTGCCCCTGGAACAAGTTCGCAAGCTCCGCCTCCGAAATGAAGCTGCAGGCGCGCGAAGAGCTGAAGGAGCCGTCGATCGCCTTTCTGCTGACGCTCGACGACGCCGCCTTCCGCTCCTTTTTCAGCGGCTCGCCGGTCAAGCGGATCGGCCGCGACCGTTTCATCCGCAACGTGCTGATCGCTGCCGGCAATTCCCGCGAGAGGGCGCTCATCCCGCAATGCCGCCTGCTCGCCGACGACGCCTCGCCGGTGGTGCGGGGGATGACAGTCTGGGCGCTTTCAAGGCTGATGAAGGCTGACGAATTCTCGGCCTTTGCCGCAAAAAGGGCTGCTGAGAGCGACGATAATGTCCTGAACGAATGGCGCCTGGCAGGAGTGGGCTGATGCATGTGATGATCTTCGGCTGCGGTTTTTCCGGTACGGCGATCGCCAAGGCCTTCGCCGGCGACGGCGTGCGCGTGTCCGGAACGACCCGTTCGGCAGAGAAGATGGAAGCGCTGCGCCGCGCCGGCATCGAGGCATTCCTGTTCGATGGCGAAACCTTGGAAGAGCAGCTCGTCCGGGCTTTGGCCGATGTCACCCATCTCGTGCAGTCGATCGCGCCCGGAAAGGCTGACCCGCTGCTGCGGCTGCTCGATAAGGACGGCGCGAGCCTGCTGCCGAGGCTTGAATGGATCGGCTATCTCTCCACCGTCGGCGTCTATGGCGATCACAAGGGCGCATGGGTCGACGAGGAAACACCGTGCGTGCCTGTCTCCGGACGGTCGAAGGAGCGGCTCGAGGCAGAAGAGGGCTGGCTGGCAATGGGCGCGAGGCGCGGCGTGCCGGCGGCCGTGCTGCGGCTTTCCGGGATTTACGGGCCGGGCCGCAATGCCTTGTGCAACCTGGAAAAGGGCACGGCGCGGCGGCTGATCAAGAAGGACCAGGTCTTCAACCGCATCCGCGTCGAGGATATCGGCGCGGCGGCGCGCTTCCTGTCGGAGCGCGGGCTCGGCGGCATCTATAATGTCACCGACGACCAGCCTGGGCCGCCGCAGGATGTGATCGTCGAGGCGGCACGGCTGATGGGCGTCGAGCCGCCTCCGGAACAGGCTTTCGAAACCGCCGAACTGACGCCGATGGCGCGTTCTTTCTACGGCGAGAACAAGCGGGTTTCCAATGCGAAACTGAAGGCGGCCGGCTTCCGATTTTCCTTCCCGAACTATTCGATGTCGCTTGCTCAATTGTGGCAGGACGGGCGTTGGCGCGGGTAAATCCGGGCCGCTTGAGGTGACCGGGGTTATCACCCAAATTGAGTAGGAAATTCCTACTTTGCACAGTTGGCAGAACAATTCTCGCCGCATATCATGGTTAACAGCCTTTGAATTTGCGCAAATGTGGCGGAAAATATGGCGAAGTCAGAAAAAATATTCCGTGATTTTTGTGAGGGCCGCGAAGTTTAGGGCTTCCTCGGAAAAATCATTTGAATTTTAGCTGATTTCATTGCGTTTTTTTCTCATATCGCCATGCGCGGCAAATTCTCATTTTTTATCAACGGCCTGGCAAATATTACAGACTGTAATATTCCGTGATCGAATGCGGCACTTTTTTGCCATTTTTCGACGGATTTAAGCCCCGCCGCCTGCCAGGGCGTCGAGTTCAATAGTTGAGGGATACTCCGTTTTGAAGAAAATCAGCCGTTCTATTATCGCTGCCGCAACTATTGCAGCCTGCTCTTCCATGCTTCCGGCGGAAGGTTTTGCTGCAAATGGCTGTGGCGGTGCTTCGTGGTACGCTCTTCACTCCAAAACTGCTTCCGGAGAACGTATGAACCCCGCCGTCTTGACTGCCGCGCATCGTTCGCTCGCATTCGGCACCAAGGTCAAGGTCACCAATCGCAACAATGGGCGCACCGTCGTCGTCCGCATCAATGATCGCGGCCCGTTCATCCGCGGCCGTGTGCTCGATCTGTCGCGCGCCGCCGCACAGAATATCGGCATGGTGAGCTCCGGCACGGCGAAGGTCTGCTACCAAGTGATCAGCTAAGTCCGGAGCTTGCAACCGGCTGCACCGTCAGCGGCGCTTGCTCTTGCCGCCAATCGCGGTTACCACGCGATCGAAACCTGTAAACAATCCGCCCGACCTCTGGGTGCGGATCGTTCGCACGGTAGGGCAACAGGAGATATGTGAATGCGTCTGGGCGGCCGCCTCGAAGGGGCGATTTCTGTGCTCGCGGACATCGATGCCCGTAAGCGACCCGTCGCCGACGCACTCAAGGACTGGGGCCTTGCCCATCGCTTCGCCGGTTCCGGCGATCGTGCCGCGATCGGCAACATCGTCTACGACGCCTTGCGCATGCGGCTTTCGCATGCCTGGCTGATGGATGACGACAGCGCTGCGGCCATTGCCCACGCCGTCATGTTCCGTCAATGGGGTTTCACGCCCGAAAGCCTTGCCGCCGAGCTGGCCGACGACAAATTCGCGCCGGCGCCACTTTCACCCGAAGCCCTTGCCGCCTTTAGCAGCCGCTCGCTCGACGATGCGCCGCCCCATATCCGCGGCGATATTCCCGAATGGGTGCACCCCTCCTTCGAACAGGCCTTCGGCGCCGAATGGCTCGCCGAGGCACAGGCGCTCGCCGCCCGCCCGACGCTCGATCTGCGCGCCAACATTTTAAAGGCTTCGCGCGACAAGGCGGTCAAGGCGCTCGAAAGAGCCGGCGCGCATGCGGCGAAGATCGCCCGTTACGGCATCCGGATTGCCGCAGGCGAAGGCGCCTCGCGTCTTCCTAACGTGACGGCCGAGCTTTCGTTCCAGAAAGGCTGGTTCGAGGTCCAGGACGAGGGTTCGCAGATCGTCGCCGATCTGGTGCTGGCGCGCGATGGCGAACAGATCCTCGATTATTGCGCCGGCGGCGGCGGCAAGACGCTCGCCATGGCCGCCGCCATGCAAAACAAGGGCCAGGTTCACGCCTATGACGCCGATCGCAAACGGCTGGCGCCGATCATCGAGCGGCTGAAGCGGGCGGGCACGCGCAATGTCCAGGTGCATGACGACGCCAGAGGGCTTTCGGGCCTTGCCGGGCGCTGCGACAAGGTGCTGGTCGACGCGCCCTGCACCGGCACCGGCACATGGCGCCGCCGCCCCGATACGAAATGGCGGCTGACGGCGAAGAACCTCGACGAACGCACCGCCCAGCAGCAGGACGCGCTGGCGCAGGCAAGCGGCTTCGTCAAACCGGGCGGTGAGCTGATCTATGTCACCTGCTCGGTGCTGCCTCAGGAAAATGAGGAGCAGGTGCGCCGCTTTACGGCCAGGAATGCTGATTTTGAGATCGTCAGCGCCCTGCCCGCCTGGGACGCTCTCTTCGGCAAAGACGCGCCGCGTCCGCACTCCTCCGATGGTCTGACGGTGACGCTGACACCGGCTTCCACCGATACGGACGGCTTCTTCTTCTGCCGCATGCAGCGCAAGGGCTGAGACCCCCGCGAGAGCCGCAGATTGGGACCGCCATTTCGGGAAAGTGACGGTGGTGTTTTCAGGCCGATGCAGCTGAAAGAGTGGCTGTTCCGGCTCGCCCCCAGTTAAAATCATTCCAAACTAGAGCGTTTGACACCAGTTTACTTTTGCGCGAAGAGACGGAGCCCGACGGAAGATCCGTCACAGGAGAGGATTATGAAGCTCAACAGCAAATTCCGCGCAGCCGTGCTGGCGATTGCTCCCGCCGCTCTGCTCGCCCTTCCCGCGCAGGCCGAGACCGAAGCTAGCGCCGTGGTGAAACATTATGCCGAAGTGGCGCATGCCAAATACGAGGACTCGCTGACGACGGCCAAGGCGCTCGACGCCGCCATCGACGCCTTCCTGAAGGCGCCGACCGATGAGACGCTGAAGGCCGCCAGGGATGCCTGGGTCAGGGCGCGCGTGCCCTACCAGCAGACGGAAGTCTATCGTTTCGGCAATCCGATCGTCGACGACTGGGAAGGCAAGGTCAATGCGTGGCCTCTCGACGAGGGCCTGATCGATTATGTCGATGCCGCCTACGGGACCGAGAGCGACGAAAACTCGCTCTATGTGGCCAATGTCATCGCCAACAAGACGATCAAGATCGACGGCAAGGATGTCGACGCCTCGAATCTGACGCCTGATTTCCTGTCCGGCACGCTCGCCGAAGCCGGCGGCATCGAAGCCAATGTGGCGACCGGTTACCACGCCATCGAATTCCTTCTCTGGGGCCAGGATCTGAACGGCACCGGTCCGGGCGCCGGCAACCGCCCGGCCACTGATTACGACCTCAAGAACTGCACGCACGGCAATTGCGACCGCCGCGCCGAATATCTGAAGTCCGCCTCCACCCTGCTTGTTTCCGACCTGCAGGAAATGACCGACAACTGGAAGCCGGACGGGGTGGCGACGAAGAACGTCGAAGCCGATCCGAAGGCCGGTCTCGTCGCCATCCTGACCGGCATGGGCTCGCTCTCCTACGGCGAACTTGCCGGCGAGCGCATGAAACTCGGCCTGCTGCTGCACGACCCGGAAGAAGAGCATGATTGCTTCTCCGACAATACCTACAATTCGCATCTCAACGACGCGATCGGCATCGCCGCCGCCTATACCGGCAACTATACCCGCGTCGACGGCACCAAGCTCAGTGGCCCGTCGCTGCACGACCTCGTCGCCGCCAAGGACAAGGCGCTCGATGCCGAGCTGGATGGCAAGCTCAACAAGACGCTCGATGCCATGAATGCCATGGCCAAGCGTGGCGAGACGGTCGAGAAGTATGACCAGATGATCGCCGAGGGCAACAAGAAAGGCAATGCCGTCGTCCAGGCCGCCATCGACGGCCTGATCGACCAGACGAAGTCGATCCAGCGCGTTATTGCCGCACTCGATCTCGGCACGGTTCAGCTTGAAGGTTCCGACAGCTTGGATAATCCTAACGCCGTCTTCAAATAAGCAAAAAGGCGGGCCGCCTCGACAGCCGGAGCGGCCCGGACTCTTGAAATGTCGCATGCCCCGGCCCGCCGATTGATCGCCAGTGCAGCGCTCTGCGCCATGTTTGCCGGATTTTCCGCAGCCATCGCCGGCGGTTTCGACCTGCCAACCAAACGCACCGACCTCTCCGAGACCGATCTCAAACGCGTCGCCGACATCACGCGGCCGACGGCGGATTTTTCCAAGGCCGAGCAATATGAAGCGATGCAGGCGGGGGCCGCGACCTCGATCGATCCCGTCACTGAAGACAGCTTCTCGCATATTTCCGCCAACATCCCCTTCGAGGAAGAGCAGAATTTCAAGCTCGGCAATGCGCTCTTTCGCAAGCTCTGGGTTTCCGCTCCTTCCTCGACGCAGGCCTCTGATGGCCTCGGGCCGCTCTTCAACGCCCGCTCCTGCATGAGCTGCCATGTCAATGACGGCCGGGGCAGACCGCCGGAGGGGGCCACAAGCGCCACCTCGATGTTCCTGCGTCTGGCACGCGCGGCGACCACGCCGGAGGAAGAAAAGGCGATCGCCAATGCCGACGTCGTGAACTTTCCCGATCCGGTCTATGGCCATCAACTGCAGGACCTTGCCGTCCCCGGCATTGCCGCAGAAGGCCGGATGGCGATCACTTATGATGTGGAGACGGTGACGCTCGGCGACGGTGAAAAAGTATCGCTTCGCCGGCCGCATTATACGGCGACGAACCTCGCTTATGGGCCGCTCGACACGGCGACGACCATTTCGGCGCGCGTGGCGCCGGCGATGATCGGCCTTGGGCTGATCGAAGCCATTCCGGAAGCGGACATTCTTGCCCATGCCGATCCTGATGATGCAGACGGCGACGGCATTTCGGGCAAGGCGGCGATCGTGCGCGACCATCGCAGCGGCAAGATCGCACTCGGTCGTTTCGGCTGGAAGGCGCAAAACGCCACCGTGCGCGATCAGAGCGCCGATGCCTTCGCCAACGATATCGGCATCTCGACGCCCGACCAGCCGGATGCACATGGCGATTGCACCAAGCCGGAAGAAAAATGCCTTGAGATGCCGACAGGGGTGCAGAAACGGCTGGGTGCAGAAGAAGCCCCAGGCCCCGTTCTCGACCTCGTGACCTTCTATTCCGAAAATCTCGCCGTGCCGGCGCGGCGCAAGGCGAGCTTTCCCGAGACACTGCGGGGCAAGCGGATTTTTTACGAAACCGGCTGCATTTCCTGCCATGTGCCGAAATTCGTCACCCGCCGGGATGCAGCCGAAAAGGCGCAATCCTTCCAGCTGATCTGGCCCTATTCCGACTTTCTCCTGCACGACATGGGCGAGGGTCTGGCCGATGGGCAACAGGTCGGGCTTGCAAGCGGACGTGAATGGCGCACGCCGCCGCTATGGGGTATAGGACTGACCCGGACTGTCAGCGGACACAGCTTTTTCCTGCATGACGGCCGTGCGCGAAACGTCACCGAGGCGATTCTCTGGCATGGCGGCGAAGCTGAAAAGGCCCGCAACGCTTTCTCCTCCCTGTCTAAAGACGACCGGGCGGCCCTGATTACATTCCTGGAGTCACTTTGATGCGCCTTTGGCACCCCCTGCTCTGCCTCGCTCTGATCGGCCTCGCCACATCGGCGGCCGCTGAGACCGCCGCTACTCCGGCAGGGCTGAACGAGGATGCCGTTCCCGCCGTCATGCAGCGCGCCGTCGATGAGGTGATCCGCCCCGGCTATCGCAACATGCAGCAATCGGCCGCCCGGCTGACGACGGCGATGAAGGATCTCTGTGACGGCGGCACGCAACAGACGCTCGACAAGGCGAAATCTGCTTTCGACGACACGATCCGCTACTGGTCGATCATCGAGATCGTCCAGACAGGGCCCGTCATCCAGGACAATCTCTTCGAGCACATCCTGTTCTATCCCGACCGCAAGGGTGTCGGCCTGAAGCAGGTGCAAGCGCTGATCGCCAAGGCGGATCCTAAGGACGCGACCGTCGATGCGATCGCCGGCAAGAGTGTGGCGCTGCAGGGCCTGACGGCGCTGGAATATGTGCTCTATGGCAACGGCTCCGACGATCTCCTCAAGCAGAAGGGCGGATTCCGCTGCCTTTACGGTGCCGCGGTCGCCGGCAATATCCAGCGTGAGGCAGGCGAAGTCGTCGCGGCCTGGGAAAAACCCGATGGCGTGCAGGCGAGCTGGAAACATCCGGGCCCGCAGAGCAATGATTTCATGGACAACAAGGAAGCCGTGACTGCTCTACTCGGCATTCTCGTCCACGGCGCAGAGAATGTCCGCGACCAGCGGCTGGAGCAGTTCTACAAAGGCAAGGACACCACGCCGCGCCCGCGCATGGCCATCTACTGGCGTTCGAAGAACACCTGGAAATCGATGGCCGCCAATCTGGAAGGCCTGCGCACGCTCTGGCAGAAGGCCGGCATGGCCGAGCTTCTGCCGACGGACAAGCGGTCGGTCGCCGCCTCGATCGACGCGGATTTCAAATCGCTGCTCGACAGCGTGCCGAAGCTCAATCCTGACATTGACGTCGCCGTGAGCGATGCCGAGAAGGCTAAACTCGAAGCGTTGCTCGCCGACAGCCGCCAGCTGATTACCAGAATTAGCGACGAATATGGCTCGGCCATCGGCCTTTCGGCCGGCTTTTCCTTTTCGGACGGAGACTGAAGCAATGATACGAAGCACCACGATCGATCGACGCAGCTTCGTCAAGGCGGCAGGGATTGGCTTCCTTGCGGCCTTGACGCCAAGATCGCTGATGGCGTTGGAGCGGTCGGACGCCGTCTATGCCTCGGGCATTCGCGCCGCCGACGGCTCCTTTGCCATCGCGACGGTGACGGAGCGCGGCGAGATCGTCGATCAGGTGGCGCTTCCCGCCCGAGCTCACGGCATGGCCTTCAGCGCCGCCACCGGCAAGACCGCCGCCTTTGCGCGCCGGCCCGGCACCTATGCGATGATCTTCGATCCACGGGATAAGGGTCAGCCGATCGTCATCAGCTCCCGGGAAGACCGGCATTTCTACGGCCACGGCGTCTTCTCGCCCGATGGCCGCATTCTCTACGCCAGCGAGAACGATTTCGACGGCAATCGCGGCATGATCGGCATCTACGATGCGACCGACCGCTTCACCCGCATCGGCGAATTCGAGACCTATGGCATCGGCCCGCACGACATGACCGTGTCCGATGACGGACGCCTTCTCATTGTCGCCAATGGCGGCATCGAGACCCATCCCGACTTCGGCCGCACCAAGCTCAATCTCCGGGCGATGCAGCCGTCGCTGGTCCTGATCGATGCGGCGACGGGCGCGTTGATCGAAAAACATGTGCTGCCGGCCGAATGGTCGCAGCTGTCGACCCGCCACGTCGACCTCGACGGCGACGGCCGCATCTGGTTCGCCTGCCAGTACGAGGGCCACCGCAAGGATCTGCCGCCGCTCGTCGGCCATTTCGCCAAGGGCGAGGATCTTTCCTTCGTCGAACTGCCGGAGGAGACGACGCGCAGGCTTGCCAATTACGTCGGGGCGATCGCCGTCAATCGCAGCGAAGGCCTCGTCGGCATCACCTCCCCGAAAGGCGGCGCCTCGGTGACGATCGACGCGAGGACGGGCAAGGTGCTGGCCGAGACGGCAATTGCGGATGCCGCGGGCATCGCGCCGGCAAAAGAGGGCTTTGCCGTCTCCTCCTATGATGGCGACTTCCTGTCGACCCGCAGCGACGTCGCCTGGGATCAGCACATCGTTCGGATCTCTCAGCCGACGCGCGCATAGGCCTTCTGCTCGGCACTGATCGCCGACGCCGCAGCCCTTGCCGCTTGATGCAGCCATTCGCTCCCGCGCACCCGTAGGTCCTCCAGGATCGCCGCGGCCGCCGCCGGATCGTCGGAATGGCAGTTGGCGATCTCGAAGCCCATCAGCTCGAGCATCGTCGGCGCAAGCAGGATTTCCGGGTGCTTGTCGATCTCGATCTTGCGGCTGTTCGGCGAGAGCCGGCGCACGAGGATACGCCCGGAGACTTGATAGTGGGGATCGGCCGAGCGCATCCGCCCTCCGGCAATCTTGCCTGCATCGATCGTCCCATGCTGCAGCCCGTGGCAAAGCGACCAAGCCGAGGGCACCAACGCCTTCGCCTCGCGCAGAACCGGCCCGCCTTGCCATTCGCTATAGGCGACAAAACGCGGCCGACCGAGACTGCCGGTGCCGGCGCGATGCGGCTTGGCCACGAAGCGACCCGTGCCGGATGGCAATGCACCGGTAAGCGCCTCGATATAGGCGGGAGGCACCGGTTTCTTGCCGGGACGCAGCGTCTCGTATTTCTCCCAAAATTCCTGGCGGTCGGCATTCGGCAGCACCAATGCCTTGCGCAGCCATTTATAATCGCGCTCGAGGATGACAGGCAGCGGATTTTCAAGGCCCCTGCGATAGCCGGCGAGGATCAGTTCGCCGATTCTGCGGACGGACGGACCATTGTCGCCACGCGCCAGGATGGCGCTTGCCGCCAGACGAACGAGGTCGAGCGCATAAGGCATGAGCGCCGCGTCGTCGAAATCATTGACGCCCCAGACGAGCCGGCCCTCGACATCGCGCCAGGTGCCGAAATTTTCCAGATGCGTGTCGCCGATCGCCAGCACTTCAGGTGCGCCTGCAAGTTCCTGGCAGATGCCGAGGATGGTTTCGCACCAGCGCCAATAGGTGGCGCGCAGGAAGACGAACGCGTTGCTGCGCATCTTCTTATGTTTCTCCCTGAGATCCTTCTTGACGAGATCGTCGCCGAGTTCGCCGCTCAGCCAGTTCTCGAAATTCCGGACTGATTGCGATATCGTCGTCATGCCGCTGATGCATCCATCCTTTCGAGTGTGGATGCGAGAATACGCGCTCCGCGCGAAGCTGCAATCGCCATTGCACCAGGCTGGCGGCGCTGACGAAGCGGGTTCGTGCAACGACGCATGGCGAAAGGTTGCCCCGGCGACACGGTTTGCGGTTTCCGGTGTCGGCCGGGCGGATTTCGGCAAGGTCCAGCTTGTCGAATGCGGCCCGCCATGCCACTTTCCCGGCTTCGAGAGGGGTAGCCATGAGCGAGACTGACAGGGGCGATTTCCGCGCGCGAATCCGCCGCAATTTTGCGCGCCAGGCGGCGATGCAGACGATCGGCGCGGAGCTGACGCGCGTCGAGCACGGCGTCGTCGAGATCGAGCTTCCCTTCGACGTCAAACTGACACAGCAGCACGGCATCCTGCATGCGGGCATCATTTCGGCGGCGCTGGATTCGGCCTGCGGCTTTGCCGCCTACAGCGTCATCGACCCTGAAGCCTCGATCCTGACAATCGAGTTCAAGGTCAATCTCATGTCGCCGGGGCGTGGCGAGCGCTTCCTGTTTCGCGGGGAAATCACCAAACCCGGCTCCACCATTATCGTCGCCGACGGGCGAGGCTACGCGATCAGCGACGGGCCGGCGAAACTCATCGCCTCCATGACCGGAACGATGATGGTCATCCGCGGGAGAGAAGGAATTACAGGATGAAGTTCGAGCTGAAGTCGGTCGCAGGCAAATCCATGCTTTTCGTCATGGCGGCGGAGGCCGAATACGGCTCCTTCCTGCGTTCGCGCATCGAACCCTTGATGACGGGCGTCGGCCCGGTCGAGGCGGCAGTCGCGCTGACCAAAACCCTGGCACGCCTGGATGCGGCCGACGACCTTCCGGATCTCGTGGTATCGCTCGGGTCGGCCGGTTCGGCGAAACTGGAGCAGACCGAAGTCTATCAGGTGAGTTCGGTCTCCTATCGCGATATGGACGCCTCGCCGCTCGGTTTCGAAAAGGGTAGGACGCCGTTTCTCGACCTGCCCGCTGCGCTCGAACTGCCGCTGCGCATCCCCGGCATTCCCGAGGCAAGCCTTTCCACCGGCGGCAACGTCATCTCGGGTACCGCCTATAGCGACATCGACGCCGACATGGTCGACATGGAAACCTATGCGGTGCTGCGCGCCTGCCAGGGCTACAAGCTGCCGCTGATCGGCCTGCGCGGCATTTCCGACGGTGCGGTCGAACTGCAGCATATCTCCGGCTGGACGGAATATCTGCACATCGTCGATCGCAAGCTTTCCTACGGCGTCGACAGTCTGTTCACGGCGCTGGAGGACGGGGTTTTCTGGTTTTAGGAGTTCAGCGCCGCGCGTCTTCTCCGGCGCGGGGACAATCGGAACAATAAAAACCCGACACCGTCGATTTCCCGGATTGCCAGGCGAAGCGCTTTTCTTTAAAGCCTCGCCATGACCCAGACAGCACATCCCGACTCCGTTCTCATCGTCGATTTCGGCAGCCAGGTGACCCAGCTCATCGCACGGCGCGTGCGCGAGGCCGGCGTCTATTGCGAGATCGTCCCCTTTCAGTCCGCCGAAGAAGGCTTCAAGCGCCTGCAGCCGAAGGCGGTGATCCTCTCCGGCAGCCCGGCTTCCACCGTGGACGAGGGATCGCCGCGAGCGCCCCAGATCATCTTCGATAGCGGCCTGCCGGTCTTCGGCATCTGCTACGGCCAGCAGACGATGTGCATGCAGCTCGGCGGCAAGGTCGAAAGCGGCCATCACCGTGAATTCGGCCGCGCCTTTCTGGATGTCGACAAGGATTGCCAGCTGTTCGAAGGCCTCTGGTCCTCCGGCTCGCGCCATCAGGTGTGGATGAGCCACGGCGACCGCGTCACGGCGCTGCCAGACGGTTTCGAAGTGGTCGCCACCTCTTCCAACGCGCCCTTCGCCTTCATAGCCGACGAGAAGCGCAAATATTACGGCGTGCAGTTCCACCCCGAGGTCGTGCATACGCCCGACGGCGCCAAGCTGATCGGCAACTTCATTCACAATGTCGCCGGCATCAAGGGCGACTGGTCGATGTCGGCCTATCGCCAAAAAGCGGTCGACGAGATCCGCAAGCAGGTCGGTGACAAGCGCGTCATCTGCGCGCTTTCAGGTGGCGTCGACAGCTCCGTCGCGGCACTCCTGATCCACGAGGCCGTCGGCGACCAGCTGACCTGCATCCTCGTCGACCACGGGCTGATGCGCAAGGACGAGGCGGCCAATGTCGTCGCCATGTTCCGCGAGCACTACAATCTGCATCTGCTGCACGTCGATGCCTCCGACCGTTTTATCGGCGAGCTCGAGGGCGTCAGCGACCCTGAAACCAAGCGCAAGATCATCGGCCGGCTGTTCATCGAAACCTTCGAGGAGGAGGCGAAGAAACTCGGCGGCGCCGATTTCCTGGGCCAGGGCACGCTCTATCCCGACGTTATCGAGAGCGTTTCCTTCACCGGCGGCCCGTCGGTGACGATCAAGTCGCACCACAATGTCGGCGGCCTGCCGGAGCGCATGAACATGCAGCTCGTCGAGCCGCTGCGGGAACTGTTCAAGGACGAGGTGCGCGCGCTCGGCCGCGAGCTCGGCCTGCCCGACAGCTTCATCGGCCGCCACCCCTTCCCCGGCCCTGGCCTTGCCATCCGCTGCCCCGGCGGCATCACGCGCGAGAAGCTCGAGATCCTGCGCGAGGCCGATGCGATCTATCTCGACGAAATCCGCAAGGCCGGCCTCTACGACGCGATCTGGCAGGCCTTCGCCGTGCTGCTTCCCGTCCAGACTGTCGGTGTGATGGGCGACGGGCGCACGTATGAATTCGTCTGTGCGCTGCGCGCCGTCACCTCGGTCGACGGCATGACGGCTGATTTCTACCACTACGACATGGAATTCCTCGGCCGCGCCGCCACCCGCATCATCAACGAGGTGCGCGGCATCAACCGGGTGGTCTACGACGTCACGTCGAAGCCGCCCGGCACGATCGAGTGGGAGTGAGGGCAGAAGCCGCCCTCCGAGGTAGCTATTTGAGCGGCAGAAGCACCTCCGCCAGCGCCTCATGCTGCGGCACTTCAAGAAGCCAAGCCGCTGGCAAATATTTGGAAGTCGCGCGTCGCCGCGCAGCGTCCGCCAGCGACTCGCCGGCCTTAATAGCTTCGCCATTTGCCTCGATCGATCGGTCGACCAACACAAGGTCGCCAAAGGCGAGACGAAGTGGGGCTGAGACTGCTGGTGCATCGCTGATGTAAGCGGATCGATGCCCAATGAAGCGCCTGCCCCGATCAGTTCGGACGCGTTCGAGTTCAGCCAGAAACCAATTGCAATGTAAAATCAGTTGGCCTAACCTACTCCCGTCGCTACGCAGCCGAATTCACGCACATACTCCGTTCAAGAAGGAAGTTGGCATGGCTAAGCTCGTCTTCGGGATGAACCAGTCGCTGGACGGTTACGTCGACCACACGGCCTTCGGGCCAAGTCCCACCCTCTTCCGCCACTTCGTCGAGCAGGCGCAGAGGCAGGCGGGCAGCGTCTACGGCCGCCAGATGTACGAGGTCATGCGTTATTGGGATGACGATCATCCCGAATGGGATGCCGAGCAACGAGCCTTCGCAGCGGCGTGGCGGAAGCAGCCGAAATGGGTGGTCTCGCGCTCGTTGACGTCAGTCGGCTCCAACGCCAGGCTTGTTGGGAATGATCTCGAGGGCGTGATGCGCGCGCTAAAGGCCGAGCGTGACGGGGAGATCGAAGTTGCCGGGCCAGACTTGGCGCAAAGCCTTACCGGACTCGGGCTGATCGATGAATATCACATCTACCTGCATCCCGTCGTGCTCGGCCACGGCAAACCCTATTTCGCCGGGCCCCGGCCGCCGCTTCGTCTTGTGAGCCATGATCTGATCGACGAGAATGTGATCAAGCTGACCTATGTTCCTGCCTGATCCAAGGAGCCGCAAGTAAACTTGTCCGATCGTGGGCGGCGCGCACCTCTCGCGCCTGCAGGTATGAGCGCGGCCTCCTCCAACCTCCTCATGCTGAGGTGCGAAGCCCATAGGCGTAGCCTCGAAGCACGCCGCAACATTGCTTCTTGAATCCCTCTGATGCCTCCTGCGCTTGCCTCAGCGCACAGACCGGCCGAGGTTTAGTCACCACGGCCGGTCTTTGGTATGCAAGGATGTTGCGGCTCCAGAGCCGCCTCAGCGGCCGTAAGTGACCTCGATCGAGGCCTTGTCGAGCGTGTTGGCCCTGACATAGAAGCCGACCATGGCGCCCGGCGCCGTCTCGGGCAGCGGAAGCTTGTCCACCTTGAGCGCGTAGACGGTGAACTGGTAGCGGTGCGGCTTATCGCCGGCCGGAGGGCATGCGCCGCCATATCCGGAGGTGCCGAAATCTGTGTGGCCTTCCACGGCGCCTGCGGGAAGCTTCTTGTCACCGCTTGCACCCGTGGCAATCCCCGAAGTCTTTGCCGGGATGTTGAACACCGACCAATGCCACCAGCCGGAACCCGTGGGCGCATCCGGATCGTACGCCATGACGGCGAAGCTCTTGGTTCCCTCGGGTGCGCCCGACCAGGCCAGTTCCGGCGAGATGTTCTTGCCCGAGCAGCCGAAGCCGTTGAAGACCTGCGCATCGGCCATGGCCTTGCCGGCGGTCAGATCCTTCGAGGTGAGCTTCATTTCGGCATGGGCGGCCGTGGCGCCGAAGACGGAGGCGGCCATAAGTGCTGCTGTGATCAATCGCATTGCTATTCTCCTGTGGTTGACGATGCCGGGAAACTATCGTCACCGCGCCAGCGCATCTGCCCCGCTCTGCTCAATTTCTGCCCCGATCCGCTCAAATTGTTCGGGTCCGCTGCGTACATGGCGTGGGCTGACGCCAAACCGCTCCTTGAAGCGCGCGGAAAATTGCGAAGGCGAATCGTAACCGACCTCCAGCGCAACCTGCGCCATCGGCAATGTCGTGGTCTGAATGAGCGCCAGAGCACGGTTCATCCGGGTATCGCTCAAGATCTCGCTGAAGGCTGTATTCTCGGCGGAGAGCCTGCGCCGCAGCGTCGCCTCGCTCATGTTGAACAAGCCCGCAGCATGCGCCAGCGTCCAGGCGCCGGCCGGATCAGCTTCGATCATCTGCCTCAGCCGGTCCTCAAGCCGGGGGCTTTCGCATCGGCCGAGCACCGCCCCGCAGAGCGCGAACCAGGTGACGAGTTCCATCAGACGGGCCTTGGCGATGGCGCCCGGAAGCCGCGCCAGATTGCCCGGCTGACTGCAATATTGGAACAATGCAGCAGCTTCCTCCGGCAGCCTCGAGGTGCTGGCCGGAAGAGGCCGTGATGGCACGGCGACTGATCCCATCCTATCATAAGCGTCCTCGAAAAGCTGTCGCGGAATTGGAAGCGCCAGGGTCTGATATTTCTGCGGCGCTTTGGGAATGTTCTCCATCGTCAACGGCCGGTAGTCGGGCAACAGACCGTAATCGCCCGCCTCGAGGCGCAAAGGCTTGTCATCCGACATGACGATCTTCGTTCCAGACTGGACCTGGATCAGCAGCGGGCTGGTAGTGACGAGGCGATGGAAGCAGGCTCGACCACCCTGGCGGATCACTGCCCTGGTCGGAATGGGAAAGACGTCGTCGAGCATATGTTCTCCGCCAGCGGGATGGTCAGAACGGCGACCGGAGCAGCCAGCATGACGTCGCCCGCTTCGCCATCCAACTGAAGGCTCGAAATACCAAAACCACATGCTCGCAGCAACCATGCCGGCGGCACGGCACTCGAGCAGGTCTAACGACCGGCCGACCGGCGCACATAGTCGACCAGCGCGCGCAGTTTCACGGGCTGCCTCTGGCGCCTGGGATAGTAGAGATAGAAACCAGGAAAGGGCGGGCAGAAACCCTCCAGCAGCGGGATGAGCTCGCCGCGATCGAGATAGGGCGCGAAGGTTTCCACCATGCCGAAGGTGATCCCGGCCCCGGCGCAGGCCATGCGGATCATCATTCCCATGTCATTGGTCGTGACCACGGGATCGACGGCGACGTCGAAGTCGCGGTCGTTCTCCGTGAACTCCCAGCGATAGGGCGCGGTATCCGGGCGCGGCCGCCATCCGATGCAGGCGTGGTTCTGCAGGTCGCGGGGATGGCGAGGCGAACCGTGACGCTCGAGATAGCTTGGCGATGCGGCGGCGCATTGTCTCTGTTGAGACGAGACCGGTACCGCGATCATGTCCTGCTCGATCACCTCGCCCAGTCTCACACCAGCATCGAAGCCGGCTTCGACGATGTCGAATTCGTCATCGGTGATGGTGATATCGAGCTTGATGCCGGGGCAGGTCTGCATGAAGCCGGCGAGCAAAGTCCCGGATAGGAAGCGCTCGGCGATGGAGGAAACAGTGACCCGCAGCAGGCCGCTCGGGCGCGCTTGCATGTCGCGCACCGTCTGCATCGCATCGCTGACCTGGCGCATCGAGGGACGAACCGCCTCAAGGAAGACTTCGCCGGCCTCGGTCAGGCTGACGCTGCGCGTCGTGCGCTGAACCAGGGGCGCACCAAGCCGGTCCTCAAGGCGTTGCAAGGTCTGGCTGACGGCGGAGCGGGTCACGCCGAGGCGCTCGCCGGCGAGACGGAAATTCCGCGCCTCCGCTATGGCGAGAAAGACTGAAATGCCTTCGAGATCATCGGCCATTGGTTAGCTATGCTAACCAAGCCATTCGGCATTGGCAACTTAATCGCGCGGCTCGCCAAGATTATGTTCTGTCGAGGGCAAGGCATGAGCTAGCCCCGAGTGCTGCCCGCGTCGAAAGGAAGAGCGATGCCAAAGTTTTACAGCAGCCCAGTTCTGCATCTCTTCACCGCAATCATTCTAACCGGCACGGCGCTCCCCACGTGGCCCGCCGACGCCTCGAACGAGCGAAAATCCAAGTTCCAACAGCCAAGCGAGAACACCATGCAGCAGCATCCCTATGTCGGAATGTGGGTCACCGACGACGGCCGAGTCCGACACGAACTCCTGCCCGACAATCGTTACGACGAGGCCCGCGGACGCCGGGAGAGCGCCTATCGCGGACGCTACGAAGTCACCGGAACACATATCGAGTATTGGGACGATACCGGCTTCACCGCCGATGGCGATTTCGTCGACGACAACACGCTCCATCATGGCGGCATGGTGCTTCGCCGCAAATGACCCCGCACACCGAAAAGGCCGCATAGGACGGCCGGAAAGGATGACGACATGTCTTCCACCACACCCATCTGGTTCATTACCGGCGCATCATCCGGCCTCGGCCGGGCACTCGCCGAAGCGGTTCTGGCGCGCGGCTGGCGCGCTGCCATTACGGCGCGCAAACCCGATACACTCGGCGACCTCACGGCAGCACATGGCGAGCGGGCGTTGGCCCTCGCCCTCGACGTAACCGACGGCCGCTCTATCGCTGCTGCGGTCCGTGAAGCCGAGGCGCAGTTCGGCGCCATCGATGTCCTCGTCAACAATGCCGGCTATGGCTATCTCTCGGCAATCGAAGAGGGCGAGGATGCCGAGATCCGCGCCCAATTCGAGACCAATGTCTTCGGCTTGATCGCCGTGACCAAACAAGTTCTGCCTGGCATGCGCTCACGCCGGCGGGGGCATATCTTCAACGTCTCCTCGCTCGGCGGGCTCGTCGCCTTCGCCGCAACCGGCTACTACCATGCCACCAAGTTTGCGGTCGAAGCCCTGTCGGAGTCGCTGGCCCATGAGGTCGGTCCGCTTGGCATCCGTGTGACGATCCTTGAGCCCGGCGGCTTCCGCACCGATTGGGCCGGCCGCTCGATGGTCGAATCCAGCACGATCCTCGAAGACTATGCCGAGACCGCGGGCAAGCGGCGCCAGGCCATCCGCTCGATTTCCGGCAAGCAGCCGGGCGATCCCGCACGCGCGGCAAGCGCAATCATATCGGCCTTCGAGGCGGGCAAGCCGCCGCTGCGGCTGCTGCTCGGGGCAGCTTCCCTGAAGATCGCCCGCGAACGGCTCGACACGCTGCGCGCCAATTTCGATGCCTGGGCTGACACGACGCTCAGCGCCGATTTCCCCAACTGATCGCCACAACAACCCTCAACCTGCACATGGAGTGTGAAATGTCTGACATCGAAGGAAAGGTCATCGCCATCACCGGAGCCAGCAGCGGCATTGGAGAGGCCACGGCAAAGGTGCTGGCCGCGGCGGGCGCCCGGATCGTGATCGGCGCGCGCCGCAGCGACCGACTGGAGGCGCTCGCCGGCGAAATCGAAGCCGGGGGCGGAACGGTGCGTCTGCGCAAGCTCGACGTCACCGACCGTGTCCAGGTGGAAGCCTTTGCCGGCTTCGCCAAGTCCGAATTCGGCCGCCTCGATGTCATCGTCAACAATGCCGGCGTCATGCCGCTCTCGCCGCTCGACGCACTCAAGGTCGACGAGTGGGACCGAATGGTCGACGTCAATATTAAGGGCGTTCTCTACGGCATAGCGGCCGCTCTTCCGATCATGAAGGCACAGGGCTCGGGGCAGATCATCAACCTGTCCTCGATCGGCGGCCACAGCGTCTCGCCGACTGCCGCCGTCTATTGCGCGACGAAATACGCGGTGCGGGCAATCTCGGATGGATTGCGTCAGGAGACAGATCGTATCCGCGTCACCGTCATTTCTCCCGGAACAACGACCTCGGAACTGGCCGAGACGATCACCGATCCCACTGCGCGGGATGCGATGAAGGCTTTCAGGGCGGTCACCATCAGCCCCGAAGCCGTCGGCAATGCGATCCTCTACGCCATCAGCCAGCCCGATGACGTCGATGTCAGCGAGATCGTCATCCGGCCGACGGCCAGCCCGCATTGAGCTGCCGGCATTTCGCCTAAAAACTCAGCGATTGCTGGGCGGGCGGCGGCGGGGCGAGGCTGATGCCTTCAAGCTCCAGCATGCGGGCCTTCGATGTTGAGCCGCCGGGCGCGGAGAAGCCGCCGATCTTGCCGCCGGCGGCGAGCACCCGATGGCAGGGAATGATCAGGGCGACTGGGTTTTTCGCCATCGCCTGACCAACATCGCGGGCCGCTTCCGGCCCGACGCCAAGCTCCTTCGCCAGCGCGCCATAGGTGGTCGTGCGGCCCCAGCCGACACGCCGTGCCGCCGCATAAATATCCCGAAAGAAGTCGTTCTGGCCGGCAAGATCGAGTTGGACGCCGGAGAAATCGGTTTCCTCCCCTTGGAAATAGCGTTTCACCGCTGCGACGGTCTCGAGCACCTGAGGCGTCGGCGCGCCGGGCGCACCATCGGGCAGTCGGCGCAGAAGCAGCCGCTCGGTAGCCTCCGCGGCTTTCGTCGGCAGCTGGAAACGGACGATGCCGGCATCGCTCCAGGCGATGCCGCAGAAGCCGCCCGCGGTTTCGAAGATGAGATAGTGGTGCCTTGCCTCAGCCATGACACAGCCTCCGCGTTTTCGATGTCCCAAAGGATCGTATGGAGCTGCCGCTGTTTCAACCCGTTTCTTGCCTAGATCGTTCTTTTTTTGTTCCTAGAGGCTTGGAAGCCGATTAAGCAGGCACTTTTGATGTTTCGTGCATCATCTCGACGGCGAGGCAAGATCAATCATAGCGGCAACTGCTTTTCTTCGGGCCTCGGTGAGGCAAGGGTGGCGGTGAGGCTTGCGCTCGCCGGTTTTCAGCGCTTAAAGCTGGTCGGGCTGGTGAATGCGGAGCAAGGACAGCATGGACGTTTCGGAGATCATCATCCCAGGCGATACGCCGGGAACGGCATGGCGGCTGCCGGTGCTGCGTTTTGCTGGCCGTGATCCGAAGGCGCCGAAGGCCTACATTCAGGCGGCGCTTCACGCCGGTGAGCTGCCGGGAACGGCGCTCCTGCATTTCCTCTCGGAGCGGCTGCGTCGGGCGGAAAGCGAAGGCGCGGTCGCAGGCGACATCACCATCGTACCGCAGGCCAACCCCATTGGCGCGGCGCAATCGCATTTCGGCGAATTGCAGGGTCGCTTCGATCTCGGTTCCCGCACCAATTTCAACCGGGATTTTCCGCTGATAAGCGTCACCGATCGGGCAATGCTGACGGAAGATTTCAATGATTATCCGGCTACCGACCAGCTGAAGAGGCGGCTTCTGCACATGGCGCTCGGGGCCGACCTCGTCCTCGATCTGCACTGCGACGACGAATCACTGCAATATGCCTATATCGATGAGGCCTTCTGGCCGGAGGCGGCCGACCTTGCCGCCGCGCTCGACATGGAGGCCGTGCTGCTTTCGGATGGCGAAAGCTCGGCCTTCGAGGAGGCCGTCGGTTTTGCATGGAAATATGCGGTTCCCGGCGAACGACAATCCCGGCTGCCGGGCAAGCTTTCGGTCACCGTCGAGCTGCGCGGCAAGCGCGACGTCGATCCGCTGCTGGCGAAGCGGGATGCGGACGGGCTCTGGCGTTTTCTCGCCGCACGGGGGATCGTGAGCGACGACAGAATGGCGCCGGCCATGTTTGTCGGTCCCGCCGTGCCGCTCGACAATGTGGAGATCATCCGCGCTCCCGAAGGCGGCGCCGTGCTCTTCCATCGCACGATCGGTGACAGGATTGCAGAGGGCGAACTTCTGGCGACGATCGTCACCCGGCCGGGTCAACCTGACGGCAGCATCGACCTGCATGCGCCGCAGGATGGGCTGGTCCTGACCCGAACCTCGGATCGGCTGGTGCGCCGGCGCGGCGACCTGATGAAGATCGTCTGCGCCAGGCCGAGCAAGGCCACACGCAAGGCCGGCACGCTGGAGAGTTGAGCAGGTGCTGCCCGGGACAAATGCCCGGGCGGCATTTGCGCCGGCTGTCGCGCATGCTATCCCGTTGCCATCACAGGGAGATCGATCGGGCATGGCCGTCACCATCTATGGCATCAAGAATTGCGACACGATGAAGAAAGCCCGTAGTTGGCTGGAAGAACACGGCGTCGATTATGAGTTTCACGATTACAAGGCACTCGGCATCGACCGCGCCCATCTCGAAGCCTGGATCGATGAAGCCGGCCTCGATACGGTGCTCAACCGCGCCGGCACCACCTTTCGAAAACTGCCCGATGCCGAGCGCGAGAACCTGAGCCGGGAGAAGGCGATCGCGCTGATGCTCGACCAGCCGTCGACGATCAAGCGGCCGGTGCTGGAGGCGGAAGGCAAGCTCTTGATCGGCTTCAGGCCGGAGAATTATTCGGATCTGTTCGGGCGCTGAGCAATGTCCAAGACCACGCGCGCGACACAGGTTCTCTCCCAGGCGGGTGTCACCTTTACCATCCACAGCTATGATTATGATCCGGGCGCGGAGCGTGTCGGGCTGCAGGCGGCGGAAGCCTTAGGCGAGGCGCCGCAGCGCGTGCTGAAAACGCTGATGGCGGAGGTGGACGGCAAGCCCGTCTGCGTTGTCGTGCCGTCGGATCGCGAAGTCAGCATGAAGAAACTCGCCAGCGCCTTTCGCGGCAAATCGGCCAATATGATGAAGCCTGCCGATGCCGAACGGCTGACGGGCTACCATGTCGGCGGCATCAGCCCCTTCGGCCAGAGGAAGACCGTGCCGACGGCAATCGAGGAGATCGCTCTCGCCGAGCCGCTCGTCTATATCAATGGCGGACAGCGGGGGCTGCAGGTGCGGCTTGATCCGAAGGATGCACTGAAGGTGGTAAAAGCCGTCGGCGCGCCATTGGTCGCCTGATCAGAGGAAACGAGCGAGCAGACCGGAAATCGCCTTCGCCTCGTCTTCGGCAAGCTTGCTGCCGACATGGCTCTCGATCGCTGCGGCATAGACAGTCCACATCCGGGTGCGAAGCGTTCGGCCTGCGTCGGTGATCAGAACCCAGCGCCCGCGGCCATCCTCGGCGAAGACCTCACGCCGGACCAAGCCCTCTCTTTCCAGCCGGTCGATCAGCCGGGAAAGATTATACTGGGCCAGCAATGTCCGCTCCTCTATCTCGTAGGGCCGCAGCTTGCCGTCGTTCGCGCGCGCCAGTTCCCACAGCACGTCATACCAGGCAAGCGGCGGCATGCCGGCCGCTTTCAGATCGGCTTCGATCGCGGTGAGCAGCCGTTCGCGAGCGCGCATGATGCTGGTCCAGGCAGAGGTGGCGGTTTCGCTCGGCTTCGGCATCTTTTCCATGATAGATGCAGATACATTTATCTTGCGCAAAGCCGCAAGCACTATTATATGCAGATGCATCTATTAAAACTGCGAGGAGACGTTCATGAGCAGGCTTACCCTCATCAGCCACCATCTCTGCCCCTATGTGCAACGCGCCGCCATCGCGCTTCACGAAAAGGGTGTTCCCTTCGAGCGCGTCAACATCGACCTTGCCAACAAGCCGGACTGGTTCCTGCAGATCTCACCGCTCGGCAAGGTGCCGCTGCTGAGAATCGAGGAAGAGGATGGCAGCGAGGCCATCCTCTTCGAAAGCAGCGTCATCTGCGAATATCTGGAGGAGACGCAGGCGGGACCTGCCCTGCATCCTGCCGATCCGCTTGCCCGTGCCCGCCATCGCGGCTGGATGGAGTTCGGCTCGTCCGTGCTTTCCGATCTCTGGGGCTATGAAACGGCCACGGACGTGGAACAGCTGGAGGCCAAGCGCAAGGCGCTGATCGCCAAGTTCACGACGCTCGAAGGAGCGCTCGGGGATGGACCTTATTTTTCCGGCAGCAGCTTCAGCCTCGTCGATGCCGTCTTCGCGCCGATCTTTCGGTATTTCGATGTTTTCGACAGGCTGGGGGATAGCGGCATCTTCGAGGGGCTCGAGCGGGTGACGCGCTGGCGGAGCACGCTCGGCGAACGGCGGAGCGTGAAAGACGCCGTCGGCGAGGATTATCCGCAGCGGCTGTTGGAATTCCTGGAAAAGCACAAGTCGATCCTGCTCAGGCTGCCCATCGCGGCCTGAGGCGTGATGCTGAAGCGGGTCGGCCATCGCCACCGGCCGCTTTCAAATCGGCAGCTCTGCGCTTCATTTTCGCCGCAAACGGGTCTAAGTCTTTCAGCCTCTTAGAGCGGTTCAGCTTTTCACAGAAGCGCAAAACCGCTCTAATCTTTTGAACTTACGCAATTCCAGACGGAAAACCGCTTCGCACCTTTCCTGGAATTGCTTTAGCGTCGATGACAGAAGGCAGGTTGAACCATGACTTTCATGCCCCAGAGCCAGAACACCGTTGATCCCGTCAAGCTGGAGAAACTCGCGGAAGTCGCGGTCAAGGTCGGGCTGCAGCTGCAAAAGGGCCAGGATCTGGTGATCACCGCGCCTGTTGTGGCGCTCCCGCTCGTTCGCCTCATCACCAAACACGCGTATCAGGCCGGCGCCGGTCTGGTGAGCGCCTTCTACTCCGACGAGGAAACGACGCTGGCGCGTTATCAGTACGGCAGCGACGAGAGCTTCGACCGCGCCTCCGACTGGCTCTACGAGGGCATGGCCAAGGCCTATGCCAACGGGGCGGCCCGTCTGGCGGTCGCCGGCGACAATCCAATGCTGCTTTCCGAGCAGGATGCCGGCAAGGTCGGCCGCGCCAATCGCGCCACATCAACCGCTTATAAGCCGGCCTTGGAAAAGATCTCGAATTTCGACATCAACTGGAACATCGTCTCCTATCCCAACCCCTCCTGGGCCAAGGTGGTCTTCCCCGACGACCCGGAACCGATCGCAATCGCCAAGCTCGCCAAGGCGATCTTTGCCGCCTCGCGCGTCGATGTCAGCGACCCCGTCGCCGCCTGGGCGGAGCACAATGCCAATCTCGCCAAGCGCTCAGCCTGGCTGAACGGCGAGCGTTTTGCCTCGCTGCATTTCAAGGGGCCGGGCACAGATCTGACGGTCGGTCTTGCCGACGGGCATGAGTGGCATGGCGGCGCCTCCACCGCCAAGAACGGCATTACCTGCAATCCGAATATTCCGACTGAAGAGGTGTTCACGACGCCGCATGCGTTGCGGGTCGAAGGTCATGTCTCGAGCACCAAACCGCTCTCGCATCAGGGCACGCTGATCGACAATATCCAGGTGCGCTTCGAGGGTGGGCGGATCGTCGAAGCCAAGGCGTCACGCGGCGAACAGGTGTTGAACAAGGTGCTCGATACGGACGAGGGTGCGCGCCGGCTCGGCGAAGTGGCGCTCGTTCCGCATTCCTCGCCGATCTCGGCGAGCGGCATTCTGTTCTACAACACGCTGTTCGACGAAAACGCCTCCTGCCACATCGCGCTCGGCCAGTGCTATTCCAAGTGCTTCCTCGATGGCGCTTCACTGAGCCAGGAGCAGATCAAGGCGCAGGGCGGCAATTCCAGCCTGATCCACATCGACTGGATGATCGGCTCCGACAAGGTCGATATCGACGGCATCACACCGGACGGTGGGCGGGTTCCGGTGATGCGGCAGGGCGAGTGGGCCTGAGCGGCATCACCGTGCGCTGACTGAGCCAGACGCTGGCAAGGATCATGGCGAAGCCGGCAAGCTGCGCCGGCGTCAGGCTCTCGCCGAGCGCCAGCCAGCCGAGAAGAGTGGCAACGACGGGGCTCAGGAAGCCGAGCGACGCCGCAGCCGAGGGCTCGATGCGAGACAGACCGCGAAACCACAGCAGATAGGTAAAGGCCGCTCCGATCAGGCCAAGCCAGGCGATTCCGAGAATATTGGCGACCGTCGGCACCGGTAGCGCCGGCTCGAGCAGCAAGGCGACGGGCACGAGCAGGATACCGCCCGCGGTCAATTGCCATGACGTAAAGGTAAGGCTGGAAACAGGCGGCTGCCAGTGACGGGTCAGCACGGTGCCGAAGGCCATGGAGACGGCGCCGGCAAGGCCAGCCGCAACGCCCAGAGGATCGAGCGCCGCATTCGGCGTCAGCACCAGCAGCGCGACGCCTGCCATACCGATCAGGCCGGCGACGACGGCAAGGAAGCGGATCGGCTTGCCGAGGAAGAGGCGCGACAAGGCGATGACAATCAGCGGCTGAACGGCGCCGACCGTGGCCGCGACGCCACCCGGCAGGCGATAGGCCGAAACAAAGAGCATTGCCCAGAAGAACGAGAAGTTCAGCGCCCCGAGAATGAAGGCGCGGCCCCACCAGACCCCCGTCGGCAGCTTCCGGACAATGAGCAGGAGAAGCAGGCCGGCCGGCAAAGCACGCAGCATGGCGACAGACAGCGGATAACCCTGCGGCAGGAAGGACGTCGTGACGAAATAGGTGCTGCCCCAGATGGCGGGGGCGATAGCGGTCGTCAACACGTCGGCGATATGACGGGAATTTGTCTTCATATCAAGAATCTCTATATCAAGATAAATACAGAATAGTCCATTTTATCTTGACGTCAAGATATCCACTGCTATCGATGTGACATGGGTGAAGAGAAGCAAGATCACGTCGACCGAATCCTGGCGCAATGGAGGCGCGAGCGGCCCGACCTCGACGTCGAACCGATGGGCATCCTCGGGCGCCTGAAGCGCCTCGGCACCCATCTCGGCCGCGAGGTCGAAGCCGTGCTCATGAAGCACGGGCTTTCCACCCCGGCCTTCGACGTGCTGGCAACACTTCGCCGTTCAGGCGCGCCGCACCGGCTTTCGCCGGGCGAGCTTCTGGAGATGACGATGGTGAGCTCCGGCACGATGACGAACCGGATCGACCAGTTGGAGAAAGCGGGATTCGTCGAGCGCATCGTCAATCCGCAGGACAGGCGCAGCGTGCTGATTGCGCTGACCGACAAGGGACTTGCGACCGTTGAAGAGGCGGTCGGCGCCCATGTCGCCAATCAGCAGCGGCTGACGCGCAATCTGACACCCGAGGAGAGGGCCACGTTCGACCGGCTGCTCAAGAAGTTCCTGTCGGACTTTGAATAGTCAGACTGCGGCGAGCAACTTACGGACGCGCTCCAAATGCGCCTTGCGCCTGGCATCAGTCGCACGATCCATGTCGTGCAGGCTCAGCATGCGGAAGACGAGCTTCTTCGCGCAGAATGCGGCAATGCCGCGCTTCAGCAGGCGGCGGACGGGATCGCCCATATAAAGATGCACCAGCCACCAGGGCGATCCCGTCGTGGTCAGCGCATAGAGCAGCCGGATATTGGTAAGCTCGGGCACGATGCGCCCGCCGGCGGCATCGTGCGTGAAGGCCACGCCGGGCGCGAAGATGCGATCGAAGAACCCTTTCAGCACGGCTGGAAAATTGAACCACCATTGCGGAAAGACGAGGACGAGACCATCAGCCGCCTTCAGGCGGCCAACGATGCCGGCAACGGCCGAAGTGTCGTATGGCATATCGAAGTAACCGCGGCGCTCGGCTTCGGAAAGGCGCGGATCAAAATCCTCAGCGTAGAGATCGATGAGATCGACAACATGCCCGGACGCTTGCAGTGCCTCGCGGGCCGTGCGCGCCACCGAGGCAGCGAAACTTTCCGGCAGCGGATGGGCAAGCACCAGCAGGATCCGCATCGTCAGAACAAGCTTCCCTGCTTCGGCGCATCCGCTGGTCTTGCACCCCGCTTCTTCGCCCCGGTGGGCGGTACGCCGCCTTCTGTGGTCATGGCGCCGACCCGGCCGTCGGCAAATTCGATGGCGATGCCCATTCCGGCAGAAAGTGCCGCCGCCTGCGAGACCGGCCTGTTGTCCTCATCGCGAATGACGGCGTAGCCGCGCTTCAGCACATTCTTGTAGGAGAGCGACTGCAGCACGCGGTCCTGCGCGGAGAGTTCGGCGCGCGCGCGCGTCAGCTGATGGCGGATTGCCGTATCGGCATGGCGCGAAAGATTGCCGAGGCGTTCGCGCGCGCGGTCGGTTTGTGCTTTCAACCGTGCCGGCAGCGAAGCAAGGATCGCCTCCGCCCGCTCGACCCGCGACGTCGAGCGATCGAGCAGACGCTCGATTGTGCGCTCGGCCCGCGCCATGCGCTCACCCAGAAGCTGGCGTCGCTCGGCGATGCGATTGGAGAGCACATCGGGGCGCAGATGCGAGGCCATACGCTCGAAGCCGCGACGCTTGTTGATGGTGTTGAGTTCCAGCCCGCGACCAAGACCGACGGCCGCTTCATCGAAACGGCGACGCGGTAAGGCGAGAAGCTGATCGAGCGAGGGCAATGCCCGCATCAGACTACGGACGGACTGGCGGCGCTGATCCATCTGCCGGTTCATGCAGCCCTGCAGCCGGGCGGCAAGCGCCGCAGCCTGCGCATCGAGCTCCGCCTTGACGGGCACGGCCATTTCCGCCGCCCCGGTCGGCGTCGGAGCGCGAACATCGGCGGCATAGTCGATCAGCGTCCAGTCGGTCTCATGGCCGACGGCCGAGATCAGCGGTATGCGGCTTTCGGCAGCGGCGCGCACGACGATCTCGTCGTTGAAACTCCAGAGATCTTCCAGGCTGCCGCCGCCGCGCGCGACGATCAGCACATCCGGGCGGGGGATGGCGCCCGCGGGCCCCAGCGCGTTGAAGCCGCGGATGGCGTTCGCCACCTCCTCGCCGGATCCCTCCCCCTGGACCTTCACCGGCCAGACGAGGACATGCACGGGAAACCGATCGGAGATGCGGTGAAGGATATCGCGGATGACGGCGCCGGTCGGCGAAGTGACGACGCCGATCACATGCGGCATGAAGGGCAGCCGCTTCTTGCGGGCCGCATCGAACAAGCCCTCGGCACCGAGCCTGCGCTTGCGCTCCTCGATCAGCGCCATCAGCGCGCCGGCGCCTGCCGGCTCCAGCGTCTCGATGACGATCTGATACTTCGAGGAGCCGGGAAACGTGGTGACCTTGCCGGTGGCGATCACCTCCATGCCTTCCTCGGGGCGGAACTTCAGCCGCGAGAACGTGCCCTTCCAGATCACGGCGTCGATGCGGGCGCGATCATCCTTCAGTGCGAAATAAGCGTGGCCGGAGGAGTGCGGACCGCGATAACCGGATATTTCCCCGCGCACGCGAACCTGATCGAAGGCGGTTTCGACGGTGCGCTTGATCGAGCCGGAAAGCTCCGAAACCGAATATTCGGCAAGGTTGGTCGGCGAATCGCTGTCGAAGAGGTTGCTCATCCCTCCTTTCTATTTCCATTGGCGGGAAACAGGAAGGTCCGCGACCGCCGGAGAGACCCGTTTTCCCGACGGCTGAACCGTTAGGGTGGCAGAGTCGACGCCGTTCTATCAAGGCTCATACTATGGGCATTGCGTGCATGCGGTCGTTGCAGGAGAAAAAATGACAAGAAAAACGGGAAAATCCGTTACGCCGGGGAACGCATAGATAAAAAGCGCGTTTTACCCGAAAGGGATTGCTAACCACCGCAATACAAAGGATTTTCAGCCGAGAGAGCCGGTAAATCTTTGTTAGTTGGCGCTTCCTATTCTTCCCCTCGTTCTCTCTGGGAAGGTGCTGAAATGATTATTCTCACAGCAGCAGCATTGGGCATCAGCGCCGGGTTAATGCGCTCGGCCGCCGGGATCGCGTTGGTGGCCGCGCTGATCGGAATGAGCTTCACCCTGGCGGCGATAACCTCGCCGGGGCCAGTGTCACTTCTGGCGCTTGTTTATGCCATTCTCGGCTATAATGGCGGTCTCATCCTCTTTGTGCTCGGGCTTTATGCCAGCGACCGTCTGCGGGCCGTCCGCACGTCTCACTGACGTCAGCGCAACATAAAGGCTGCCGGCGTCAATCCGCCGTCGGCCGGTAGCGGAAGAACTGGACGCCCGTATCCGGCACTTTTGCAAGTGGTTCCAGATAGTGCGGAATATTCCCCTTGCCGAGTTCGGCATAGAGCCCATCCGGCTTCAGTTTGGCAAGTTCGCGCGTCTGCAGGTCCTTCGGGCAGAAAGCAAGCGCCGTCACACCGGCTCCCTTCAAAAAGGCTTCCGCCTCCTGCGGCTTTGCCAGGCCGATATGCAATTGCGTCAGCATGCCGCCCTGATCTCGGTGATAGGGGGCGGCGAGAACCCGATTTTGCGTGAATCGGAGGATCGGCACACCCATTTCCGATGGCGCGGAGACCAGGCCGGGCGGTAGTTCGCCAAGCGGTGCCAGCGCCTCTTTCGATGTGCAGGAAAGCGCTTTTGCCGGCTCCGCCGCCTTGTTCTGCGCATGGTTCTCCATCTGCATTGAAACAAGCCCGCCGCCGACGGCCCAGACCGCCGGAACGCTTGCGAGAACACTCGTCACATAGACAAGGGCGGCAGCGACATTCTCGCTGTCGCTGTTGGAGATGCGCCTGACATCGATAATCAGCAGGGCGAGCGGCAGGATCGAAATCAGGTTCGAGAAGGAAGAGCCGCGCACCTGGACCAGCGCGATCGCCCAGCTCGTGGCAAGCAGGAAGAGCAGGATAAGGTGGATCTGCACGCGATCGCGCTGAATGATACGAAAGATGCAAACGGCAATGCCGAGCAGACCTGCCGCATAGAAGGCTCCGACCAAGGTGGGATCGGTGCGCGCCAGCGCCAGGAGCGACTGGGCTTCCGAAATATGGCGCAGCCAGAGTTCGACCAGCATCGGATCGAGACTGCCCAACGGATCGCTCAGGCATTGCGGTGCGATGACGATCGCCGCACCAAAAACGCCGGCGCCGACAAAGGCGAGCGCGATAAAGCGCAAGGGTCGACGCAAGCCGCTCGCAAAAATGGCCGAAAACAACAGGAGGCCGCTGCCGATCGCCGCCAGGCTGTAGTAGCCGAGCGAGAGATTGTCGCAGGTAACCATCGAATAGAGCCGGGGCGGAACCGTTGCGAAGAAAAGAATGTTGATCGCAATCGTCAGCGACAGCCCGAAGGCCCGGGCCGCAGCGCAAAAATTCTCGCCTTCCCATGCCCAGAGCAGCGCGACCGTGAGGCAGACGGCAGCGACGAAAGGAGTGGTCTCGGCGCCGATGGCGATGGCGACAGCCGCCGCAACGCCGGCGACCGCGTAGCTCCAACCGCGACGCGCGGGATCCATGAGCATCGCCACCATCGTCGCGACCAGCGCCAGCTGCGCATTGTGATGATCGATGGCGCCAGGGGCGAAGCGGTTTCCAATGTAGATCGCCGGAGCAGTGAGACCGAGGGCGATATGCATACCCGCAATGCCGCCGATCCGCCGGCCGGCAACGCCCATGGCGAGCATGGCAGGAAAGATGAGCGATACGGGCCAGACGGCCAGCGCCAGCGCCTCGGCGGTTTCACGCGGCGCAAACAGGTCGAAGAACCAGATCAGCGAAGCGATCGGCAGATCGATCAAACGCGACCAGTGCATCAACGTACCGCCGGCGAGTCCGAGACGATATTGCATCAGATCGAACCAGCCCTGACCGGCAAGAAAATCGCGAACCTCGACGAGACGCATGCCATCGTCATTGTCGGGACCGACATAATCCGTGGCACCGGAGAGCTTGGTAACAAGGATGACGGCGGCGAGGATGACACTATAGGCGATGACGGCGGGCCAGAGACGCGTCAGCAGCGCCCCGAGTCGGCTCCTGCGGGCGGCGGTCACGGTCGACGCATTGGCAATCGGCTGCACGGCATTCATCGTGGTTAGCAACTCGTTTCCAGATCGCCGAACCTTAGCGGGCGCCGATCAAGAAAGTGTAAAGCCGTTTGCGCAGGCAGCCGATTTTGCCTCGGTCATAGGGTCTTATTAACGCTGCATGATTTAAGCTGTTGGCGGCTTTTCAGTGTAACGAGTAGAGTCATGGCCCGAACGCGTTCCCATCACCCGGACATTGCCGTCCTGCTTCCCTGCTATAATGAAGCTGCGACGATCGGCTCCGTGGTGCAGGGCTTCCGGGCGACGCTGCCGGATGCCGCAATCCACGTCTACGACAATAATTCCACCGACGGCACCGCGCTGCAGGCGATGCTGGCCGGAGCGCATGTCGTGCGCGAGCGGCGGCAAGGCAAGGGACATGTCGTGCGCCGCATGTTCGCCGACATCGAGGCCGACATCTACATCATCGCCGACGGCGACGGAACCTATGCACCCGGCGATGCCGAGGAGCTGGTGCGGACGCTTCTGACCGAACGCGCCGACATGGTTGTGGGAACCCGACGCGGCGTGCATGCCGATGCCGGCCGTCAGGGCCATGCGCTTGGCAACCGGCTTTTCAACTTGCTCTACCGGACGATCTTCGGCCCCGACTTCACCGATATTTTTTCGGGTTACCGCGCTTTCTCGCGCCGCTTCGTCAAGAGCTTCCCGGCAGTATCCGGCGGCTTCGAGATCGAAACCGAGATGTCGGTGCATGCCTCCCGGCTGAAACTTCCGGTGAGCGAGCTGGAGCTCGATTATGGCCGCCGCCCGGAAGGCTCGCACTCCAAGCTTTCGACGTTCCGCGACGGCGGAAAAATCCTCTGGATGTTCGCGATGCTGATGAAGGAAACGCGACCCTTCGCCTTCTTCAGCGCGATCAGCGCCGCCTTCATGCTGACGAGCCTCGGCTTCATGACGCCGGTGCTGGCGGAATATTTCGACACGGGCCTCGTCAGCCGCATGCCGACCTGGGTGCTATCAATGGCGCTGATGATGATCTCCTTCATGCTTTTTACCGCCGGCGTCATCCTGGATTCCGTGGCCCGGGCCCGGGCCGAGCAGCTTCGCATCCATTATATGAGCCTGGAGACCGCCAGCGCGGCCAAGGCGCCGCTCGCCGACGCAAAACCGGCATCGCGTGAACGTCCCGGAAAGGCGGATGCGGCATGAGAAAGCTCGTCCGCTTCGCGATCGGCGGCGGCATCGGCTTCCTTGTCGATGCCGGCATGCTGGCGGCGCTGCTCCATCTGACGCCGCTCGGCCCATTTCTGGCGCGGCTCGTCGCCATCGGGGTGGCAATGGCGACCACCTGGGCCTTCAATCGCAGCTTCACCTTCGATCGTTCCGGGCGGTCGCTTGCTGCCGAGGGCTTCCGCTACGGCTCAGTCGGCGTGACGGCGGCGCTTGTCAATTACGGGCTTTACTCTGCGCTGCTGCTTTCGCTGCCCACGCTCCAGCCGCTGGCGGCCATGGTGATCGCCAGCGTCGCCTCTATGGTCTTCAGCTTCTTCGGCTATTCGCGCTTCGTCTTCCGCGCGGAATGAGGGGAATGATCAGACTGGCTCCCAGCCGTCCTTCTCGCTGGCGCGGTAGATCGCATCGATCACCTTCTGGTTCAGCTTCGAGTTTTCGAGCGTGACGATCTCTTCCTTGCCGTTCTTTACCGCCCGAGCGAAGGCCTCGACCTCGCGCCTGTATTGGCGGCTGTCCTGATAGCGGAAGATGCGCGATTCATTGTGGCTGCGATCGGCCAGTTCGATCTCTTCCGGTCCCCAGCGATTGGCGTTGAAGGGCGACTTGACCTCGATGTAACCTTCGGTGCCATGGAAGACCATGACCTGGCGGTTGGCCATCTGCGTCGAGACGTAGAAGCTCAACTCGAAATCGCCGAAATCGGCCTTGACGCTCGAATAGATGTCCGTGCCGAAATCCGGATCGCGCTCGGTGATCGCTTGGACTGAGAGCGGCTCCTTGCCGGTGGAAAAACGGGTGCTCATGACGGGATAGACGCCGATATCGGGAAGGCCGCCGCCGCCGAGTTCCGGAACGTTGCGCATATTGGCGGGGTCGCGGTTGAAATAGGTGAAAGCGCCCTGCACATGCCGGAGCGAACCGATCGCACCCTCGCCGATCAGTGAACGCACCTTCTGCCAGACTGGGGAATAGGTGACCATATAGGCTTCGGTGACCACCACGCGATTGCGGTCGCGGGCAGCGATGACGGCGTCGATATCATCGGCCTTCAGCGCCAAGGGCTTTTCGCAGAGCACATGCTTGCCGGCATCGGCTGATTTGATCGACCATTCGATATGCTGCGACGTCGGCAGCGGGATATAGACGGCGTCGATGACGTCGGAGGCGAGCATCTCCTCGTAGGAGCCGAAGGCATGCGGCACGGAAAAGCGATCGGCCATTTCCCTTGCACGCGTCAGATCGCGGCTGGCGATCGCCGTAACGACGCAATTTTCAGCGTCCTGGATGGCGGGAACGACATTGTCGCGACCGATCTTCGCCGTTGAAATGATACCGAAACGCAGCATGTGCGAGCCTCCCAAAACCAATGCCGTCGAACCATATTGAGGCCTCGAGCGCGACGCAATGGTGCGATATGAAATTGCAGAAGTCGGGTTTGCCTAGTGCCGGGATCGCGCTAACTTGGCCAAACGGCGTTCTGCCGTATCCGCGATTCAATACAGCCTTTTATATTTCACCCATTTTGGAGAGCCTTATGGAACTGCGCCGGCTTGGGAAAACAGGTCTTTCGGTCGCACCGATCGTCATCGGCGGCAATGTCTTCGGCTGGACGGCCGACGAGAAAACATCCTTCGCCATTCTCGACGCATTTTTCGATGCCGGGCTCAACACGGTCGATACGGCGGACGTCTATTCCGCATGGGTTCCCGGCAGCAAGGGCGGCGATTCCGAGGAGATCATCGGACGCTGGCTGAAACAGGCCAAGGTTGGCCGCGACAAAGCCATCATCGTTACCAAGGTGGGCTCGGACATGGGCGAGGGAAAGACGCTCAAGGAGAGCTATATTCTGAAGGCGGTCGAGGCGTCGCTGCGCCGGCTGCAGACGGACTATATCGATCTCTATCTCTCGCATTGGCCGGATGCCGATACGCCGCACGAGGAAACGCTCGGCGCCTTTGCAAAGCTGAAGCAGCAGGGCAAGATCCGCGCCATCGGCTGCTCGAACTATGACGCGGATCTGCTCCAGGCGTCCTTCGACGCGGCCGAGAGGGCAGGCCTGCCCCGCTATGACGTGCTGCAGCCGGAATATAATCTTTACCAACGCGCCAGTTTCGAAGGGCCGCTTGCCGATCTCTGCGTTCGTCAGGATATCGGCGTCATCACCTATTTCGGCCTCGCCGCCGGCTTTCTCACCGGCAAATACCGCAGCAAGGCCGATACGCAGGGACGGGCGCGCGAAGGCCGCGTTTCGCAGTATTTCGATGAAAAGGGCCTGCGCATTCTCGCCGCACTCGACAAGGTGGCTGCCGAGACCGGCGCCACGCCGGCGGAAATCTCGCTTGCCTGGCTGTTGCGCAAGAGGGGCGTGACGGCGCCGATCGCCAGCGCGACGAGCCTGTCACAGCTCGAAAGCCTGGTGACGTCGGCGACACTTTCCCTTTCCCACGACGCAATGGCGCTGCTCGACGAAGCCGGCGCTGAAAGAACAGAGCCATGACCGCAACGATACGTGATGCCCGCCCCGAGGACGAAGCCCGCTGGCGCGAACTTTGGGCCGCCTATCTCGCCTTTTACGAGGTGACTGTCGATGCAGATATCACCGACCAGACATGGCGCCGGGTCTTCGATCCGGCCTCCGCGATCGCGATGCGCGTCGCCGAGGTCGACGGCAGGATTATGGGCTTTGCTCTTTTCCTGACGCATGAGGGCACCTGGATCCGCGGCAGGGACTGCTACCTCGAAGACCTCTTCGTCGATCCCGATGCGCGCGGCAAGGGCGTCGGCCGGGCGCTGATGGACGATCTCATCGCGCTCTGCAAGGCGAAGGGCTGGTCGCGGCTCTATTGGCATACGAGCGAGCAGAACAAGACGGCCCGCGCGCTCTATGACAGCTATATCGAAAGCGACGGTCACATCCGCTACCGCATCAGTTTCTGAGTGGGGGGAATCCCTCATAGAAAGCGCCGTGATCACCCTCCCAGTTCGCCATGCCCGGCTTGGTCAGGATGCCGCGCGGCCTGACATAGCTCTGGATCACCCGCTTCGGCCGTTCATGCCATTGGATATTGAAGGCCCAAAGCTTTGGAAAGAAGCAGAGCGTGGAGTAGGGCAGATGGTCGTGGATCCACCAGGCGAGCCGCTGCCAGTCGCTTTCATCGCGATAGCGGTCGATCACCCACGGCACGGCAATGCAGACGGCGGCGCCAATGCAGCCGTCGAAATCCCTGAGATCCCAGATGTGATGCGCAGCGGTGGCGGCATTGGTGGAACAGTTCAGATTGTTCGCGTTGCCGAAGCGGTTGACCTCAGGCGAGCGGTAACCGGAGCGGATGTGCAGGCGCCCGAACGTCGCTTCGAGCGGCTCCAGCAGTTCCTCGCAAAGCTGCGTGCCGGCTTCGATCGCCAGATCGGGATCCTCGGGGATATTGGGGATTCGGTAGAAATCGGCGATTTCGGAATGCAGGAAATCGCGGAAGAAGAAGTTTTGCGACAGCCGTACGCGGCCGAGATCCTCCAGACCTTTCATCGAACCCGGCTTCCGCATGAGCTTTTCTTCCTCCACATCGGCGGCAGGATGATTGCCCGGCGCGGTTTTCCAGTCCACCCGAAATCGGTCGGGAACAAATTGCGCGATCTTTGCTTCTTAGTGTGTCGCCGCGTTCGCGGCCTTTCCCAAAACAAGGATCGAGAAAATGGCCAAGGAAAAGACGTTGGAAGATCTCTTCTACGACACGCTCAAGGACATATATTTTGCCGAGCGGCAGATATTGCGCGCCCTGCCGAAGATGGCGCGCGCCGCCCAGTCCTCCGAACTGAAGGCCGGTTTCCAGAAGCATCTCGAGGAAACCGAAGCCCAGGTCGAGCGCCTGCAGCAGGTTTTTGAAAAGATCGGCAAGCGCGCCCAGGGCAAGACCTGCGAGGCGATCCAGGGCATTATCGCCGAGGGCGAAGAGATCATGGAAGAATTCAAGGGCACACCGGCGCTGGATGCCGGGCTGATCTCGGCTGCCCAGGCGGTCGAGCACTATGAAATCGCCCGTTACGGCACGCTGAAGACCTGGGCCGCAACGATCGGCCTGAAGGATGTCGTCGCCCTGCTCGACCAGACGCTGCAGGAGGAAACGGCCACCGACAAGATCCTTACCAAGCTCGCCACGACGGCGGCAAACCAGAAGGCAAAAGCCGCCTGAGGAAACGAGGCAAACGAGCGGCGGCCCTCACCGGCCGCCCGCATCCCTCTCCACATACCTGAAGAAATCGATAAAGGCGCGCAGCGCCGGCCGCATCTGCCGCCGGCTCGGATAATAGACAAACGGCCCGGGATAGGGCGCACACCAATCCTCCAGCACCCGCACCAGCCTGCCGGCCGACAGTTCAGTATGCACGCGCATATCGAAGAGATAGGCAAGACCGGCGCCGTTCAGCGCCGCAAGAAGGGCCAGCCGGTCCTCGCTGACGACAAGCGGCCCGTCGACCGCGACGATCAGTTCCTGCCCGTCCTTTTCGAATTCCCAACGATAGATGGAGCCGTTGGTGAAGCGTCGCTTGATGCAGCGATGATGGACGAGATCGCGCGGGTGCTGCGGCTTCGGATGGCGTTCGAAATATTCGGGCGAGGCCGCAATCACTGTCGTCAAATTGGGCGAGATTCTGACGGCGATCATATCGGCCTCCAGGCTCTCCTCCAGCCGGATGCCCGCGTCGAAACCCTCCTTGACGATATCGGTGAAGCCGTCCTCATTGGCGATCTCCAGCGTGATATCGGGATAGAGATTGAGGAAATCGCCAAGGCGCGGGGCGAGCAGAATATCGGAGGCGAAGCGCGGCGCCGTGATGCGCAGGTTTCCGGCCGGTTTGCCGCGCGTATCGTTGACCGCCTCCAATGCGATACCGATTTCCTCGAGCGCCGGACGCAACCTTTCGAGAAGCAGCCGACCTTCCTCCGTTGGCGCGACACTGCGGGTCGTGCGCGCCAGGAGCCTGACGCCGAGACTTTCCTCCAGGCTAGATATGGCGTGGCTGACCGCCGACGGCGCGACGAGCAGTTCCTTGGCCGCGGCTCGGAAGCTGCGATGTTCCGAGACGGCGGCGAGAACGGCGAGTTGAGAGAGTTGCCTTCTGTTCATTGATCTAAATTATAGAACAGGTTGTTAGAAACTGCATGCATTTTTTGATTGATACGGCGCCGATATTGTCTGGCTGTACCGCAATGATCTCCCAACCGGTTCGACGTCAGCTCAGAAAAGGAGCGCATCATGAAAACCAGAAAACTCGGAAACGATCTCACGGTCTCTGCCGTCGGCCTCGGCTGCATGGGCATGAGCTTTGCCTATGGCGCCAGCGACGAAGCGGAATCGGTCAAGACGCTGCACCGCGCCGTCGATCTCGGCGTCACCTTCTTCGACACGGCCGAAGTCTATGGTCCCTTCACCAACGAGGTTCTTCTCGGAAGAGCGCTGAAGCCCTTCCGCGACCGCGTGGTGATCGCCACCAAATTCGGCTTCAAGATCGATACCAGCCAGGCCGGCGCTGCCGCCATCGCCGGTGTCGACAGCCGTCCTGAACATGTGCGTGCGGTTGCCGAAGCCTCACTGAAGCGTTTGGACATCGAGACCATCGATCTCTTCTACCAGCACCGGGTCGACCCCAACGTGCCGATCGAGGAGACGGTCGGCGCCATGGCCGAGCTTGTGAAGGAAGGGAAAGTCCGTGCCCTCGGCCTCTCGGAAGCCGGCAGCGCCACGATCCGCCGCGCTCATGCGGTCCATCCGATCGCAGCGCTTCAGAGCGAATATTCGCTGTGGACGCGCGATCCCGAAGAGGATGTGCTTGCCACCTGCCGCGAACTCGGCATCGGCTTCGTGCCCTACAGCCCGCTCGGGCGCGGTTTCCTGACAGGAGCGATCCGCAAAGCCGACGACCTTGCCGACGACGATTTCCGCCGGCAGGTACCGCGTTTCCAAGCGGAGAATTTCGACGCCAATGCCGCGCTTGTCGCAACGCTCGAAAAGCTGGCCGCCGCAAAAGGCGTGACCGCGGCGCAGCTGGCACTGGCCTGGGTGCTGAACCAGGGCGACGACATCGTGCCGACCCCCGGCGCGCGCAAGCTTCACCACCTCGAACAAAACGTCGCCGCTGCCGATATCACGCTCAGCGCGGAGGAGCTCGATCAACTCGGCGAGGCGATCCCAGCGGCACAGGTGGCGGGCAAGCGCTATTCGGATGCCTCGCTTGCCATGACGAATATTTGAAAACGGACAAGCCCGGCCGGTCGCACAGGTCGGGCTTGCCTTCGCGGCCGGCGAAACTATCTAACGCCATCTTAGAGAACGGGATGGAAACATGTCGGACAGACAGGCAGTCGAGCAGACGGTTCACCTCTATGTCGAAGGCATGGCTTTCGCCAATGCGGCAGCCTTGAAGAAGGCCTTTCACCCGAAAAGCTCGATCATCGGCTATTACCAGAATGCCGTCGAATGGCTGACGCGGGACGAATTCATCGCCGCAATCCTGGCCGAGGAGCCGGCCCCTCCCGGCACGCAGCCTTTCATGGACATCCAGAACGTCGATGTCGAGGGTGACGCGGCAAGCGTGAAGGTCACCGACGATTTCGCCGGAATGCGCTTCACCGACTATCTATCGCTGCTGAAGATCGAAGGCCGATGGGTGATCGTCAGCAAACTCTATCATTTGCACACATGAAAAGACCGGCCGCTCGCGCGACCGGTCCAATCTATCTTCGGCAGATGAAGCTCAGCTTCTGAGGACGCCGCCGGTGAATTTCGTGACGCTCGCCACGATCTTCTGCGTCAGCGCCTCGAAATCCTCGTCCGTCAGCGTGCGCTCGACCGGCTGGATCTGAACCTCGATCGCTACCGACTTCTTGCCATCGCCGACCGATGCGCCCTCGAAGATGTCGAAGACGGTGACGCCGGTGACGAGCTTACGGTCGGCGCCGGTCGCAGCCTTGACGATCGCGCCTGATTCCACCGTCTTGTCGACGACGAAGGCGAAGTCACGCTTGACGGCTTGGAAAGGCGACAGATCGAGCGCCGGCTTGGTGCGGGTCGCCTTCTTTTTCGGCTCCGCCATGGCATCGAGATAGACTTCGAAGCCGCAGAGAGCACCGGAGACATCGAGGGCTTCCAGCGTCAGCGGATGGAATTCACCGAAATAGCCGAGCACGATCTTCGGCCCCATCTTGATCGTGCCGGAGCGGCCGGGATGGTACCATTCGGGGCCGCCCTGCTCGATCTGGATATTGCCCATCGGCAGGCCGCAGGCTTCGATGACGGCGAGCGCATCGGCCTTGGCGTCGAAGACGTCGACCGGCCTGCCACCGCCCTTGGCTGTATTGGACCACATGCGGCCGGCGCCGGCGAGCGATGCCGTGCCACGGCGGATGCCGCCGGCGACGCGGCGCTGGCCTTCCGGCCGGTCGTTTTCATAGGTGCCTGAGACTTCGAAGATCGCAACGTCGGCGTAACCCTTGTCGGCATTGCGCTGAGCCGCGGTCAGCAGGCCCGGCAGCAAAGACGGGCGCATGTCCGACATTTCGGCGGCGATCGGATTGGCAAGCTTGAGCGCGGGCGAACCGCCGCCGAACAGCTTTGCCTGATCCTCTGGAATGAAGGACCAGGTCACGGCCTCCAGCATTCCGCGCGCGGCGAGCGCCCGCTTCGCAGTGCGGGTGCGGATCTGCAGCGTCGTCAGGATCCGGCCATTGACGGCGGCATGGCTCTCGAGCGGCGCCGGCTTGATATTGTCGACGCCGTGGATGCGCATGACCTCCTCGACGAGATCGGCCTTGCCGTCGACATCAGGACGCCAGGAGGGAACGGCGACGGAGACCCTCTCGCCGGAGCCTGAGACCGTGAAGCCGAGACGCGTCAGAATGGCGTTGCTTTCCTCATTGGAGACTTCGAGGCCCGTCAGGCGCTTGACCTCCGAATAGGGGAAATCGACAACCTTCGGTTCGTAGCCGCGATAGCCGACAATCTCGGCCCTGGTAGCGGTGCCGCCGCAGAGTTCCAGCACCAGTTCGGTCGTGCGTTCGAGACCGGGAACCATATATTCCGGATCGACGCCGCGTTCGAATCGGTAGCGTGCGTCGGTGATGATGCCGAGGCTGCGGCCCGACTTGGCAATGTTCATCGGGTCCCAGAGAGCGGATTCGATCAGCACGTCGACGGTGTTGTCGTCGCAGCCGGAATGTTCGCCGCCCATGATGCCGCCGATCGATTCGATGCCGTCCTCGTCTGATATGACGACATTGTTCGGGCCGAGCTTGTATTCGCGCTGGTCGAGCGCCAGTACGGTCTCACCTTCCCTCGCGCGGCGGACGGTGAGATTGCCCTTGATCTTGGCGGCATCGAAGACATGGATCGGCCGGCCCTGATCGAAAGTCATGTAATTGGTGACGTCAACCAGCGCGTTGATCGGGCGCAGGCCGATGGCTGTGAGCCGTTGCTGCATCCAGCGCGGGCTCGGGCCATTCTTGACGCCGCGCACAAGCCGTAACGCGAAACCGGGGCAGAGCCTGGGATCATCGAGATCGAGGGTCAACTTGACCGGCGTCTCGCCTTCGACGGCAAAGGACGGCGCGGGGCGCATCTTCAACCTGCCGAGACCAGAGGCGGCAAGATCGCGGGCAATGCCGTGGATGGAGGTGCAATCCGGCCGGTTCGGCGTCAGGTTGATCTCGATGACCGGATCGTCGAGATTGATATAGGCGGCGTAACTCTGGCCGACCGGCGCATCCTCGGGCAGTTCGATGATGCCGTCATGACTGTCGGAGATCTGCAGCTCCTTTTCGGAGCACATCATGCCGCGGCTTTCGACGCCGCGAATATTGCCGACGGCAAGCGTGACGTCGATGCCGGGAACGTAGGTTCCGGGTGCGGCGAAGGCACCGACGAGGCCGGCGCGCGCATTCGGGGCGCCGCAGACGACCTGTACCGGCGCGCCGGATCCGGTATCGACCATCAGCACCTTCAGGCGATCGGCCTGGGGATGTTTTTCCGCCGAGAGGACCTTGGCGATGACGAAGGGCTTGAACGCCGCCTTGTCGTCGACATCTTCAACTTCCAACCCGATCTCGGTGAGGCGGGCGCAGATTTCATCCAGCGTGGCATCCGTTTCGAGATGTTCTTTCAGCCAGGAGAGCGTGAATTTCATCGTCTCAAATCTCCGTTCAAGCGCTCAGACCGCCGAACAGTGTCGGCATGTCGAGCGGGCGGAAGCCGTAATGCGTCATCCAGCGGACGTCGGCATTGAAGAAGTCGCGCAGGTCGGGCATGCCGTATTTCAGCATGGCGATGCGATCGAGACCCATGCCCCAGGCAAAACCCTGATATTCGTCCGGATCTAGCCCGCCATAGCGCAGCACGTTCGGGTGGACCATGCCGCAGCCGAGAATCTCCATCCAGTCGGTGCCTTCGCCGAACTTGACGATCGGGCCGGAGCGGTCGCACTGGATATCGACCTCGAAGGAGGGCTCGGTGAAGGGGAAGAAGGACGGGCGGAAACGCATCGTCACGCTTTCGACCTCGAAGAAGGTCTTGCAGAATTCTTCCAGCACCCAGCGGATGTTGGCGACATTGGCCTTCTTGTCGATGACGAGGCCTTCGACCTGATGGAACATCGGCGAATGGGTGGCGTCGCTATCCTGACGATATGTCTTGCCGGGAATGATGATGCGGATCGGCGGCTGCTGCGCTTCCATGGTGCGCACCTGCACCGGCGAGGTATGGGTGCGCAGCACCTTGCGCTCGCCGTTCTCATCCGGATTGAAGAAGAAGGTGTCGTGCATCTCGCGGGCCGGATGGCCTTCGGGAAAATTCAGCGCGGTGAAATTGTAGTAGTCGGTCTCGATATCGGGACCTTCGGCGATCGAGAAACCCATATCGGCGAAGATCGCGGTGATCTCGTCGACGATCTGGCTGATCGGATGGATGCGGCCGCGCTCGGCGGGCGAGGAGCGCACCGGAAGGCTGACATCGACCGTCTCGGCCTTAAGACGGGCATTGACCGCCGCCATCTTCAGCACCGATTTGCGCTCAGCAATGGCGTCCGTCACCTCGTTCTTCAAGGAGTTGATCGCCGCGCCGCGGGTCTGGCGTTCCTCCGGCGTCATGGCGCCGAGCGTCTTCAAGAGCTCGGAGACAGAGCCCTTTTTGCCGAGGGCGGACACGCGCACGGCCTCGAGCGCGGGCTCATCACCGGCGGCGGAAATTTCGGCAAGCAAGGAAGATTTAAGCTGGTCGATATCTGACATCGTCTTCTTTCCGTCCAGATCAGGCGGCGTTCGAAAGGCAGGCTGGAGAGGCCGGCGCAAGGAGTATAGAGAAAGAAAAACCCGCGCCAGCCCAAACCAGCGCGGGTTTCCCAAAATTCAATAGAGCATAGAGCCTGGGAAGCGCTGGTTACCGAACCGCGCCTTCAAACTCGTTCGCCGTGCCCGTTTCCTTGAGATATTCAAGGGCCTTCTTAGCGGCAGCAACCAGGGCGCCGAATGCTTCCGGCTCGTGGATCGCCATGTCGGAGAGAACCTTACGGTCGACTTCGATGCCGGCCTTGTTCAGGCCGTCGATGAAGCGGCCATATGTCAGGCCGAATTCGCGGACGGCAGCGTTGATACGCTGAATCCAGAGGGCGCGGAAGTTGCGCTTGTTGACCTTGCGGTCGCGATAGGCGTACTGCTTGGCGCGATCGACGGCAGCCTTGGCGGTACGGATTGTGTTCTTGCGGCGGCCGTAGAAGCCCTTCGCCTGCTTCAGAACCTTCTTATGCTTGGCGTGGGCCGCGACGCCTCTTTTTACACGTGCCATTTCATGATCTCCTTAATCTAACGCGTTACCGGAATAGTCTCAGAGACCGTTCGGCAGATAGTTCTTCACGACCTTGCGGCCATCGGGTTCTGCGAGAACCATCGTGCCGCGTGCATCGCGAATGAACTTGTTCGTGCGCTTGATCATGCCATGGCGCTTGCCAGCGGCAGCCGCCTTGACCTTGCCGGATGCGGTGATCTTGAACCGCTTCTTGGCAGCGGACTTCGTCTTCATCTTGGGCATTTTGCTACTCCTTCTGTCCTCCCTGCGCGCTTCATCAAAAAGCCCTCCTCGCGAAGTCCGGTTCTCCGGCCGTCGCAACAAGGTGCGGGAGCGTTTGTTGTTGATCTGCGGCATCGGCGACGAACCGTTCCGCAAGCATTCGAAACTGCCACGGCATGCCCTGCCGGTCAGTTCGGACGCGCGCTTATAACCGCAGCGTCACGAAAGTGCAACGGGGCCGCGGAGGAATCTTCGGCTATGCATGTCGCGCGGAAGTGTGCGGCGGTTCCGAGATAACGACATGCATAAAACAAAGGGGCCGAAGATAGGGTGGCCGAACGCACAAAAGCCGCCCTTGCGGACGGCCTTGGGCAAAAAGTGACTGGCGCTTACTTCGGCGCCAGCACCATCATCATCTGGCGGCCTTCGAGCTTGGGCTCGGCTTCCACCTTGGCGATCTCGGTCGTATCCGCCTTGACCTGCTGCAGAAGCTTCATGCCGAGTTCCTGGTGAGCCATTTCACGGCCGCGGAATTTCAGCGTCACCTTGACCTTGTCGCCTTCGTCGAAGAAGCGGCCCATCGCCTTCATCTTCACCTCATAATCATGGGTGTCGATGTTCGGGCGCATCTTGATTTCTTTGACTTCGACGATCTTCTGCTTCTTGCGCGCCTCGGCAGCCTTCTTCTGGTTGGCATATTTCAGCTTGCCCAGATCGAGGATCTTACACACCGGCGGTTCGGCATTTGGGGAAATTTCGACAAGATCGAGGCCGGCTTCTTCCGCCATTCTCAAGGCCTGGTCGGTGGGCACGACGCCCATATTCTGTCCGTCAGCCGCGATCAGCTGAACTTTGGGAATGCGGATTTCACGATTCGAGCGCGGTCCGTCCTTCACGGGCGCATCGGTCTTAAAAGGTCTGCGAATGGTCGTATTCTCCTCGCGTTGTTTCGGAACGTTGCAGCCGCGCGCTCCGGATCATCAGGGGCGCAAACCTATCTCGTTATCGCTGCAACGGAGTCAATATCACCCTATAGCGGAAAAATCACCCGCTGTCAGCCTGCCAAGAATCTGTTTTATAGGCCAAAACAACAGGAGTTTCGCCGATGTCCGATCCGATGGCCAATACCCAACCCCAGTTCATGACGGTCGGTGAAGGCGAGGCGGCGCGTGAAATCGCCATGCTCGTCCGCCCCGCCCAAGCCGGCAATACCGTCCCGTCTCTCGTTTGGCTATCCGGCTACCGTTCGGACATGAGCGGCACCAAAGCCCTGGAGCTCGACGGGCTGGCGGGCGAACTCGGGGCCGCCTGCATCCGCTTCGACTATTCAGGCCACGGTCTTTCCGGCGGCAGCTTCCGCGACGGCACGATCTCGCGCTGGCTGGAGGAAGCGCTTGCCGTCATTCGTCATCTTGCGCCGGACAGGATCATTCTCGTCGGTTCCTCGATGGGAGCCTGGATCGCGCTCCGGCTGGCGCAGGAACTCGTCCGACAGGGTGGTCCGAAGCTCGCCGGTATGGTGCTGATCGCGCCGGCGCCCGATTTCACGTCGGAACTGATCGAGCCGAACCTTAAGGCCAAGGAGCGCAAGTCGCTGGCGGAGCGCGGCTATTTCGAAGAGCGCTCGCACTACAGCCCCGAACCGAACATCTATACGCAGGCACTGATCGAGGACGGGCGCAAGAACCGGGTGCTCGACGGCATGATCGAGACGGGCTGCCCGGTGCATATCCTTCAGGGCATGAAAGATCCCGACGTGCCGCATGCGCACGCAATGAAGCTTCTGGAGCACCTTCCCGCCGACGACGTGGTGCTGACCTTCATCCGCGATGGCGACCACCGCCTTTCCCGCCCGGGCGATATCGGCCTTCTGCTCAGCGCCGTCAAAGGCATCATTCGTTCATCAACAAATATGCAGATGCCCATTTGAACAGCACCGACCGAGAAATTCCCCTAACGCAAGCCGCCAACCCGTTGCATTTTAACCATGTTGGCGCGTCGCAACGCTCTCCCAAGAAGTAACGATTGACTCTTCTCGGCCCTCTCCATTAACAATTTGTTAATAATTTAAGGGGCGATCGAGGAAAGGGCGGGCGTGCGATTCAAGGGTATCTTTGTGGCCATGACGGCCGTGTTTGCGATGGCGACTGCCGCCATCCCAGCTCCAAGCAGAAATGCTTCCATGGTAACAGGCAACGCCACCTCTCAGCCGATCGGCCATTATGATTTCTGTCAGACCCACAGCAGTGAGTGCGGCGCGAACCGCAATGCGGGTCCGGTCGAGATGACGCCTGCGAAGTGGTCGCTCGTCCGCTCGGTCAACGCTACGGTCAACAGCACGATCAAACCGATGACCGACAAGGAAATCTACGGCAAGGACGAGGTCTGGGCCTATCCGACGACCGCCGGCGACTGCGAGGATTTCGCGCTCTTGAAGCGCCGCATGCTGATCCAGCGCGGCTTTTCGGCCGCCGACCTGCTGATGACCGTCGTGCGCAAGCCTGACGGTGAAGGCCATGCCGTCCTGACGCTGCGCGCAGCCGACGGCGACTTCGTGCTCGACAATCTCGCAGCCGACGTGAAGCCCTGGTTTGCGACGCCCTACACCTTCGTCAAGCGCCAGTCGAGCTACAATGCCGGCCGTTGGGTCACCATCGAGAACGGCCGCGACCTTCTGGTCGGCGCTCTTCGCTAAGAATTTGCAAGGGGGATGCGGGGGAAAGGGCCGGCGTAAGCCGGCCTTTTGCTTTTTGGAGATTGGAGACGCGTCGTCGTTAGCTTTCGCAGTCCTCGTCCTTCGAGGTCCGTGCTGTGCACCTCATTGAGGGCTGATCGTCTGCGTGCCGCCGGAGATGAGGTGTTGATATGCCGCACCGTCTCCCGGCCCTTCGCTTTGGCTCAGGGCGTTCGTCGCTGCAATCGATTCACTGGATCGATTGCTCGGCTTCGCCGACCGCTCCTCACCCATTCCCAATCAAAATACCGGCGGCGAGTACCAGGCCGCCGCCGAGCACGACCTGGAAGGCGGCGCGCAGGAAGGGGGTTTCCATGTAGCGGTTCTGGATGAAGGCGATTGCCCAGAGCTCGAAGAAGACGATGATGGCGGCGGTGATCGTTGCCGTCCAGAAATGCGGGATCAGATAGGGCAGCGCATGGCCGAGGCCGCCGAGCGCCGTCATGATGCCGCAGGCAAGGCCACGCTTGACCGGCGAGCCCCGGCCGGAGATTTTCCCGTCGTCATGGGCGGCTTCGGTGAAGCCCATTGAGATGCCGGCGCCGACGGAGGCGGAAAGACCGACGAGGAAGGTCTGCCATGTATCCTGGGTAGCGAAGGCTGCGGCAAAGATCGGCGCCAGCGTCGAAACCGAGCCGTCCATCAAGCCGGCAAGGCCCGGCTGCACATAGGTCAGCACGAATTGCCGGTGCGCCGTCTCGTCCTCGTCGCGCCTGATATCCTCAGGCGTATGTTTGTCGCCAAGCATGCGGGCGATGTCTTCGTGCCCCTGTTCGGCGAGTGCGAGGTCGCCGAGCAGCTCACGCGTCGAGGCGTCCGTGGTGCGCTTTGCCGCCTCGACATAAAATCGATAGGCCTGCTCCTCCATCGCCTCGGTCTCCTGCCGCATCGCATCGAGCGACAGGTTGGCTCGCAGCCAGTCCGGCTTGCGTTCGTAAAAGCCCTGCACATGCTCGCGCCGAATCAGCGGGATGCGCTCGCCGAAACGTTGACGATGGATTTCGAACAGCGATTTGCGGTGCGTATCCTCGACCTCGGCCATATCTTCAAAGACCTTGGCCGAAGCCGGAAATTCAGGCCGCAGCTTGTCGGCATAGGCGAGATAGATGCGGGCGTCATCTTCCTCGGAGGCAATCGCAAGGGCGAGAATCTCCTGCTCGGAGAGCGAATCAAAGGATCGTTTCGGCGACCTGAAAAAACGCGCCAGCATAAACTTCTCCAAAAAATTTAGAATAATTCTAAACCTAGGCAAGGAAGCGATGGTGGTCAAGTGGCCGAGGCGGACCGGCTGACAGATTGCCGCAATCCGCACGAGCGGCTTTGGTTCGCTGAGGTAAAGACTTATATGAGAGACGCCGCATCATGCGGCGCCGGGGTTTATGATGAACAATGACATTCAGGGCCGCCCTGCCCATGTCGCGGCGATCCGCGAAAAGGCGGAGGCCGAGATGCGGACGATAGGGGTCGACGAGGCCTTTATCGGCAGGCTGGTCGAGACTTTCTACGGGCGCGTGCTGAAACATCCCGATCTCGGCCCGGTATTCGATGCGCGGCTTTCCGGCCGCTGGCCGGAGCATATAGAGAAGATGAAGAGCTTCTGGTCGGCCGTTGCCTTCCGCAGCGGCGCCTATGGCGGCAAGCCGGTGCAGGCGCATACCGGCGTTCAGAACCTGACGCCCGATCTTTTTCCGAAGTGGCTGTCGCTGTTCGCCGCAACGCTTGACGAGATCGCCCCCTCGTCGGAAGCCAAGGTCTGGTTCATGGCGACCGCCGAGCGGATTGCCAAAAGCCTGACGCTGTCGCTGTTCTACAATCCCGCTCTCGACGATCCGGCGAAAAAGGCGGGCTGATCACTGCCGAGCGGAAAAGGTCGCGCCGGCACTTGCGGCGACCACCAAGGCAGTTCCGGCCATCTGCAGCAGCGTCATCGGCTGGGCCAGAATGACGAAACCGGCGAGTGCCGCGATGGCCGGCTCGAGGCTCATGAGAATGCCGAAAGATGCCGTCGGCATGCGCCGCAAGGCGATCAACTCCAGCGTGTAGGGAAGCAGCGGCACGAGAACGGCAAGGCCGACCATTTCAACAAGGCCGTAAGCATCGAGCTTCGGGATGGCGCCGGCGATGCCGAAGGGTGTCGCGACAAGAGCGGCGGCCATCAGCGATATGGAAAGCCCCTCCAGCCCCTTGAAGCTCGCGCCGATCCTTTTTGTCAGGACGATATAGATCGCCCACCCGGTTCCGGCGCCGAGTGCAAAAAGAATGCCCTCGATATTGCCGACCCAGCCCTCACCGTCATGAGCAAGCGCCAGAACGCCAAATGCTGCAATGAGAGGCCAGAGGAGACGCCGGCTGAGGCCATAGCCGATGGTCGCAACGGAAAGCGGGCCGAGAAAATCGATCGCTACGGCAAGACCGAGAGGAATGCGCTCGATCGCCGCGAAGAAGCTCATGGTCATCAGCGCTGTCGCCGCGCCGAGGACCAGAGCGCTCGTCCATTGCGCCCTTGTGTAGCTGAAGACGCGCGGCCGCACGACAAGGGCGAGAATGATGGCCGCAAAAGCCAGGCGCAGCCAAGAGGCGCCGGCCGGCCCATAGGTTGAGATGGCTGAGGATGAGAGTGCGGCGCCGAACTGGATCGACGACATGGATAGGAGACACATTAGCCCGCCAGTCGCCACCCCGCCAAATGCTGTTGACGCCTCTGCGGTCAGCGTGCCCGCGCCGGCATTTGCTCTTTCTTCCATACCCGTCCCCTCGCCGATTGTGCGCTGTTCTTACGAAGACGGTCTGCGAGCGACAAATTCAAACTTCTGATCCGGCCAGTAAAAGGCCTTATGCACGATCAGAGACGGCAGGCCAGGATGACCTCTTCGGCATCCTCCAAACTCATGTCGAACACCTTCCTGCCGATGTCGAAGCTGAAGCCGTTGCGGGCGAAGGCCGAAAGCTCTTTGGCCTTTCGCTTTTCGTCAAGCTCGACGCGGCGGAAGGGGCCGAAGGCGCGTTTGCGGGCAAATATCGCAGCAGCATAGAGATCGTCAGCCTCCTCAAGGGCGGCCTCCACCTTATCACCAGCGACGCCCTTGGCCGCAGGTTTCCGGGCGATGGCGCGCTTCGATTTGCCGCCGCGTAGCTGGGAACGCGTGCTGATCTCGGCATAGGCGCCATCATCGAGCGCCTTGTTGTCATAGGCGAACCTGACGGCGAAATCGGCAAGGGCCTTGAGTTGCGCCGCACCGATATCCTCGAACTTCTCTTTCGCCTTGCGGGTAATCGCGTCAAACAGCTGCTTTTCGGTCATCATCCGCCGCTCCAAGCGATAGATGGCGGAGTTGCGGGCCCAGCTCAGCATGCGAGGCGTCGGAATGTCGGATGGAACGATCTCGTCGGTCATATCAAGCAATCAGGCTTCCAGGCCCTTGAGGACATTGGCGACGTTGAGGCCAATTTCCGGCACGCCGTAACCGCCCTCCATGCAGGTGACGACAGGCAGGCCGGCGGCGGAGATCATCTCTCCCATGCGAATGAAGTCTTCCGACCTCAGCTGGAAAAAGGAGATCGGGTCGCGCTCGAAGGTATCGACGCCGAGCGCCACAACGATCGCCTCGGCGCCGAAAGCCTTGATGCGGGCGAGCGCATCGGCAAGGGCCGAAGACCAGACCTGCCAGGGCGTGTGCGGCGGCATCGGATAGTTGCGGTTGCTGCCCGTACCCTGCCCTTCTCCTTCCTCGTCGGCATGGCCGAGGAAATAGGGAAAGGCAAACATCGGATCGCCATGCAGCGAGGCGGTGAAGACATCGCCTCTGTGATAGAAGAGGTCCTGCGTGCCGTTGCCGTGATGGAAATCGACATCGAGCACGGCGACCTTCTTCGCGCCGTGATCGATGAGCCGCTGGGCCGCGACGCCTGAGTTGTTGATGAAGCAATAGCCGCCGAAAAGGTCGATGCCGGCATGATGGCCGGGCGGACGGCAAAGCGCAAAGGCGAACCGGTTGCCGGCATTCAGCCAATCCGCTCCGGTGATGGCGCAACGCATGGAGGCGATCGCCGCTTCATAAGAGCCCTTGGTGATGGAGGTGTCGGCGGCATTGGCATAATGGCCGATCGCGCCGACGATATTGTCGGGCACGCGATGGCTGGTGCGGCGGACCGGGAAGGAATTGGCGATCGCTTCGCCATCGAAACCGGCCGCCACCCAGCGATCCCAGACGGTGGCGAGAAAATCGAGATAGGCGGGGTCATGCACCTTTCGGGCCGCTTCCAGCCCATGCGTGTCCGGCGCTGCGACATCGGCAAAACCCGCTTCCTTGACCGCCGCCAGGATCCACTCGGCCCGAAACGGCGCCTCGAAAGGCGTCACCAGCTGGCCGGCATAGAGCTCGGTCCTGGCGTCACGCAGCTTATGGTCTTCGGAATAGATGACGCGCATTTCGGATCCGTCCTTGATTGGAATTCGAGATTTACATGGGTCGGCCGCGACAAAAAAGCCGGCGCGGCGCCCTTGATCGCCAAAGTGAATGACTTCACCCTTCGCGATGTTTTGAGTCCGAAGGAAACTGCCGCATGAAAGTGCTGATGGTCGATGTCGACGGCGTGCTCATCCATGGCCGCCCGGCCGACGGACTGCCCCACTTCACCTATCTCGAGCGCGATCTCGGCCTGCGACCCGATCTGCTGCAGCAGGAGTTTTTCCAGGTTCACTGGGGCGCCATCATCATCGGCCGCGAAGCACTGGAGCCAACGCTCGCCGGCGTGCTCGCAAAGATCGCGCCCCATCTCAGCGCCGCGGCGCTGATCGACTACTGGTTCGAAAATGATTCCCGGCTCGACCGCAATCTGCTGGCGGATCTCGCCGCTCTCAGGCGAAGCGGTATCACTCTCTTCCTGGCGACCAACCAGGAGCACAGGCGGGCGCATTATCTGATGGGAGAGCTGGGCCTTTGCGCCCACTTCGACGACATCATCTATTCGGCAGCACTCGGACACAGCAAGCCTTCGCCCGACTTCTTCCGAATGGCGACCGAACGTGCCGGGGTCATGGCCGCGGAGATCGCCTTCATCGATGATATCGCGGCGAATGTCGAAACGGCGCGGCAGTTTGGCTGGAACGCGGCGCAATGGACGGCGGGGACGACATTGGCCGGGGCGCTTCCCATGTTTGCAAGGTGGGCATGAGCGGCACTGGTGCAATCAGGCGAGCCGCTTGTAGAACAAGGTGGTGTCGCAAAAGCCGCCTTCCGGCCACAGAGCATAATCGGGGATGACGCCGACCCGCTGCCAGCCCAGGCGGGGATAGATCGCCTCGGCATCGCTGCCGGTTGCCGTGTCGAGCACGAGCAGGGTTTTACCGCGAGCGGCCGCTTCGCGTTCGGCAGCTTCCATCAACAGGCGTGCGAGACCCTTGCCGCGAGCGGAGCGATGCACCAGGAGCTTTTTCAGGTCGCCGCGATGCGGCTGGTTCGGCATCTGCGCGGCACCCACCTGCACCGTGCCGACGATCCGGCCATCGAGTTTGGCGACCAGCAGTAGACTGCTGCCGGCGGCGACTGCATCTGCAACGTCCAGCCAATATGGCTCGGCATCTTCCGGTCCATAGGGCTGCATGAAGCCGACGGAAGCGCCGTCCGTGACGCAATCGGCCAGTACCTCCGAGAGGGCCGGAATTGCAGCGCGGGCCTCCTCGGCAGAAAGGATGCGAATGTCAGGCATGGTCTTCTCCTGAAATGAAGGTCTTCATCGGCCGCCGCGATCGAGCACGACGCAATAGCGCGCCGGGGCATTGCCGGGATTATGGAAGGAATGGCCCTCGCCGACGGGCATGAACAGGCAGTCGCCTGGACGCAGCCGGTAGACCGTCTCACCCGCAGTCATCTCCAGCTCGCCATCGAAGAGCCAGACATGCTGCGTCATGTCATGGGATGCCGCATGCGGTGGGAAGCTGACGCGGGCGCCGGGTGGAAATTCGACTTCGACGATATCGACGGCGGAGCCGGTGCCGGGCGCCGATACCGCGCGCCTGAGATAACCGGTTTCCGGATCGCGCCAGACCTGCTGTTCCTGCCGCCGCGCCAGCGGCGAGGCTTGCTGCCCCTCCTCTGCAAAGAAGGCTGAGAGCGACAGGCCGAGCGCGGCGCAAACCCTTGCCAGCAGCGAGGCGGTCGGGCTCGCCTCCGCCCGCTCTATGCGCGAAATCATCGCGCGGCTGACGCCAGACGCCTCGGAAAGCTCATCCAGCGTCAGGCCCTTTTCCAGCCGCAAGGTGCGAATGCGGCTGCCGATCGCCTGTTCGAGTTCCTGTTCCATCGCCGATCCAAGATTCTACTATAAGAGAAATACCTTATCTCATCATGGAATCAAGCGTCTTTTTGATGCGTCGTCGCGCTTGCCTTCACCGCCGTGCCGCCGATATATGGCAGCGGCGCTTGGAGAGAGGAGGACATCATGGACGGCAGCTTGCAGAACATCGAAATCACAGGAAACTTCACGGCCGCCGCCTGGGACCGGATCAAGCCTCTCATGGCCGAGATCGAGCGATTGCCGCTCCTGGAACGGCTTTCGGACGGCACGCTGCCGCCGGAGGTTTTCCGTCACTACATCCTGCAGGACGCAATCTATCTGAAGCATTATGCCCGGTGCCTCGCCATCGTCGCGGCAAAGGCGCCCGACAATGCGCAGGTGCTGCGCTTCCTCGGTTCGGCGCAGAAGGCGATCACCGTCGAGCAGGGCCTGCATGCAGGCTTCCTCTCGCAATTCGGCATTTCGAGCTCAGATGTGACGGCCGCAGAGCCCTCGCCTTCCTGCTTCGCCTATACGAATTTCCTTCTGGCGACCGCCTATCATAGGTCCTATGCTGTTGCGCTTTCGGCCATCCTGCCCTGCTTCTGGATCTATATGCATGTCGGCGAAGGCATCAAAGGCAGACCCGCGATCGAAGGCAATGTTTATCAGGCCTGGATCAACACCTATGGCGATCCGCAATTCGCCGCCGGCGCCCGCGAAGTGATCGCACTGACCGATATCGCCGCCCGCGCCGCATCGGAGACGGAGCGCGCCGAAATGATGGACGTTTTCGTGCGCGCCTCCCAATATGAATGGATGTTCTGGGATTCGGCCTGGCGACTGGAGAGCTGGCCGGTCTGAGGCACGCCGGGCAGACCCGCAAAATAGCGTAAACTCCCGATTAATTACCGCTTTGCGGCAGGGGGCGGCGCTGCTATATGGCGCGCATGAGCACCAATTCGACCACTCCGCTGTCCCATATCCGCAACTTCTCGATCGTGGCCCATATCGACCACGGCAAATCGACGCTGGCCGACCGCCTGATCCAGACGACGGGCGGACTTGCCGAGCGCGAAATGTCCGAGCAGGTGCTCGACAATATGGAGATCGAGCGCGAACGCGGCATCACCATCAAGGCCCAGACCGTGCGCCTGCACTATCAGGCAAACAATGGCGAGAAATACATTCTCAACCTGATCGACACGCCCGGCCACGTCGATTTCGCCTATGAAGTCTCGCGGTCGCTGTCGGCCTGTGAGGGCTCGCTGCTGGTCGTCGACGCCAGCCAGGGCGTGGAAGCGCAGACGCTCGCCAATGTCTACCAGGCGATCGACAACAACCACGAGCTCGTGACCGTGCTCAACAAGATCGACCTGCCGGCCGCAGAGCCCGACCGCATCAAGGAACAGATCGAGGAAGTGATCGGCATCGACGCTTCCGAGGCCGTGCTGATTTCGGCCAAGACCGGCCTCGGCATTCCCGACGTGCTGGAAGCGATCGTCCACAAGCTGCCGGCGCCGAAGAGCCCGGGCGGCGAGAAGGCGCCGCTGAAGGCGCTGCTGGTCGACAGCTGGTACGACACCTATCTCGGCGTCATGGTTCTCGTGCGCGTCATCGACGGCGTGCTGACCAAGGGCCAGACGATCCGCATGATGGGCACCGACGCGAAATACCAGGTTGAACGGGTCGGCGTGCTGACGCCGAAGATGGTCAATGTCGACAGCCTCGGCCCCGGCGAGATCGGCTTCATCACCGCCTCGATCAAGGAAGTGGCCGATACACGCGTCGGCGATACGATCACCGAAGACAAGCGCCCGACGGCGGAAGCCCTGCCGGGCTTCAAGCCGGCGCAGCCGGTCGTCTTCTGCGGCCTCTTCCCTGTCGATGCCGCCGATTTCGAAGACTTGCGCGCGGCCATGGGCAAGCTTCGCCTCAACGACGCGTCCTTCTCCTTCGAAATGGAATCGTCGGCAGCCCTCGGCTTCGGCTTCCGCTGCGGCTTCCTCGGCCTGCTGCATCTCGAAATCATCCAGGAGCGCCTGGAGCGCGAGTTCGACCTCGACCTCATCGCAACAGCGCCTTCCGTCGTCTATCAGCTGACGATGACCGACGGCAGCGAGCGCGAACTGCACAATCCGGCCGACATGCCCGATGTCGTCAAGATTGCCGAAATCCGCGAGCCGTGGATCAAGGCGACAATCATGACGCCGGACGATTATCTCGGCGGCATCCTGAAACTCTGCCAGGACCGCCGCGGCATCCAGACCGAGCTGACCTATGTCGGCACCCGGGCGATGGTGACCTATGAACTGCCGCTGAACGAAGTCGTCTTCGACTTCTACGACCGGCTGAAATCGATCTCCAAGGGCTATGCATCCTTCGATTATCACCTCGAAGGCTACCGTGCAGGCAACCTCGTGAAGATGTCGATCCTCGTCAATGGCGAGCCGGTCGATGCACTCTCGATGCTTGTGCATCGCATGGCAGCTGAAAAGCGCGGCCGCGACATGTGCGAGCGGCTGAAGGAGCTTATTCCGAAGCACATGTTCAAGATCCCAATCCAGGCGGCGATCGGCGGCAACGTGATTGCCCGCGAAACCATCTCGGCGCTGCGCAAGGACGTGACGGCCAAGTGCTATGGCGGCGACGCCACTCGCAAGCGCAAACTGCTCGACAAGCAGAAGGAAGGCAAGAAGCGCATGCGCCAGTTCGGCAAGGTGGAGATTCCGCAAGAAGCCTTCATCGCCGCGCTGAAGATGGGCGACGAATAACGCTTCTCAATCATATCTTATGCGCATATGATTTGCGCATAAGACCGAGGAGAGCGTTATGACTCAGCAGGCGAGAAAAGCAGCGAACCTGTCTCTGAATGAAGGCCTAGTCGCTCAGGCTCGCGAGCTCAAGATCAACATATCCAGGGCGGCGGAAGAAGGTATCGCGAAAGCGATAAAGGCGGAACGCGAGCGGCTGTGGCGGATCGAGAACGCCGAGGCGATCCGGCTCGAAAACGAATATGTCGAAAAACACGGCCTGCCGCTCGCCGAGTACCGTCAGTTTTAGAGCGGTTCAGTTTTTGATTGAAGCGCAGAACCGCTCTGTCCCGACCTCGGAAATTGGAGAAGCCGTCACAGATCTATCGGGCAAAAGCGATGTCATCATCGGCGCCATGGACTTTCTCTTCCAAGGCTTCTGAGCCTTATCCCCTGCTCATATACTCCTTCACCAACCCCTCATAGGCGTCCATCTCGGGTAGCGCTTCGTAACTATACACCGCGCCGGTCTCGGCAAACGACAGCTTCTCGCTCGTCCATGTCTCGATGAATGGCGTGAACCAGCTCGGGTCGTCGAGCATGGTGACGCGCAGATTGACGAACCAGTCCATGCCTTCCGGCCGGGTGAACATCCAGCTCATGCAGTGCGGGCAGAAATAATGCCTGGTGGCGCCGTGCAGGCCGCCGATAACAGGCTCGCCCTTGGTAACCTCGAAACCTTCGCTGGGGATGGCGGCACTCAGCGAATAGGCGCTCGCCGTCATCTTCTGGCAGCCTGTGCAATGGCAGGCCATGGCCAGCAGCGGCGGAGCGCTGATCTTCAAGCGCACCCGGCCGCAGCGGCAGCCGCCTTGCATGGGCAAATTCGGTGATGTCATGATATTTCTCCCCTTCCGTCCTCTGATCTAGAGGAGGCGGCGTCATTGTCGAGGGAGCGCACCGGTGCAAATCTCAAAAGCGGTTTATCGGACGCGCGGGATTGCCGACCACCGTTGCGCCCGCCGGCACATCCTTGGTGACGACGGCGCCCGCACCCACGATCGCACCATCGCCGATCGTCACGCCGCCGAGGATGATGGCGCCGCCGCCGACCCAAACATCGCTGCCGATTGCGACCGGTCGGGCGATCTCGATTCCCCTACTGCGAAGTGCCGAATCCTTGTGATGCTCGGCGCAATAGATCTGCACGCCCGGTCCGAACATGGTGCGGTCGCCGATCGTCACGCTGCCGGAATCGAGGATCGCGCAGCCGGCGTTGACATAGACGCGCTCGCCGAGAGTGATATTGATGCCGTAGGAACAGTGAAACGGCACTTCGATAAAGATATCGGGGGCGGCTCGTGCAAAAAGCGCCCTGAGGGCGGGGGCTGCGGCGCCGCGCTCGTCCGGCGGCAGCGTATTGTGGGCGTGGACGGCGAGCCGCGCCTGCCGGCGAAGGTGATCGAGTTCGTCATCCAGGCAGCAATACCACTCACCCGCCGCCATCTTCTCGCGTTCGCTTGCCGTCATCGCATCGCTCTTCAAGCCGGGACCTGCGACCGCATCTCGACCTCTTGCCGTTCGATCTGCCCGACCCAGGCGCGGGCGATGGCAAGGCCGGCGGCATCGGCGCCACCAGCATGCCGCGCAGCCAGTTCGGCATAGCTTTGCAGCCAACCAGGCGCGATGCGTTCTATCGTGTCAGGGAATTCCGCCTTCCACTGCTCGACCACCCTTCTGTCGGCCTCGAAATGAAACTGCGTGCCGTAGACGGCGCGGCCGATACGGAAGGCCTGGTTCTCGGCGACAAGGCTGGTCGCGAGACGAACGGCGCCTTTCGGCAGGGAAAAGGTATCGGCATGCCACTCGAAGATGGTGAATTCGCCGCCAAGCGCCGAGAGCAGCGGATCGGAGCGGCCTTCATCAGTGACGCCGATGCTGTGCCAGCCGAATTCGCGGGCGGCTCCGAGATGGTTGTCGGCGCCATAGGCGCGGGCAAGAATCTGGCTGCCGAGGCAGATGCCGAGCACGGCCTTGCCGGCGTCGCCGAAGCGGCGCGCGAGCCGGGCGAGCTCCGGCAGATAAGGATGCGTCTCGTCATCCAGCGCGCTCTGCTCGCCGCCGAGAACCACCAGCGCGTCATGACCGGATATGTCCGGCGGTAGGATGCCATCCCGCCAGACCCGGAACCACTCGATCTCAGCACCCGCCTCGTCGAGCGCCGTGGCAAGCGCGCCGAGGCCGGTGTTGCGCATATTTTCGACGACTGCGACTCGCATAGGTTCTCCCCGGTGGTCGGCAGTTAGAAACCATGCCGAAGAACGGCGCGCAAGATGCTTGCGCCTGCGCGATTGCGTCTGCACGCCGCAAGCGCTTAAATCACGCCAAACGAAAGGAAAACGCCATGACCGAAAAAGCCCGCGTCTCGATCCTCTACTGCACCCAGTGCAACTGGCTGCTGCGCGCCGCCTGGATGGCGCAGGAGCTGCTGAGCACCTTTTCCGACAGTCTCGGCGAGGTGGCGCTGATCCCCGGCACCGGCGGCAATTTCGAAATCCGCGTCAATGGGGATCTCATCTGGGAGCGTAAGCGCGACGGCGGCTTTCCCGGGCCGAAGGAGCTGAAGCAACGCGTCCGCGACATCATCGAGCCCGGCCGCGATCTCGGCCATGTCGACCGCGTCTCGCACGAAAGCTGACCAAGCACGCTCAGCGATAGGGCGAGCGGCAGACCCTGTAGACGCCTTCATAGGTGAGGAAGTGATCCGTCCTCGGATTGTAGGAACGGTATTCATTGGTACACCAAGCGATGTGCTTGTTCAGATCCCGTGCCGGCTGCACCTGGCGTACCGGCGGCGGCTCATAGGTCAGCTGCGGCCGTCCCGCCGCGCCCGGCAGGTAATAGGTCGGCCCCGCGCCGCGCGGACGGTAATTCGGCTGGACATAAGCCGGGCGATGCCATTGCTGCGGCCCAAAACCGAAGCAGCCGCGAAAATCGCAGAGCGTCGATCCCGTATTGACCGGCCCGAGACCCGGCTTCGGCGAATCAGCGCCGGCTATGAGAGGCGCGAAAACGGCAAAAAGGCCGGCGAGCAGAAGCGTGCGAGCAGCAGGCATGAGGCATTCCTTTCGAGACTCCCTTTATATAGGGCGCCCGGACCGGAGCGCTATGGCTCCCCTCCGGCCGCTCCCTCGCATGTGATCGGTTGTTTTTTGCAGACTGTCAGGAAAACTTCAAAAACCCAGTTGACAGTCACGAGCCACCCCCTTACATCGCTCTCCGTCGCCCAGATGGCGGAATTGGTAGACGCGCAGGTTTCAGGTACCTGTGCCGCGAGGCGTGGAGGTTCGAGTCCTCTTCTGGGCACCATTTCCTTTTGATCGCTGCCAAGATCAAACATTCAAATCTTTCCAAAATTGCGCACTTGGCCCTGTTGACGGAGGCCATCGACCTGCTTGTCTGGATACCGGTTCCAAGAGTCGGCGCAGGTTGAAGGCCTGTCACGCCGCCATGTGTGATGTCGTCTTGCCGCTACCCGATACGACTGACAAAGCGGTAATGCCGGCTTCCCTGGCGGCGCGAAGAAGCAATTCCCTCAATTCCTCCATCCCGGCCTCTCCCGCGACGGCATCATCGCAAGCCTTCACGGCCGCGACATATTCCTCTCCATCGTCGAATGGCCAATCGATTATCAGCACTTCGGCTGCGTCTCGGAGCGTCTTGACCACCCTACGCTGACCGCCAAGAAAGAGGACAAGAGGTGCAAAATTCGGTGATGCGTTCCATTGCATGACACTTTCTCCCCAAAGGTTAGAATATTAGTAATGAAGCAAGAAGCATGCCGGGGAGCGGAAGGCGCGTTCGTTGCCCGATAGAGCAGCGCTTCATGAATGATTTGGGCAAAAGATGAATGAGCGGTGCGGACGCGGTTCCATCGTTCAGCGCATGGCATGCGGAAAACTCCGCCGCGTCTTGCAGCATCCCGCAAGGCTCCGGCGGCCAACTCTCAGCCTGCAACTGACCATCATCGCACCGCCGCTTGGTACGATTCTCACCGCACCGGCTGGTAATGGCCGCGGAGCGGAACCTTTTCGCCCATGGTAACGAAGCCGTCGCGGTCGCAGACATACATCAGCGTCGGCATGCCGCCGGAGCGGAAGATTTCGTCATAGCGGCGGCGGATCTGGACGGTCTCGGTGCGGCAATTATAGGATTCCTCTTCCTTCTTGTCCGGCTGCGCCTTGACGCCGGGAAGGCCCTTGTAGGGATAGAGGGGTTGAACAGTCGAATCCACGGATTTCGTCCAGTCGACAGCGAAGGCTGACGCCGGGGCGAGGCCGGAAAGGACGCCGAGCGATATCAGAAGCATCATCAACAGCCGCATGGGAATTCTCCTGCCGGCGACAAACCGCTTCTTCCGCATGTAGGAAAATCGACGGCCCGCATCAAGCCGCTGCGGCGGGCGATTTCCTGAAATAGCCTCTGATGATGGGGTGACCGAAAAGACCGGCGAGGATGGCAAAGGCAGCGCCCAGGAAGAACCCGGCGAGGAAGCCGCCGATGATGCCGGCGACCATCAGGATCTTCTTTCCAGGGCCATCGGCCTTGACCGGCGGCTCGGCCGGCGAGATGACGCGGATGTTGCTCTGGCTGAGGTTCTGCTCCTCGCTCGTCTGGCTCGAGCGCTTGAGCACCGTCTCGTAAATATCGCGCGCCGCCGTTGCCTTGCGCTGCAATTCGTTCAGCTCCACCTGCTTGTCCGAGGTCGTCGCCTGCAGCGCCTTCTGAACGGCGAGTTCCTTGGCGACGCTGTCCTCGGCGGCCTTGGCCTGCTCGTATTCGCCCTTTGCCGAGGTGGCGAGGCGCTGCAATTCGCCCCTGATTTCGCCCGCTATGCTCTGCAGCGAGGAGCGCGCCGCCTGCAGGCGCGGATGACGCGTGCCCATCTGGCTTTCAAGGCTGCCGACGGCGGCGGCCTGGGCGGCATATTGCTGACGCAAGCTGACGAGCGGCGATGTGACGCCGCCTTCCGCCTGGTTGCCGGCAACGATGTCTTCGACGCGCAGATTGGCGACGGCATCGGCGCGGGCCTTCGCCTGGATGGTCTTTTCCTGCGCCGTTACCAAGAGCGTGTTCAGCGAGACGAGGCGCTGGTCGGAGATCAGGTTGCCTTCGGTCGCGGCCATGTCGTTGTCGGCCCGGAAAGTTTCGACCGCCTGCTCGGCCTCCAGCACCTTCTGGCGCAGATCGGCAAGGCGTCCGTCCAGCGTCGAGGAGGTGTTTTCGTAGAGGCCGTTCGAGGCGCTGTTTTCCTCCTCGGTAAAGGAGGTGACCACCTGGTTGGCAAGCTTCGCGGATTTCTCGGGGTCGTTCGTCGTCGCGGCGAGCGAAACGACATAGGTGCCGGTCTGGCGGGTGATGACAAGCGCCTTCTGCAGGGCGCCGATCACGGCCGCGCCATCCGTCCTGCCGCCGTTGAATTCCGGATCCCGGTCGAGCTTCATCGCCTCGACGACGCGGCGCAGCACATTGCCCGAGGTCAGGATCTGCACCTGGCTGTCGATCAGCGCCGAGATCATCTCCGGCGATGGGCCCGAAGATTGCGCGCCGGCCTCGGCCAGCCCGATCTGGCGCGGATCGAAATAAAGGCTGCTGACGGCGGTGAATTTCTGGCCGATCAACGGCGCCACCACGCCGCCCCCGACGGCTCCAAAAAGGGCCAGCACAAACACCACCAGCCTGCGGCTCCAGATCGCCGTGATGCTGGAGCGGAGGTCGAGAAGCGCGGCGGCGGGCGCGGATGTGTTCTGCAGCGGCACATTGGCCACAGCCGGTTCTGGGGCCGCAGGCGGTTCTAGGGCCGCAGGCCGTACGGCGGCAGCGGCGGACGGCAGCTCGGATCGACGGATGTCTGCAACCCGTGCCGACGGCGGCACGAAAGGCGGTGGGGCTGGCTTGAGCTCGGGACGGGCGAAATCATCCGGACGAATAACGGGACTGCGCGGGCGCACGCCTTCCGACGCAGTCGGAGACGGCTCGTAACTACGCCAGCCGGGCAGCCGGCTTACCCTGTTCCTGTCATATTGACTCATACGCGCACTCGTGTCCCGCCCAGCGTGAAAGACTGAAGCCGAGGTGCTGCGACTTTAGAAATTCTTAGCTAACGGACCGTTAAGATAGGCGCAGCGACGTCGATGTTGCGATTTGCCGTGATTGCGAGGATAGCTATGAGGACGACACGACATCTGGCGGCGCTGCTGCTTGCGGCCGCCCTTATGCCGTCGCCGGCCTTTGCGGCCGGCGCGCCGTGTTATCGCGGCGTCAATCTTTCCGGCGGCGAATATGGCGAGCGCGGCGCCATCTACGGTACGAACTACATCTATCCGAGCGAGCAGACGATCCGCTATTTCGCCGAAAAGGGCATGACGATCATTCGGCTGCCCTTCCGCTGGGAGCGGCTGCAGCCGGCGCTCGGCGGGCGGCTGGACGAGGACGAACTCAAGCGGATCAAGGATACGGTCGGCCTGATCCGAAAGCGGGCCATGGCCGTTCTGCTCGACCCACATAATTTCGGCTATTACGATAAGGCGCAGATCGGCACCGCGCCGGCGACGGACGCTGCTTTCGCCGACTTCTGGGCAAGGCTCGCGGTCGAATTCGCCAATCAGGACGGCATTCTCTTCGGCCTGATGAACGAGCCGCACGACATCAAGGCCACCGACTGGCTCGATGCCGCCAACGCGGCGATCCGCGCCATCCGCGCCGTCGGCGCTCGCAACCTTATCCTGGTGCCGGGCACCGCCTGGAGCGGCGCTCACAGCTGGGAAGAGGATGTGATCGGCGGTGCCAACGGTACTGTCATGCTCGGCGTGCGCGACCCGCTCGATTTCTACGCTTATGAGGTCCATCAATATCTCGACGTCGATTCGTCGGGAACCCATGCTAATTGCGAAGGCGCCGCCACCGCGGTCGAGGCCATCACCGGCGTCACCGCCTGGCTGAAGCGGAACCATAAACGCGGTTTTCTTGGCGAATTCGGCGGTTCCGCCGACAAGGACTGCATGAGCGGCCTGACCAAGATCTACGCGACCATGTCCGGCAATAGCGATGTCTGGCTCGGCTGGTCCTATTGGGCGGCGGGCGAATGGTGGCCGGCGGACGAACCTTTCAACGTTCAGCCGGGCAAGGGCCCTGAGCGACCGCAGATGCGGCTTCTCGCCGCGTCGGCGAAAGCGGACGCCGGCGCCTGCACCGCCGTCAAGCCTGCGGGGAATTGAACGTGGCGACAGTCGATCAGAAGGCAGCGACTTTCACGGTGTCGGGCAACCGCCTCGACGCGGCCGGGGGCGCGTCTCGCGTCGATCATGCGGTGCTCTGGCTCGGCCTGTTTTCGATGCTCTATAACGGCATTCTTGCCTTCATCAACCACAACATCATGCCTCTGTCGATGACGCATGTCGCCGCCAGCGAAGGCCTGATTCTGGCAAGCGCGATCATCTACATCCTTCATAAGGGGATCTACGAGACGGATCTGCCGGGCTTCCTGTTCCTGCTGTTCACGCTTGTCGTGACCATCTATGTCAGCGTGCTCAACCGCATGCCGTTCGTCGATCATTTCCGCAACGTGCTGATCATCTTCTGCTTTACCGGCCTCGGCGGCTGGAGCAACGAGAGAACGATGAAGCTGGCCTTCCGCTGGGCAAGCCTTGCGGTGCTGATCTTCCTGATTTTCGAGATCATCAGCGTGCCCTTCTATGTCAGCATCGTGCATCCGTCCGATTATTTCGCCAATACGCGCGGGCTGCTGCCGCTGAGCTACAACACGACAGGCCTGTTCCAGAACGCTCTCGGCTTTCCCGAGCGCTTTTCCTTCGGCATTATCGACCATCGCTCGTCGTCGATTTTTCTCGAACAAGTGTCGCTTGCCAATTTTTGCGGCGTGATCGCTATCTACCTGATTTCCATGTGGGAAAGACTGGGGCGCTGGGACCGGCTGCTCTTCATCAGCACGGCGGTGCTGATCCTGGTGACGAACGATACGCGCACAATGCTGATCTTCTGTTTTGCCTGTATCGTCGGCTATTTCGTCTTTCCGAAGATCCCGAGGAATTTCAATCTGGCGCTAATGCCGCTGATCGTTGCAGCGGGGTTCGTCGTCTATACCCTCAAACCCAATGCGACGGGCGACAATTTCACCGGCCGCATCAACCTGACGATGAAGAAGATCATGGAGCTCGATCCTCTCGCCGTGCTCGGGCTTTCGGTCGACAGGGTCGCCGAGTTCGCTGACAGCGGCTACGTCTACCTGATCTACGCGGCGACGATCTTCGGCGTCGTCGCGCTCTGGCTATTCGTCTGCCTCTTCCCAGCCGGCCGTACGGCGGCGCAGCGGCGATGCGCCCATTCACTTTCTCTTTTCATTTTTCTGAATATGATGATCGGGGGGACCGCCGTTTTCTCGATGAAGATTGCCGGCCTCTTGTGGTTCGTCGTCGGATATATGCGCTTCCACGACAGCCCGCGCATCCGGCAGGGTCGTGCGGCAGATGTACTGAGTTGACCGTAGCGGCACGGTGGAAACCGGCGTCCGCGAGCCCGAGGAGCAAGACGCTTCGATGCTTGTCCAGCTTCAATATCTGCGCGCTGTTGCGGCGCTGATGGTCGTTTATTTCCATGCGATATTGCAGCTTGCCAAGGTCAATCCCGCCGTCGACGCCACGGCTTTTCTTTATGGCGAAACCGGCGTCGACATCTTCTTCGTGCTGAGCGGTTTCGTGATGTGGCTGACGACGAGCGGGCGCGCGATGAGCCCCAGCGATTTCGCCCGCCGCCGCATCAGGAGGATCATCCCGCTCTATTGGCTGGCAACCTTGTTTTCGGCGGCCGTGGCGCTGGTGGCGCCTTCACTGCTGAAATCCACGGTGTTCGACCTTCCGCATCTCATCGCCTCGCTGATGTTTCTGCCATGGGCCAATGCCGCCGATCCAAGCACGATCATCCCTGTCGTCGTGCCGGGCTGGACGCTGAATTACGAAATGTTCTTCTATTTTGTGTTTGCGTTGCTGCTGCCGCTCTCGGAAGCCCGCCGGATTCCAGCGATGTTCGCCGTCTTTGCCGTGATCCTGATTGCCTGCCGGCTGCTGCCGGAAACGACGGCCACCCGGTTCTACGGTCAGCCGATCATGCTGGAGTTCCTCGCCGGCGTCGTGCTCGGCTGTCTTTACGGGCAGAAGGTCGTTCTGCCGAACCGCTGGGCATGGGCGGCACTGGCCACGGGATTTGTGTTCCTCTTCGTCAACGAAGCGCTGATGCCGCCGGAGAGCCGGTTCTACGCCTGGGGAATCCCGGCGATCTTCATCATCTACGGCGCAGTTTCCATCGACTTTTCGCGGCTGCCGGTTCTGGCATGGCTGAACTATCTCGGCGACTGCTCCTACAGCATCTACATCACCCACGCCTTCACACTCGCTTTCCTGAGGGTGGCTTCGGACCGCCTGCCGATCGGCATCCTGCAGCAGCCGCTGCTCTTCGTGGTCCTGGCGCTGGTGCTTTCGTCGATCGGCGGCGCAATCGTCCATGAAATCACCACGCCGCGCCGGAAAGTGGCGGCCGTGAGCCGTCCGCCGGCCTAACCCATCGGATTCACTTCCCGTCCTTCACATCCTTGGTTTCCCGCCTCTCGATGTCGCAAATTGCTCATCAGCTTTCAGCGACATGCTTTAACTTCCCTCACTGAAGGCGAGAATACACATCCGGGCGGCGGTGGCGGCACAGCGTTTTGGGCAACTTCCCCTAAGCTGATGTGGCGATGAGAGAACTTGCAGGAACGTGATGGTTTATCTTGCAATTTGTCGCATAAATGAAAGTGCGCCGGCCTATTCGCGGCACGGGCTTTGATCTAAGCACGGGCTGCGGCCTCCAAGAGGGAAGAGGGAGAGACATGAAAAGCTATGTATTGACGGTATCCTGCAAGTCGACGCGCGGCATCGTCGCAGCGATTTCGAGCTATCTGGCCGAGAAGGGCTGCAACATCATCGACTCCAGCCAGTTCGACGATCTCGATACCGGCAGGTTCTTCATGCGCGTCAGCTTCATTTCCGAGGAAGGACTTTCCGGTTCCGCGATCAGCGCCGATTTTGCCGCCGTCGCTGCGCCCTTCGAGATGGAATACGACTTCCACGACAGCGAGAGCCGCATGAAGGTGCTGCTGATGGTGTCGCGCTTCGGCCATTGCCTCAACGACCTGCTCTACCGCTGGAAGATCGGCGCGCTGCCGATCGACATCGTCGGCGTCGTCTCCAACCATTTCGACTACCAGAAGGTTGTGGTCAATCACGACATCCCCTTCCACCACATCAAGGTGACCAAGGAGAACAAGCCGCAGGCCGAAGCCCAGCTCGTCGACCTCGTCGAGCAGACCGGCACCGAACTGATCGTGCTTGCCCGCTACATGCAGGTTCTCTCCGACCAGCTCTGCAAGCAGATGTCGGGCAAGATCATCAACATCCACCACTCCTTCCTGCCGAGCTTCAAGGGCGCCAACCCCTACAAGCAGGCCTATCAGCGCGGCGTCAAGCTGATCGGCGCGACCGCCCATTACGTCACCGCCGACCTCGACGAAGGCCCGATCATCGAGCAGGACACCGCCCGCATCACCCATGCGCAGTCGCCCGACGACTATGTCTCGATCGGCCGCGACGTCGAAAGCCAGGTGCTGGCGCGCGCCATTCACGCCCATATCCATCACCGCACCTTCATCAACGGCAACCGCACCGTCGTCTTCCCGGCCAGCCCCGGAAGCTACGCCTCCGAACGCATGGGGTGAGTCGGCCGAGGCCGCGCATCTCTTTTGCTGGCGGACAACAATCTCCCGTTGCCTGCCAGCGGCAAGTATTTGATTATCGCGCTTAAGGGGTAATCGAATCATGCTGCGGGAGGGGTGTCATGACCGACGAGGCGCTTGTTGATCGCATGACGCTGCCGCGTCCCGACGTTACCGTTGCCGACGCGGAAGAAATCCTTCTTGCCCATTATAGCCTATCCGGCATTCTCTCCGAACTCGGCAGCCAGCAGGATCGGAACTACCGCCTCGACAGTGATCGCGGTCGATACGTCCTGAAGATCTGCCACGCCGCCTACGAGGCCCGCGAGCTCGAGGCGCAGAATGCCGCGCTCCATCATCTCAAGAGCCGGCAGGACGCGCCACGTGTTCCGAAGGTGATCGCCACGAATGACGGGCGGGAAATTGTCGTCCTTACGGTGCGCGGGCGGGACTATCAGGTCCGGCTGCTGGAATATCTGGAAGGCCAGGGACTGACGGAGATGAGATATGTGGCGCCGGCGTCCGTCGCGGCGCTTGGCGCGCTCTGCGCGAGACTGGCGCAGGCGCTTGCCGATTTCGACCATCCCGGCCTCGACCGTAGCCTGCAGTGGGATTTGCGACGCGCCGGCCCTGTCGCCGTACAGCTGCTATCCGCGATCACCGACAGCGCTGCCCGCGACCGGATCGCGAAAACCATGGTGATGGCCGTTCGCCGCATCCAGCCCTTGGCGCCGTCGCTTCGGCTTCAGGCCGTCCATCACGACGTCACCGGCGACAATGTCGTCGGCCATCGCGACGCCCGTGGCCACACGATCCCTGATGGCGTGATCGATTTCGGCGACATCATCCGCGGCTGGCTAGTCGGCGATCTTGCCGTCACCTGCGCTTCGCTGCTGCATCAGGCGAATGGCGATCCCTTTCATATCCTGCCCGCCGTCACCGCCTATCAGACGATCTATCCGCTGACCGACGAAGAACTGAAAGCACTGTGGCCGTTGATCGTCGCACGCGCGGTCATTCTCGTCGCCAGCAGCGAACAGCAGATGTCGATCGATCCCGATAACGATTATGTCCGCAGCAATCTCGACCGCGAGCGGGCGATCTTCGATACGGCATTGTCGGTTCCTTTCGAACTCATGGAAGCTGCGATCCTCAAGGCCGCAGGCGCTGATGTCGCCGCCCCGTCGGCATCAGAATGGCTTCCCTTGCTGCCCGATATCGACCCCACCACGATCGCCTATGTCGACCTTGGCGTAGGAAGTGCGCATTTTTCCGCAGGCAACTGGCTGGACGCCGACATGGACTGGCGGCTGCTTGCCCGGGCTGCAACCGAAAACGGGACGGCGGCGACGCGCTATGGTGAATATCGGCTTTCCCGCGCTGCCCTCGGAAACACGAGGGCACAGGCGACCTTCGCCCTGCATGTCGACATCTGCCTTGCTGCAGGAAGCGCGGTCGCGGCGCCCTTTGCCGGCCGCATCGGCTGGAAGGACCACCATCTGACACTGACGGACGACAGCATGACCTTGCACCTCGATGGGCTCGACCCTTTGATCGAGGGTGGGGTCGAGGATGGCGCCGTGCTTGCCGCCGGCGATCCGCTCGGTTCGGTTTTCGGAGAGACTTCGTCGCTCGGTGGCCTGCGCCTCCAGCTCTGCAGCGTCGTGGGCCTCGAACCGCCGCTCTTTGCCAGGCCGCGCGAGGCAGCCGCCTGGTCGGTGCTGTGCCCTTCGCCTTCATCCCTTCTCAGCCCGGGAGCGGATGCGGCGCAACCGGAGACCGCCGAACTGCTCGTCAGGCGGCAGGCTCATCTCGCCGGCGCCCAGAAGAACTATTATGCCGCGCCGCCGCAGATCGAGCGCGGCTGGAGGGAACATCTGTTCGATGTCGAGGGCCGCGCCTATCTCGACATGGTCAACAATGTCACGATTGTCGGCCACGGCCATCCCAGACTGGCGGCGGCAATCAACGCCCAATGGCTGCGGCTCAATACGAATTCACGCTTCCACTATGCGGCGATTGCGGAGTTTTCCGAGCGTCTCGCGGCGCTCGCGCCTGATGGCCTCGACGCGGTCTTCCTCGTCAACAGCGGCTCCGAGGCGAACGATCTGGCGATTCAGCTGGCACAGGCCCATAGCGGCGCCCGCAACATGCTCTGCCTGCTCGAGGCCTATCATGGCTGGTCGGCGGCGAGCGACGCCGTCTCCACTTCGATCGCCGACAATCCGCTGGCGCTGACCACCCGACCGGATTGGGTGCATGCGGCCGTTTCGCCGAATACCTATCGCGGCGCGTTTCGCGGACCCGACACGGCGGCGAGCTACCTGGCCGCCGTCAAGCCGATACTCGAGACGATCGACGCCGGCGGCGAAGGCCTTGCGGGCTTCATCTGCGAATCGGTCTACGGCAATGCCGGCGGCATTCCGTTGCCGGAAGGGTACCTGAAGGAGATCTACGCCGAGGTGCGCGCCCGCGGCGGGCTCTGCATCGCCGACGAGGTGCAGGTCGGTTACGGCAGGCTCGGCCATTATTTCTGGGGTTTCGAACAGCAAGGGGTCGTGCCCGATATCATCACTATCGCCAAGGGCATGGGCAATGGCCATCCGCTCGGCGCCGTCATCACCAGACGGGAGATTGCGCGGTCGCTGGAGAAGCAAGGGCCTTTCTTCTCCTCCACCGGCGGCAGCCCGGTCAGCTGCGTCGCCGGCATCACGGTGCTCGATATCATGGCTGAGGAGAAGCTGCAGGAAAATGTCCGCACGGTCGGCGATCATCTGAAAGCGCGGCTTGCCGCGCTGATCGATCGGCACGCGATCGCCGGCGCCGTCCACGGCATGGGTCTCTATCTCGGCCTGGAATTCGTCCGCGACAGAACGACGCTTGAGCCGGCGACGGAAGAGACGGCGGCGATCTGCGACCGGCTTCTCGAGCTCGGTATCGTCATGCAGCCGACCGGCGATCACCAAAATGTGCTGAAGATCAAGCCGCCGCTCTGCCTCAGTATCGAAAGCGCGGATTTCTTCGCAGACATGCTGGAAAAGGTGCTCCAGGAAGGCTGGTGATCCATGCTTTCGGACGTTAACCAAATCGGTCATTTCGAGGCATCTCGATTTTTAACGATGAGGCCCATTGCCGGAATCAGACAGACTTCCTATTTCTGCTGCGGCGATCGAAAGAGTTTCGATTCTGTCATGCGAATTTTACGAAGAGCTGATATGTTTCCTTCTGTAAGTTCGGGCCAGGATGGAATGAATTTTTTCGGATCGTCGATATTTTGACACGTTTCGGAATATGTTTCCGACAGGCTGTCGAGTAATCTCTACTAAGTTAGTAGATATTGAAGACAGCAATCACCGGCCCCGGGGCTCTTCCGGGACCATCGAGCGCAACGCCAACGAAAGGAACGAGACATGATAGACATCGAAATTCTCGCCACTCTCCTTGGGCGATCTGTGCTTGGCAATGACCGTCCGGGCGCCCTCTCCCGCCCGAACTGTCGAATGTGACGTTCGTCCTCCTTTCAACGGTACCAGACAAGTCAATTCGCCATGGCTGCGCATGCCCGCGCGGCAGGAGTTCTATCTATGAAGAAGCAAGTTATCGAATATGCAGGCGTTCCCGTCGGCATCGTTATCCCCGACGAAGATCGGCTGAAGTTCATCGCCGTGAAATTCCATGTCCACGACCTCGATGAGCAGCGGTTCGGTTCACCCGACGAGGTGCGGCTGGCCATCCACGACCTGATGACCCGCCGTCATCCGAAGCCGCTTCATGCCTGACGGCATGCGGCCGCTACCGACTTTCGCGGCTTTTCCGATGTGACCGGTCCTGCCAGAAGGGCCGGTCTTGTTTTTTGAGGGCAATTGCAGTCCTATCGGCCGTATCAGCGCCACCAGGATCAGCCCTTGCCCGATCTTCTCAATCTGCTCACCGACATCGAAGGCGTTTCCGTCGGCCATGCGACCGACCTCGTGCTGGGATCCGGCGTCACGGTCATCGTCTTCGACGAGCCGGCGGTTGCCTCCGGCGCGGTGCTCGGCGGCGCGCCGGGCGGACGTGACACCGGCCTGCTCGACCCGTCGATGACCATCAGTGCCGTCGATGCCTTCGTGCTCTCGGGCGGCTCGGCCTTCGGGCTCGACGCGGCCGGCGGCGTGCAGGCCGGCTTGCGCGAAGCCGGCCGCGGCTTTGCAGTCGGGCCAGTCAGGATTCCGATTGTGCCGCAAGCGATCCTGATGGACCTGCTGAACGGGGGCGACAAGGATTGGGGCCTTCACTCCCCCTATCGTGAGATGGGTTATGCGGCATTGAAGGCCGCGACCAAGGGTGAATTTGCGCTCGGCACCGCCGGCGCCGGCACAGGGGCGACGACGGCCACTTTCAAGGGCGGGCTCGGCTCGGCCAGTGCCGTCAGCAGCGCCGGTCACCGCATCGGTGCGATCGTCGCCGTCAATGCGCTCGGTTCGGCAACGATCGCCGACGGGCCGCATTTCTGGGCGGCACCCTTCGAGAAAGACGGCGAGTTCGGCGGGCTCGGCATGCCTGCGACGACCGATCACCGGATGCGGCTCAAGGGAATGAGCACGCCGGCAACGACGATCGGCGCTGTCGTTACCGACGCGCAGCTGACGAAGGCGGAAGCGCATCGGCTTTCACTTGCCGGTCATGACGGCCTTGCCCGGGCGCTGCTGCCGGCACATCTGCCGCTCGACGGCGATACCGTCTTTGCCGCTTCGACCGCCAGACATTCCAGAAACGACATGGCAAGCCTGGTGGAACTTTGCCACCTCGCCACGATCGTGATGGCGCGGGCAATCGCGCGCGGCGTCTATATGGCAAGCGCCCTTCCGGCCGAAGGCGGACAAACAGCATGGCGAGACCGCTATGCTGAACGCCATTGATTGAATAGGGTCGCAACCTGATAGAATGGCGGAGACACGTGAATGCAGATCCTGGCGCTGATGTATTTTCGACGAGCTGGTGAGAACCGAATGATGTGCCGGGGGATATGATGAACAAGATTTCGTTTGCGTCTTCGGGGCGCTTCATCAAGCGGCTTTCCCTCGGTGCTGCGTTGTCGGCCGGTCTCGTAGTGACGGCAATGACACCGGCTGAAGCGGCCAAGACCGCCCTCAATCTCGGCATGAGCGTCGAACCAACCGGCCTCGACCCGACGATCGCCGCACCGGTCGCGATCGGCCAGGTCACCTGGCAGAATGTGTTCGAGGGGCTGGTGACGATTGATCAGACCGGCAAGGTCCAGCCGCAGCTGGCGAAAAGCTGGGAAATCTCGGCCGATGGCCTGATCTATACCTTCAAGCTGCGGACCGGCGTCAAATTTCATGACGGCGAAGCATTCGATGCCGCTGCCGCCAAGTTTTCGCTGGACCGCGCCCGCAGGGCGGATTCGGTAAACCCGCAGAAGCGCTTCTTCGCCTCGATCGCCTCGATAGAGACGCCAGACGCCGAAACGCTGGTGCTGCATCTCTCGGCGCCGACCGGCAGCCTGATCTATTGGCTCGGCTGGCCGGCATCCGTCATGGTCGCCCCGAAGACGGCCGACAACGACAAAGTGACGCCGATCGGCACCGGTCCCTTCAAATTCGCCAGCTGGACGAAGGGCGACAGGGTCGAACTCGTCAGGAATGGCGACTACTGGAACGAGGATGCGTTTGCCAAGCTCGAGAAGGTGACCTTCCGCTTCATCGCCGATCCGCAGGCGCAGGCGGCCGCGCTGAAATCCGGCGATCTCGACGCCTTTCCGGAATTTGCCGCGCCCGAGCTGATGAGTTCCTTCGATGGCGACACCAGACTCATCACCAAGGTCGGCAATACCGAACTCAAGGTCGTCGCCGGCATGAACAATGCGAAGAAGCCCTTCGACGACAAGCGCGTCCGCCAGGCGCTGATGATGGCGATCGACCGCCAGACGGTGATTGAGGGGGCGTGGTCCGGCCTCGGCACGCCGATCGGCAGCCACTACACGCCGAACGATCCGGGCTACAAGGACATGACCGGCGTGCTGCCCTATGATGTCGAAAAGGCAAAGGCGCTGCTTACTGAGGCCGGCTACCCCAATGGCTTCACCTTCACGATCAAATCGCCGCAGATGGCCTATGCGCCGCGCAGCGCCCAGGTGATGCAGGCGATGTTTGCCGAGATCGGCGTGACAATGAACATCGAGCCGACGGAATTCCCGGCGAAATGGGTTCAGGACGTGATGAAGGATCGCAATTTCGACATGACGATCGTCGCCCATGCCGAACCGCTCGACATCGACATCTATGCGCGCGATCCTTATTATTTCAATTATAAGAACCCGGCCTTCGACGCGCTGATGAAGAAGGTCCAGGAGACCGCCGATCCTGCCGCGCAGAATGCAATCTATGGCGAGGCGCAGAAGATTCTGGCCGAAGACGTGCCGGCGCTCTACCTTTTCGTCATGCCGAAACTCGGTGTCTGGGACAGGAAGTTGAAGGGGCTATGGGAGAACGAGCCGATTCCCTCCAATGTGCTTTCCGGTGTTTCCTGGGACGAGTGAGCGGTAAGCTCGGTAGGGGTGCGATGAGGTGATGGCCTTGGAGAGATCCGATATACATTTGGCCGATATGGCACGCAGCCCTCTCCCTCCCTCACCAGGCCAGTTCAGTCCGGGCCGGCATTGTTTGGTTTTGTTGACGTATGGTATTCCTGCCATGGGCATCTGCGCGCTGATTGCCTCCTCCCGCCAGCCTCACGCTCCGTCACGCTCGGGCTTGACCCGAGCATCCACACCACATCCATCAACAGCAGTGGCATGGATCCCAGGCTCAAGGTCTGGGACGGAAAGTGAGGTTGGCGTTCTCGCCAAACTTGCCGCCGGCGCGTCGGGTGCTCCGCGTGAGGGCAAAAGGGGCGTGCCGCGTCCCACCGCAGTCGTTCTCGACCCCATATGATCACCCTCCTCGCCCGCCGCTTCACCGGCCTCATCCTCACACTTCTCATCGTCTCGCTGCTGGTCTTCGCCCTCATGGATCTTCTGCCCGGCGACCCCGCCTCGATCATGCTCGGCACCTCGGCAAGCCCGGAGACGCTGGCGGCGTTGCGCCACCAGCTCGGCCTCGACCAGCCGCTCATCCTGCGTTACGGCCAATGGCTCGCCGGCGTGCTATCGGGCAATCTCGGCCAATCCTACACCTACGGCGTCCCGGTCGCCGGATTGATCGTCGAGCGGCTGGCGGTGACGCTGCCGCTGGCGCTGATGGCAATCGTGCTGTCGGTGGCGATTGCCCTGCCGCTCGGCGCGCTGGCGGCTTCGCGCCGCGGCAGTGTCTTCGCCATCATCGCAACGCTCTTTTCGCAGATCAGCATCGCCGTGCCCGCCTTCTGGGTGGCGCTGCTCATGATCATCCTGTTTTCGACGCTGCTCGGACTGATGCCGGCGGGCGGCTTTCCTGGCTGGCACGAGGGGTTTCTGCCGGCATTGCAGGCGCTCGTCATGCCGACCGTCGCGCTGGCGATGCCGCAGGCGGGGGTGTTGACGCGCGTCGCACGTTCGGCGGTGATCGAGGCGATGCATGAGGATTTTGCCCGCACCGCGGTGGCCAAGGGGCTGTCGAGCAGTGCGGTGCTGTGGCGGCATATCGTGCCGAATGCGCTGATCCCGATTCTGACGATGATCGGGTTGCAATTCACCTTTCTGGTCGCCGGCGCGGTGCTGGTGGAAAACGTCTTCAACCTGCCGGGGCTCGGGCGGCTTGCGCTTCAGGCACTCTCCCAGCGCGACGTCATCGTCATGCAGGATGTCGTGCTGTTCTTCGCAGGCTTGGTCATCGTGGTGAATTTCGTCGTCGATCTCTCCTATCTGGCGATCGACCCCAGGATGAGAAAGGCGGCCTGAAACATGACCCAGATCGTATCCCCCGCCATTGCGTGCCGCCGAAGAACTGCCAGACTTAGCCGGCGAATGAACCTCATCGCGGGCACTGTCATCATTGGCTTGCTGGTCGCCGTTGCGGTGCTGTCGCTCGTCTGGACGCCGCTGCCGCCGGCGAAGATGCAGATCATCCATAAACTGCAGCCGCCGTTTGCCTTCGGCTTGCTCGGCACGGATCAGTTCGGCCGCGACGTGGCATCGATGCTGATGGCCGGATGCTGGAACTCCCTGTCGATCGCCATCACCGCGGTTGCGATCGGCGGGACGCTCGGCTCGATATCAGGCATTTCCGCAGCGGCGATCCGCGGTCCAGCCGAAGCGCTGCTGATGCGCATCTGCGACGTCATCTTCGCCTTGCCGCCGATCCTGTCGGCCATGGTGCTCGGCGCCTTTCTCGGGCCGGGGCGGTTCACCGCAATCACCGCGATCGCCGTCTTCATGATTCCGGTCTTTGCACGGGTGACGCTGGCGACCTCGCTGCAGGCCTGGAGCCGCGATTATGTGACTGCGGCACGCGCGATCGGCAATACGCGCCTGACCATTTCGCTGCGCCATGTGCTGCCGAACATCATCAGCCAGATCATCGTGCATGGGACAATCCAGCTCGGACTGGCGATCCTGACCGAGGCCGGCCTCAGCTTTCTCGGGCTCGGCATGGCGCCGCCGGCGCCGACATGGGGCCGAATGCTTGCGGATGCGCAAACCTATCTGGCATTGGCCCCCTGGCTGGCAGTCCTGCCCGGCCTTGCCATCGCGCTCACCGTGCTCGGCTTCAACATGCTCGGCGACGGCTTGCGCGATCTTCTCGATCCACGCGAGGCGAGCCGCTGATGGCCGAAACCGACCTTACCATCCGTGAACTCAGGCTACGCTTCGCCGATAAGAGCCTCTCGCCGCTCGAATACTGGCATTCCCTCGAAGACCATATCGCCGCCTGGGAGCCGTCGATCTCAGCACTCTACCTCTACGACCCGGAGGCGGCGCGCGTGCAGGCGAAAGCTTCGACGGAGCGCTGGGCGAAGGGACGAACGCTCGGCACGCTCGACGGCATCCCGGCAACGCTGAAAGAACTGATCGCGACGAAGGGCCAGCCGGTGCCCCTCGGCACGAAGGCAATGGAACTGAAGCCGGCGGAGGCTGACGCGCCGGCTGCCGCTCGGTTGCGCGAGGATGGCGCGGTGATCTTCGCCAAAACCACCTGCCCGGATTACGGCATGCTCTCCTCCGGCCTGTCGAGCTTCCACCCTCTCAGTCGCAATCCCTGGGACGTGACGCAGAATCCCGGCGGATCGAGCGCCGGCGCCGCGGCCGCGGCGGCGGCCGGTTACGGGCCGCTGCACATCGGCACGGATATCGGCGGTTCGGTGCGGCTTCCTGCCGGTTGGACCGGCATCTTCGGCTTCAAGCCGAGCCACGGGCGCATTCCGGCCGATCCCTATTATGTCGGGCGCTGTCTCGGCCCGATGACGCGCACTGTCGAGGACGCCGCTTTTTCCATGGCGACATTGTCACGGCCCGACTGGCGCGACGGGACCAGCCTGCCGCCCAACGATTTCGACTGGATGGATTTCGTTGTCGACATGTCAGGCATGAAAATCGGCCTGATGCTCGATGCCGGCTGCGGGTTTGCTGTCGATGATGAGATCAGGGTCGCGGTCGAATCGGCAGCGAAACGTTTCGAGAAAGCCGGCGCGACCATCATCTCCGTTCAACCGGTGCTAACGCGCGCGATGCTTGACGGGCTCGACACGTTCTGGCGCGCCCGCCTGTGGAGCGATATCGCAGAGCTCAACGAAGAGCGGCGCGATAGCATCCTACCCTATATCAGAGATTGGGCGAAGGCCGGCGCCGATATTAGCGGCGTCGATGCAGTCAGAGGCTTCAATCAGACGATCGAAATGCGCAGGAGCTGCGGACGGCTGTTCACCACGGTCGACGCCCTGCTTTCGCCGACCAACCCCATCATCTCCTATCCGGCCGAGTGGGCATCGCCGACCAATGATCCGACGAGGCCGTTCGAACATATCGCCTTCACCGTACCGTGGAACATGTCGGAGCAGCCGGCCGCGTCGATCAATTGCGGCTTCTCCGGGTCGGGCATGCCGATCGGGCTGCAGATCGTCGGGCCGCGTTTCGACGACATGCGGGTGCTGAGACTGTCGAAAGCTTTCGAGGATTGGACCGGCGGCGTGAGCGTCTGGCCGCAGCGGCCGATCACTTAGCCAAACGGGCGGCGATAGCCCGTCGGCCGTTGGTACAGCGAGCCGATGCGCTCGACGGCCGCCTCGAAATTCTCACGCGCCACCGTCATGCTATGGCCGTTGGCGTGGAGAATGGTTTGGGGATCTTCGAATATCGCGACATGGCCTTTCCAGAACACCAGGTCGCCGCGGCGGATTTCGGAGCGGTCGATCGGTTCGCCGAGTCCGGCCGCCTGCATGTCGGTGTCACGCGGCGCCAGTCTGCCCACCATCAGCATCGCCAGCTGGATGAGGCCGGAGCAATCGATGCCAAGGCCGGATCGGCCGCCCCAGAGATAGGGCGTCTCGAGGAAACGGGCGGCGATCGCGACATAATCGGCACCGTCGAGAGCGCCGATCGGCTGCACGTGCCTGGCGAAGATTGCCGTGCCGTCCGGCAGCACGACGTAGCGGTTGCCGCGCACTTCTGCCTCGCCGGTGATGTGAACGCGGCTTCCCATTGACAGAATGGCCTGGTGCGGCTTGCGCAGCTCCGGCTCCGGATAGAGGAAGGTGCGCTGGACGGTGACGATGTGGGTCGGCGCCGGCCCGGTTTGCGAGAGCGCCTCTGCCTTGAGATAACCGACATAGCCGTCGGAGGCAGCTTTTACCCAGCACCAGCCGTCGGCACGATCGAAAACGGTCACCTCCTCGCCGAGGAGCAGTTCCGTATCGATGCCGCGGGCAAGTTCCGGCTCAGGGCGCAGGGCAGCGACGGGAACGGCAACACGCGCTGCGGCGCCTTCCTCGAAGCGCGATGCCTCCACCTTGCCCTTGAGCCCCGCTTCCGCGAGATCCGGCCGATAGGCATGCAGGCGGCGGTCGAGCATCGTCATTTTGTTCCTTTCAGATCGCCCTTTTAGATCGGTAGGCGCCGGCCCTGATCCCGGACGAGATCGCCGAGCTTTTCCAGGTAAAGCGCACCGCCGACGGTACGTTTGATGATCACATTACGACGGTCGGCATCGTCGCGCACGCGATCAACCAGGCCCATCTCGCCCATCGTATCCAAGGCGCGGGTAATGACCGGCTTGGTGACGTTGAGCGTGGCGGCAAGCCCGCGCACCGTGTGGGGCGGCGGCACGAGGTAAATATGCAGGAGGATCGCCATCTGGCGCAATGTCAAATCGCGGTCGTCATGACGAACCTGGTCGAGCGCCACGCCATGCCAGAGCCCCAGCGCCTGCGAGGCGGTCAGTTCGATCGGCACGGCCCCTCCGGAAATCGTTACGCTAGCGTTTCATTTTCCGGCAGTTGTCGTGGACATGCAAGTGGTGGCGGGAACTGCCGTCCGGCAGGGTGAATAAAATTTTAACGATCGGCCGCCAGGCGCAGTGCGCAACAGAGTCGTGCAAATGCGCCTTAGCATTATCCAGGAGGCGTCAGCGCAGGCTGGTGCGAATATGGTGAAAGAGCGCGCGGATCGCCTGTGCCTCGCCGCCGCCGGGCGAATGTGGCCGTTCGGACGGAGCCCAACCGTAAATATCGAAATGCGCCCAGCTCTTGGTCTTGCTGACGAAGCGCTTGAGGAAAAGCGCGGCGGTGATCGACCCCGCCATGCCGCCGGCCGGGGCATTGGTCAGGTCGGCGAATTTGGCGCGGACATCTTTTTCGTAGCCGGCATAGAGCGGCAGGCGCCAGATCGGATCATCCGTCTCCAGGCTTGCTTCGGTCAGGTCATGGGCCAGATTGGCATCATCGGTGAAGAAGGGCGGAAGATCCGGACCGAGGGCAACGCGGGCAGCCCCCGTCAGCGTCGCCATGTCGATCAAAAGTTCGGGCTCTTCCTCGTCGGCATAGGCAAGCGCATCGGCCAGGATCAACCGGCCTTCCGCGTCGGTATTGTCGATCTGGACGGTCAGGCCCTTTCGGCTGCGGTAAATGTCACCGGGGCGGAAGGCATTGGAGGAGATGGCGTTTTCGACGACCGGTACGATGACGCGCAGATCGACCTTCAGCTTGGCGTCCATGATCATCAGGGCGAGCCCCATGACATTCGCCGCGCCGCCCATGTCCTTCTTCATCAGCAGCATCGAGGCGGCAGGCTTGATGTCGAGACCGCCGGTATCGAAGCAGACGCCCTTGCCGACGAGCGTCACCTTGCGATGACCCTTCTTGCCCCAGCGCAGCTCAAGAAGACGCGGCGCATCGGCGCTGGCACGGCCAACGGTGTGAACCAGCGGGAAATTCTGCTCGAGCAGTTCATCGCCCGTGATGACCGATAGTTCCGCCTTGTAATGTCCGGCCAGGGCGCGGAAAGCGGCCTCGAGCTGGTCCGGTCCCATGTCGTTCGTCGGTGTATTGATGAGGTCGCGGGCAAGAAAGACGCCGGCGAGCTGGCGCTTGATATCGGCCCCGTCGGCATCGCGGGGGATCATCAAGGTCGCTGCCGACGACTTTTCCGATTTGTAGCGATCGAAACGGTAGCTGCCGAGCCCGAAGCCGAGGGCGAGGCGATTTGCCGTCAGCGGCGCGGTCTCGATGTGCCAGTCGCCGGCGGGCAGCGCACGGGCCAGCCTGCCGGTGATGTAGGGCTGTTCCGACGGGTTGGTGCCGAGGCCGAAAAGCGCGCCGCCGAGCTGGCCGTCGGAAGTCGGGATCAGCAAGAGCGAGCCGCTTTCGGCCTTGTAGCCTGCCTTACGCGCCCAATCGAGCGCAATCGGATCGATCGTGCCGGTCTCGATATGGGCAGGGGTGACGGCAAAGATCGGCAGCGTCGAGCCGCCCTTCGTGTTGAAGGGAGTCGGTCTTTCGATGAACTGATAGGGGGCCATGATTGTCCTTCGGCGGTCGTCAGGAATCGCTCCTTAACGGTCTGTTAGGGTTAACAGACTATTGCTGGAGCGAAGATTGCGTCAAACCTTTCCCTGTTCCGCTTCGAGGTCAGGCGCCGATTTCGGAATCAGGAACGCAACATGCCTGCCTCGCGCATCACCATATCCACCAACCGTATCCTGCGGGACGCAGCAGCTTCGCTGATCATCCTCGCGCTTGCCGGCTGCTCGACGACGGCCAAGGACCGGATGACGACGGGGTCGGTGCCGAAGCTTACCAAGCCGGTCGAAGAGATGGATGCGACCGAGCTGCGCTCGGCGACGGACCGGATCGGCCAGGCCTATGAAAAGAACCCGCGCGATCCCGTCAATGGCGTCAATTATGCCAATCTGCTGCGCATGAGCGGCCGCGACGCGCAGGCGCTCGCCGTCATGCAGCAGGTGGCGATCGCCAATCCGGGCGACCGCAATGTGCTGGCCGCCTATGGCAAGGCGCAGGCGGCGGCCGGGCAGTTCCAGCAGGCGCTCGACACGATCGGCCGCGCCCAGACACCCGATCGTCCCGACTGGAGGCTGATCTCGGCCGAAGGCGCAATCCTCGACCAGATGGGCCGGGCAAGCGAGGCCCGGCAGCGCTACCGTGACGCGCTCGACATTCAGCCGAATGAACCTTCCATCCTTTCCAACCTCGGCATGTCCTATGTGCTGACGGGCGATCTGCGCACGGCCGAAACCTATCTGCGCTCCGCCGCCGGCCAGCCGACCGCCGACAGCCGCGTCCGGCAGAATCTTGCCCTCGTCGTCGGCCTTCAAGGGCGTTTTGCAGAAGCCGAACAGATCGCGCGGCGGGAGCTTTCGCCGCAGCAGGCCGATGCCAACGTGGCCTATCTCAAGGGTATGCTCTCGCAGCAGAATTCCTGGCAGAAGCTCGCTGCCAAGGACAAGGCGCCGGGCGCAGCCGGTGACAGCAACACCAACTGACCTCGTCATTTTGCCGGACGACCAGGCCTTCTCCGCCTGATCTACCTGACGCTGAGGCCCGAAAGAATGAGCCGCAGACCAAGACCGCCCATCACCGCACTGGCGGCCCGGTCGATCCAGCCCTTGGCATGGAGATAGAGCCGCCGCGGGTGGCGGGCCGAAAAGGCGAGAGCCACGACCGAATACCACCCCGCCTCCACCGCGAAAACGCCGACCGGCAACGCGACGAGAAGATCGAGCGGCACCGTCCGCGGCAGAAGCGCCGCAAAAAGGCTGGCGTAGACGATGATGGTCTTCGGGTTGCTGAGCTGCGTCAGCAATGCGGTCATGAAGCTGCGAACGGGCGCGCGATGGCCATTGACGGCATCGGAGAGCTCGATCGGCTTTGCGGCGCCTCGCCAGATATTGACGGCGATGTAGAGGAGATAAGCACCGCCCGCCACCTTGAGCATCACATAGAGCCATTCGAATTGCGACAGCAATGCAGTCAGACCGGCGAGCGCCAGACCGGCGAAAACGACGCCGCCGGCGCCCATGCCGAATGCGGCCGCAAGTCCATCCAGCCGCGAACGCGAGATGGCGATCCTGGAGACGACGACGAAACTCGGGCCGGGGCTCATCGCGCCGACGACCAAGGCTGCCATGATGCTGATGAAAATGCCTGCGGAAGACATCGGAACCTCTCTTTCGGAATCGGATAGCGCTGGGGCGGTCACTTCCGTGCTTCCGACCCCATCCCGTTTACCAGCTATGCCAGCGCCGGTCACGCGGGTCGAAGTGGCCCCTGCGGTTCAGAACCTATCCGCCACCTGAATGCCGGCCGGGCCGAGAATGACCGCGATCAGCACCGGCAGGAAGAACAGGATCATCGGCACCGTCAGTTTCGGCGGCAGAGCGGCCGCCTTCTTTTCCGCCTCGTTCATCCGCTCGTCGCGTCCTTCCTGGGCGAGAACGCGCAGCGCCTGCGCAACCGGCGTGCCGTAGCGGTCCGCCTGGATCAGCGCCTGGGTCACCGAGCGCACCAGCTCGAGCTGCGTGCGCGCGGCGAGATTATCGAGCGCCACACGGCGATCCGGCAGGAAGGAGAGTTCGGCGGTGGTCAACACCATCTCCTCGGCAAGCGGCGGCGACTGCTCGCCGAGCTCCTCCGACACGCGACGCATCGCCGCCTCCATCGAGATGCCGGATTCGACGCAGATCAGCATCAGGTCCAGCGCATCCGGCCAGGCGCGCTTGATCGAGTACTGTCGCTTGCTCATGCGGTTGGAGATATAGATATTCGGCGCATAAAAGCCGAGATAGGCGATGCCGATGACGGCGAGCATACGCATGGGCATGCCGCGATCAGCAAGGCCGCCGAGACCGAAGACCCAGAAGGCGGCGAGCGCTAGGAAGAGAAATGGCAGCAGGAAGCGAGCGACGAGAAAGGTATTCAGCGCATTTTCCGAGCGAAAACCGGCGGCGCGCAGCTTGTTGACCGTGTTTTCGTCGACGAGCGCCTTACGCAGATTGAAGCGTTCGACAATCTGGCGGACCGAGCGGTTGTTCTGGTTCCTGAGCGAAGTCTTGCCGGCTCCAGGTTCCGTGTTCATACGGGCGCGTTCGCGGGCGCGGATCTGCTCGCGCTCGGTCGAGACCGCTTTCATGCGCTTGTTGAGATCTCCACGCTCGAAGAAGGGGACGGCGATCGTGTAAAAAGTCGCGAAGACGGCGATCGCGACGAAAACAGCGATCAGCATGCTCGGATTGGTCAGCGTTGGGGCAAGATCCTGCGACATGGTGCTTCTCTCCCGCTAGATGTCGAAATTGACCATGTTGCGCATGACGAGGATGCCGATAGACATCCAGACCGCCGAGGCGCCCATGATGAAATGGCCGCGCGGATCGGTGAAAAGAACGATCATGTAGTTCGGCGAGGTGAGGTAAACGAGGGTCGCGACGATAAAGGGCAGAGCACCGATGATGACGGCCGACGCCTTGGCTTCCATCGACAGTGCCGAGACCTTGGCCTTCATCTTCCTGCGCTCGCGCAGCACCTTTGACAGGTTGCCGATCGCTTCGGAGAGATTGCCGCCGGCCTGAGACTGGATGGCGATGACGATCGCGAAGAAGTTGACTTCCTGGAGCGGCATGTGAAGCGTCATGCGGGCGCAGGCGTCGGGAATGCTGAGGCCAACCTGCTGGGCCTCGATCACCCGGCGAAATTCGCTCTTGACCGGCTCAGTGCCTTCGGTCGCGATAAGGCGGATCGCATCGTTGAGCGGCAATCCCGATTTGATCGAACGGGTGATGACATCGAGCGCATTGGGCAACTCGTTGAGGAACTTGTTCTGGCGGCGCTTGATCAGGAAACCGATGACCCAGCGCGGCAGACCGAGTCCGGCCACGAAAGCAATGCCGATCATGACCATCCACGACGCGCCGATGATGTAAGCCATGAACAGCAGCACCGAAGCGAAAATGGCGCTGAAGAGATAGAACTGCGTCAGCGTGATCGTCAGGCCGGCCTGCACCAGCCGCGATTTCATCGACAGCGTCTTCTTGGTCTTTTCGTTCTGGCGCTTTTCTAGATCCTTCAGGTTGTCCTGCACCGATTTGCGCCGCTTCGACATCTCCTGCACCCGGTCGCGGGCAGCCTTGACCTTGGCGCGGTCGACCTCAGCCGATTTGACACGGTTGATGCGGCTTGCCGATTTCTTGTCGGCCTCGATCCTGGAAAACAACAGGGCATAGGCGACCGCCGCGGCGGATACAGCGGCTAGGACGACGATTGCCAGGACTAGCGGATCGAATCCGAACATCACCCTATTCCTTCGATTTCGCTTCCATCGCGTCGAGGGCAGCGGCCAGGCGCTTTTCCTCGTTGAAGTAACGAGCCCGATCCCAGAAATGCGGTTTGCCGACGCCGGTCGACATGTGCCGGCCGATCAGTCGGCCGCCCGCATCCTCGCCCTCGATCTCGTAGCGCATCAGATCCTGGGTGATGATGACGTCGCCTTCCATGCCGATCACCTCGGTAATCTGGGTGATGCGGCGCGAACCGTCACGCAGGCGTGCCGCCTGGATGATAACGTCGACGGAGGTTGAGATGATCTCGCGGACCGTCTTTGCCGGCAGCGAGAAGCCGCCCATGGCGATCATCGATTCGATACGGCTCAGGCATTCGCGCGGCGTGTTGGCGTGGATCGTGCCCATCGAGCCGTCGTGACCGGTGTTCATCGCCTGCAAGAGGTCGAAGACTTCAGGTCCGCGCACTTCGCCGACGATGATGCGTTCGGGACGCATGCGCAGGCAGTTCTTGACGAGATCGCGCATGGTGATCTCGCCCTCGCCTTCGATATTCGGCGGACGCGTTTCCAAACGCACGACATGCGGCTGCTGCAGCTGCAGTTCCGCCGTGTCCTCGCAGGTGATGACGCGCTCATCCCGGTCGATATAGTTGGTAAGGCAGTTCAGGAGGGTCGTTTTACCGGAGCCCGTGCCGCCCGAGATGATGACGTTGCAGCGCACGCGCCCGATGATCTGCAGCACGGTCGCGCCTTCCGGCGTGATCGCGCCGAAACGGACGAGCTGATCGAGCGTCAGCTTGTCCTTCTTGAACTTGCGGATGGTGAGCGCCGGCCCGTCGATCGACAGCGGCGGCGCGATGACGTTGACGCGCGAGCCATCGGGCAGGCGCGCGTCGCAGATCGGGCTCGATTCATCGACGCGACGGCCGACCTGGCTGACAATGCGCTGGCAGATGGACAGAAGCTGCGCATTGTCGCGGAAGCGGATTTCCGATTCGATCGTCTTGCCGCCGACTTCGATGAAGGTCTGGCCGGCGCCGTTGACCATGATGTCGGCGATGTCGTCGCGCGCCAGCAAGGGCTCCAGCGGACCGTAGCCCAGAACGTCATTGCAGATATCCTCGAGCAGTTCTTCCTGCTCGGAGATCGACATCGCAAAATTCTTGATGGTGATGATGTCGTTGACGATGTCGCGGATTTCCTCGCGCGCGCTCTCGCCATCGAGCTTGGAAAGCTGCGAGAGATCGATCGTGTCGATCAGCGCGGAAAATACCTGCTGTTTGGTATCATAATATTCGTCGGTGCGAACCGGCCGCTTGCGCTGCGGCGCCTGCATCGGCGGCGGCGTCACCTGCTGGCGCAAGGGTTCGCGCTGGGGTTCGACGAGGACGGCAGGAGAAGAAGCCACGGCGGCGGCGGCCGGGGCCGGCGGCGGAGGAGGAGCTATTGCGCCTCCGGCCTTTCCGAAACCTTCGTTTCCGCGTTTTCCAAACATGCCGCTTAATCCGATCTCTTCATTCTACATCTACTTCCGCTTCAGGAGGCCGAGCAGGCCGCCCTTCTTCGCCTTCTTGATGGCGACCCGGCCGGTGACGATATGCGATATCTGCGAAAAGGTTTCGGCCGTCGGCGACTTCGGATCGACTTCCGAGATCATCCGGCCGCTGTTGGCGGCGTTGCCGAAGAGGTTGATGTCAAAGGGAATGATCGCGATCGGATCGGCCTCCAGCGGCTCACAGAAATCCGACGGCGATATCTCCGGACGTTTCGGCATGCCGACCTGATTGAGGATCAGATGCGGCGGCTTGTCATTCGGCCGCATCTTGCGCAGCGCGTCCAGCATGTTTTTGGTGTTGCGCAGGTTGGCAAGGTCGGGAACCGCGGTGATGACCACCTCGTCGACACTCGCCAAAACCGTGCGCGTCCACTCCGACCACGCGTGCGGAACGTCGAGCACGGTGACGGGCGCGCTGCGCTGCAGGACATCGAGCACCGGCTGGAAAGCTTGGCCATCGAAATCATAAGCGCGGTCGAGCAGCGAGGGTGCGGCAAGCAGGGAAAGGTGCTCGGAGCATTTCGTCAGCAGGCGGTCGAGGAAGACCTCGTCGAGCCGATCGGGCGCAAAGACCGCTTCGGCAATGCCCTGTGTCGGATCCTGATCGAAGTCGATATTGGCCGTGCCATAGGGCAGGTCGAGATCGGCGAGGATCGTCTCGGTGGAGAAAAGATTGGAAATACCGAAGGCGCAATTATGCGCTATGGTCGAGGCGCCGGTGCCGCCTTTCGAGCCGATGAAGGCGATGCTGCGGCCGAGCGGCTCGGCTTCCGGATCGACGAAAATCGAGGCCATTGCCGCCAGAATGTCGGGCATGGCGACCGGCTGAACCATATATTCGGAAATGCCGTTGCGGATGAGTTCGCGATAGAGTCCAATATCATTGTAGTAGCCGACGATCACGACCTTGGTGCTGGGGTCGCAGACGGCGGCGAGCGGCGCAAGTTCGCCCAGCAGGCTTCCGGAATTGGCTTTGGTCTCGAGGATGATCAGGTTCGGCGTCGGAATGCCGGCAAACATATTGGCGGCAGCGGCTATGCCGCCGCTGGTGATGCGCATGCTCACCTTCGCCATGCGCCGATCATTGGCGCAGCGTTCCATGACATGCTGCAGGGGCTCGCTCTCGCAAAAAGCGTGAACGGAGATGCGCGGCAGCGGCCGCATAGTTTCCAGATCCGCCATGCGCACCGCCTCCTCGGCATGGCGAAGCTCGCTGGGGTTCCTGATTTCGTATTCGATCGCGCTCATCGTCCCGTTCCGCCTCAGAAGCTGCTGTCGCTGCCGGCGACATCCTCGATCGTCGATGTCGTCGTCCGGTATTCCTGGATGGCGTTGTTGCGTCGCTGCGCATCGATCGGGGTCATGCCGCGAGGCGCAACCAGGTCCTCGGGATTGGCGATCTGGGCGGCGAGGTTGTTTTGCGATGCACAGCCGAAATTATAATAATTCTGGTTGGCGAGATCGTTCGAGATATCCTTCGGCCACTGGCCGCATTGCGTGGTGACCGCGGTCGTGCCGGTAAAGCTCAGCCGGATCGGCGCGGCATCGCCGGCACCGGCAGCGGCATAGGAGGTATTGATGATCTTCGAGCTTGCGATCCCTCTCGCCGCCAGTTCGGCACGCACCTGGTTGCGCAGCTGATAGGCGGCCGCGGAATTGGGCGAACCTTCCGGCGACAGGACGTAAACCGGGCCCGAGGCGCGTGATATGTAGTTTGCAGCAAAGCCGCGGATGAGGTCGCGCTGGGCGATGGTCAGGCGGCGGTCGGTCGAGGCGACGGGTATATCCACCGTCTGCTCGGCCTCCGTGACGATGATCGGATGGCGGGCGCGGTAGTCGTCAGGAATTCCGCCTGTCGTCAGCTGGTCATGCGGACCGGCGCATCCGGACAGGATCGCCACCGACATGATCACCGTGGTGAAAAGCGCCCTGGAGTAACCGAGGCGGTGTGTCGTCGCATTGATATGGGCCATCGCCTGATCTCTGTTCTGTGCCATTGCTGCCGACCGTGCCCCGCTCATTTGTAGATGAACCCGATCGAGCCGTGGAACTGCGCGTCGGCGACGGGCGCCTCGCGGCGGCCATAGACCTTGTTCACACGGTTGAGGAAGAAGGTTGCGCCGTCATTCTCAGGGCTGAAATTGTCATCCGGCCGGTTGAGCTGATTGCGCGCCACCGGACGCACCAGGTAGGGGGTCGCGATGATGACGAGCTCGGTTTCCTGACGCTCGAAGCCCTTCTGGCGGAACAGCGTGCCGAGAAGCGGGATCTTCGAGACGCCGGGCGTGCCGCCCATCGTCTGGGAAACATTGTCGCGGATGAGGCCGGCCAGCGCGATCGAGCCGCCCGAGGGGAGTTCCACCGAGGTCTCCGCCGAACGGCGCTGATAGGTGGCGTTGCCGCTGCCGGCCACCGGCTCGGAGACGTTGGTCTTGATCTCCAGGCTGATGCGCCCGGACGACAGCACGACCGGTTTGAAAGCAAGATTGATACCGTAGTTGAAGGGAACGACAGTGACGTTGCCGTCGTTGTCGGTCGTCGAATACAGCTGCTGGCCGCCCGAATTGAAGGTCGCCGCCTGGCCGGATATCGCCGTCAACGTAGGCTCTGCAAGCGTCCTGACGACCTTGGCCTGCTCCAGGGCGTTAAGATAAGTCGAAATGTCGTATTTGCCGATCGAGCTCTTGAAGAGCGCCGCCAGGCCGCCGCCGACGGTGGCTGTGGCGCTGTCGGCGCTCGGAGCGCCAAGCTGAGCGACCGTCATGCCGGAGGAATTGGAGACGAGGTTGTCGAAGCCGAGCTGCTTCAGCACCTCGCGGCGAACCTCGGCGATCGTCACCTTGAGGGTGACCTGGTCCTCACCCTGGATCTGCAGCAGGTTGACGACCTGCGACGTCTGGCGGCCTTCGGCAAAGAGCGCCACCGAGCTGTCGCCGCCGGTGCCGGATGCCGTCTCGGTTCTTGTCGTCGCTTCGCCGCCCTTCAGGAAGACCTGCGCCAGATCGGCCGCCTGCGTCGCGTCCTGCGGCGTGCGCACGGTGCCGGTCAGCACGATATTGTCGGAGACGATTTCGACTTTGATGTTGGAGTCGGGAATGAAACGGCGGAGATTGGTTTCGAGGCCGGAGACATCGCGCTCGATCTCGATGTCGAGATTGACGACCTCCTGCCCGCCGGCGCCGAAGACAAAGATATTCGTCTGGCCGACCTTCTTGCCGAACAGGTAGATGCGCCGCGAAGTGCGGGTCACGGCATCAGCCATGGTCGGATCGGAGACCAGGATATCGTGGGCATCCTCCGGCAGATCGACGACGACTGCCTTGTTCAGTCCGAGCTTCAGCCGGCGATGGGCGTCGGGGCCAGTCTGCGAGATGCGGACAAGGCTTTCCGCGGCACGCGCCTCACTGACAGCGAGAAGCGGTCCGAAAGAGGCCGGCGCCATGCCGATCGCGCCGACTGCCAGCGAAAGGCAGCCTGTCAGGAGAAGCTTGGCGCGCCGCGTTGAATTACCCATTTGCACGTCCCTTTACTCCGCCTTCGGCGCTGCGCCGGCATCCGTCACGATGGAGCCCGACTTGATGACCTGAATGATCGCGCTGCCATTGTCGCCACTCAGCAGATAATCCGCCGCACTGGTGTCCTGCTCCTGCGCATCGGCGACGGAGCGCAGAGCGAGCGAAAGCCGGTCGGCCATCTGCTGGGCAACGGCGAGAACTTTCGTCTGGTCCGGGGTCAGCTCGAGCGTTGCGGTGGTGCCGACCACCGTCTTCGAGCCATCGTCCTTTTCCTGGATCTGCTGGTCGATGGCGAGAACACGCACATTGCTCAGCACGGTCTCGGTGATGAGCTTGTTGGCCTCGGTACCCTTGCGGACCATGATGACATCGACGCGATCGTTCGGCAGAATGAAACCGCCGGCGCCCGTTGCTACAGATATCTCGGTTGCGACGGCGCGTTTGCCGGCCGGCAACAGCGAGGACAGGATGCGGCTGCTGGAATCTGCGACCTTTTCGGGCCGAATCGGCTCGCCTTCGAAGATCGGCAGACGCACGACGGCGCCCTGCAGGTCCTTGATCGCATTCGGCTTGTCGGCTTCGGTGATGAAGCCTTGAACGACGCCGTCCTTCGGCCAGGCCATCCAATGCACCGTGTCATCGCCGAGTCTCGCTCCGACCGGCAAATTTTTGTTCGAGACGAGGATGTTGACGGTGGGTTCTTTCTCGATGACCGACTGCACCCGCGTGACGACGCCACCGCTGCCGGCCATGCGCATTGCCAGGAGCCCGGCTAGGCCGGCTGCCACCACGGCGACAGCGAGAATTATAAGGCGGGCCGGTTTCATCGATCATTCCTCAGGGCACGATATGTTCGCCCTGCAGAATGCTCAGGAATTGGTATAATTATAGTTAATGGAATGCTTACATTTTAAGTTAACGGGCATTTAAAATACGGTTATTTAAAGCTTTCCAGCGCAGCGATGAAGAGCGGCGAGGACGGGAAAGCCATGTAGCCGCCGATCGCGATGGCAATGCCGTAGGGGATCTTCTTGGCGAGCAGCAAAGAGTTCGGCACCGGCAGTCCGATCGCAAGGATGGTATTCGACTGTCCCCTCACCAGCAGAATGAGCAGAGTGATGAGGCCGCCGATAATGGCAACATCGGTCATCAGGAAAAGCAGGGATTCGTTCAGGCCGAACCAGAGCGCGGTGGCAGTCAACAGTTTTGCGTCTCCGCCGCCCATCACGTTGAAGGCAAAGAGAACGAAGCATGCGGTAAAGACGATCGCGCCGGCTGCAAGATGCATGCCGATTGCCTGCAGGCCGAGACCAAAAAACGGCGCCAGTACCAGGAAAGAGACAACTAGGATCAGAGAAATACGGTTCGGAATCGTCATGGTGAACAGATCCGAGAAGGCCGCCATGGCGAGGCAGAGTGGCAGTATTACAAAGACTGCAGCTGCGATCATGCGTATACCCGATCTTAACAGAATGCGAAAAGGCTCACGGCCATTCAGCGCGTGAGCCCGCTCAATAGACCAGCCAGGTCAGATCCGGCCAGAATCAGGAGGTGCCGCCTCGCGGCGCCTCGCTTAGTTGACCGCCGTGGTGGCGTCATCCATCTTGGTGCTCAGACCGTTGAACGTGTTGCCGATCTTCTCGCCGAGGGTCGTGGCACCGGCGATGAGCGCTACGGAAATGAGAGCTGCGATCAGGCCGTATTCGATTGCGGTCGCGCCGGATTCGTCCTTCAGAAAACGGCTAAAAAGCTTGGTCATGGGTACTCCTAACTCCAGTTGATGTTCAGCACGTCCGCCAACTGTTGCCGTTGATCGGATGACAGCAATCTAATGAATGGGCGTTTCTATCGGCTTAAGAAAAAGAGTTAACAGCATGTGAAAGCCGCCGGAGGCTCTTGTATGGTAAGCTTTACGCTATTCATTTCGCTCAACATTTAATGATTTTCAGAGGTTAACGAGGGGATTCATCCAGCAATAGCACAGGCGCCGTATCGAGCCGCAATGACGCCGACCGGATCTCGTGCCAAATCAGATCATCCCGTCTCACCGCGAAACAGCGTGGTGGGTTTAAAGCTTCATTCACCATTTTTTCCCATTCTATGCGCCTGTTGCGCTGTGATCGTGAAAGAGGACCAAATGTCATCGAGCGGCAAAACCATTTTCTTTGCCGGCATGATCGCCGTTTCCGGTATTTCGGGAGTTTCCTCGGCCGCAGACGATGACATGCTGCGCGTCTATATGGATCACGCGCGCGTCTTGAAGCTCGACCGCCCCGTCAGCAAGGTCATCGTCGGTAATGCCCAGGTCGCCGACGCGACCGTCGCCGATGCCAAGACCATCGTGCTGACAGGACGCAGCTTCGGCACCACCAATCTGGTCCTTCTGGACGCCGACGGCAATGCAATCCTGGACGAGCGCATCCTTGTATCGATAGACGAGGGCAACACGGTGCGCGTCTACCGGCAGACCGAGCGCTCCGTGCTGTCCTGCACACCCAATTGCGAGCAGCATGCGCAGCAAGCGGCCGCCGGCGCCACATCACCCTGACCGGCCCGGCTCGGATCTTCTGCCATTCGTTAAAATCGTCGTATCGGGCTGAAACGGAAAATCAACGAACGGACCCTAGTGTGGCAGGCAGAGATGTCGCTCGGGTCCAGGCAATGACGGTAGTTGATCAGAAGACGGATGGGGAGCGCGCCTTCGCGCCGGACCGTTTCTCCAAGTTTCGCGCTGTCGCCCGCTCGCGCGACGGCGCAGCGGCGATCGAATTTGCCTTGCTTGCCATCCCCTATTTCCTCGTGATCTTCGCGATCCTCGAAACCTTCATCGCCTTCGCCGCCGAGGAACTCGTCTCCAACGCCGTCGATACGATGAGCCGGCGGATGCGAACCGGGCAGATCACCTACAATCTCGGCCGTACGACTGATATGAGCCGGACGCAATTCCGCCAGGCGTTCTGCAACGAGATCTCGATCCTGATCAGTTGTTCGACAAGCGAAGCCGCAACGCCGAGCAAGCTTTACGTAGATGTGCAGACGTTCGCCACCTTCTCGGCCATTCCGACGACGATCCCCAAAGTTTCCAGTGACCGATATGCCGATATCAACACCGCCGCCTTCAAATATGCGCCTGGCGGCGCCGGCACGATCAACATGCTGCGCGCCTACTATCGATGGGAAATCATCACGGATCTGGTCCGGCCCTATATCACGACCATCCGTCCGTCCGACGGTTCGATGCCGACGCAATATCTGATTATCGCCACCTCCGCCTTCCAGAACGAGCAGTATCCATAATGGCGATGCGCAACCCGTTCTCCAGACTGGTACAGCAGGCGCGTCGGCTGGCGCGAGAGCGCAAGGGCGCCGGAGCGATCGAATTCGCAATCCTCTTTCCCGTGCTCATCATGCTCTACATCGGCGCTTTCGAGATCACGATCGGCCTCAGCGTCAGCAAGCGCGCTACACGGGCCGCTGGTTCGATTGCCGACCTCGTCACCCAGCAGCAATCCGTCACGAAGAGCGCGCTTGCGCAAATGCCATCGGTGGCAACCGGGATGTTCGTACCTTACAACACGACATCGCTGACACTGAAAATCACCGGAATTTCAATCGACGCCAGTGCCAATGCGAAAGTGCTCTGGTCCTGGGCCCAGGATGGCACGACGCCTTACGCCAAGAATGTGACTGTGAGCGACGTGCCGGCCGACATGAAGACGGCAAATAGCTTCCTTGTTCGGACCGAACTCAGCATCCCCTATAGGATGTTCCTGTTCGCGCCGAACTTCATGCCGGATGGGATGCGCACGATCACCATCGGCCGCAGTTTCTTCTACCGCCAGCGGCAAGGCGACTCGATACCCTGCGGCGACTGCTGACCCCTTCCCCATCTCGAATTTGCCAAGCCAGGCGCGGCGCTATATGCGTGGGCTTCAGCCTCCGACGGTCCGGAGGCCGGCGATCGGTCCTCTCGGGGGTAAAATGGCGCGCGCCTTTCTTTTCGTTCTCGATTCCTTCGGCGTCGGCGGGGCGCCTGACGCGGCAGCCTATGGCGACGAGGGCGCCGACACACTCGGCCATATTGCCGAATTCTGCGCGGCCGGTGCCGGAGACCGCGCCGGGCTGCGCAGCGGGCCGCTTTCCCTGCCGAACATGTCGGAACTTGGGCTTCTGCACATCGCCCGGGCGGCCTCCGGCCAATTTCCGGCCGGCATGCCCCTGCCGGAAAAGGTCTACGGCATTTATGGCGCGGCCAGCGAAATCTCCCGCGGCAAGGACACGCCATCGGGCCATTGGGAGATCGCGGGGACGCCTGTCAATTTCGATTGGGGATATTTTCCGACGGAAGGCGATGCCTTTCCCCCGGAACTGATCGAGGCATTATGCCGGGAGGGCGACATTCCCGGCATTCTCGGCAATTGCCACGCCTCGGGAACCGAAATCATCGCCAGGCTCGGCGAAGAACATATCCGCACCGGCAAGCCGATCTGCTATACGTCCTCGGATTCGGTCTTTCAGGTAGCGGCGCACGAAGCGCATTTCGGCCTGGACCGGCTGCTTGCCTTCTGCCGCACGGCTCGCGCCCTTCTCGATTCCTACAATATCGGCCGCGTCATCGCCCGGCCCTTCATCGGCCAATCCGCCTCCACCTTCCAGCGCACCGGAAACCGGCGCGACTTTTCCGTTCTGCCGCCGGAGCCGACGCTGCTCGACCGGCTGGTCGAGCACAACAGGCACGTACATGCCGTGGGAAAGATCGGCGACATCTTCGCCCATCAAGGCATTTCCAGGGTCATTAAGGCCACCGGCAACGAGGCGCTGATGGATGCGTCGCTCTCGGCAATCGACGAGGCCGAGGAGGGCGATCTCGTCTTCACCAATTTCGTCGATTTCGACATGATCTACGGCCATCGCCGCGACGTGCCCGGTTATGCGGCAGCACTCGAAGCCTTCGATGCGCGTCTGCCTGAGGTCCACAAAAAGCTGAAACCCGGCGATCTCGTCGTGCTGACCGCCGACCATGGCTGCGACCCCACTTGGCGCGGCACGGACCATACGCGCGAACGCGTTCCGGTCATCGCCTACGGCCCCGGCATGCGGTCGCGTTCCATCGGCGTTCGCCGCACCTATGCCGATATCGGCGAAAGCATTGCGCGCCATCTCGGCATCCCGAGCGGAGCGCATGGAAGGAGTTTTCTGTGACATTGCATTTGAAGAAGGTCGAGCTGCACTGCCATCTAGAAGGCGCGGCTCCGCCTGTGTTGACAGAGGCGCAGGCGCGGAAATACGGCGTCGACATCAGCAACGAGCTCCGCGACGGCGCCTATGTCTGGCACGATTTCGCCAGTTTTCTGGAATGTTACGACAAGGTGTCGGAGGTCTACAGGACGGAGGATGATTATGCGCTTCTGACCGAAACCTATCTCGACGAACTTGCCGGCATCAATACCATCTACAGCGAGCTCATCGTGTCGCCGGACCATGGCAAGCGCATCGGGCTCGGCGCAGATGCCTATATATCAGGCGTCTGTGAAGGCATCCGGCGGGCCAAGGCCAAAAGCGGCATCGAGGCCCGGCTGATCGTCACCGGGGAACGGCATTTCGGCCCCGAGAGCGTGATCGGAGCGGCCGAATATGCGGCAAAGGCAGGCAACCCTCTGATTACAGGCTTCAATCTCGCCGGCGAGGAGCGCATGGGCCGTGTGGCCGATTATATCAGAGCTTTCGACATCGCCCGCGATGCCGGCCTGGGATTGACCATCCATGCCGGCGAAGTCTGCGGCGCCTTCAGCGTTGCCGACGCGCTCGATGCCGTGCGGCCCGCGCGCATCGGCCATGGGGTGCGCGCCATCGAGGATACCGATCTGGTGAAGCGGCTTGCCGATCTCGGTACCGTGCTTGAAGTCTGCCCGGGCTCCAACATCGCACTCAGGGTCTTTCCCGACTTCACCTCGCATCCGCTGCGGCGCTTGAAGGAAGCGGGTGTGCGGGTGACGATCAGCTCCGACGACCCGCCGTTTTTCCATACATCGCTGAAGCGGGAATACGAGCTTGCCGCCGATGTTTTCGGATTCGCCGATGCAGAAATCAACGCCATGACGCGCACTGCAATCGAGGCTGCCTTCGTCGACGATGAGACGCGCAAGGCGCTGCTTGCCCGCCTTTAAGGCGAGAGGCTGGGGAAGACCGACGCAAATTCGGCTCCACTCTTGCGGTCGAGCCGATTTCCGTGAAAGAAACATTCGATAGAAAGAATGAAAGGCTTCCCCATGGACGGCGTCACGGTCATCGATCACCCGCTTGTGCAGCACAAGCTCACCATCATGCGGCGCAAGGAGACATCGACGGGAAGTTTCCGGCGCCTGCTGCGCGAAATCTCCACGCTGCTCTGTTACGAGGTCACCCGCGATCTCGAATTGACGATGGCGACGATCGAGACGCCGCTGCAAACGATGGACTCGCCGATCCTCGAGGGCAAGAAGCTGGTCTTCGCCTCGATCCTGCGCGCCGGCAACGGGCTGCTCGAAGGCATGCTCGATCTCGTGCCATCCGCCCGCGTCTCGCATATCGGCGTCTATCGCGATCACGAGACGCTGCAGCCGGTCGAATATTACTTCAAGGCGCCAGAGGACGTGGCCGAGCGCCTGATCATCGTCGTCGATCCTATGCTGGCGACCGGCAATTCCTCGATTGCGGCGATCGACAAGCTCAAGGAACGCGGCGCCCACAATATCCGCTTCCTCTGCCTTCTCGCCGCCCCGGAAGGCATCCGCAACTTCCGCGCTGCGCATCCGGATGTTCCGGTCTTCACCGCGGCGATCGACAGCCACCTCAACGAGAAGGGTTACATCATGCCGGGCCTTGGCGATGCCGGCGACCGCATGTACGGCACCAAATAATTTCAGCCTTCCTTTACCAAATCGAAAGGCTTTATGGCCCGGACGGTTCGCTCCGGGCCTTTTTGTTATCGATATTAGCAACTTATCAGGATTTGAGGCTTAGCAAGCTGGAAGCATGAGGCCCTGCATGAAGCGGGGTTTATACAGGAAGGATTTCTGTTTCATGCTCGTGCGTACCGTCATATTCGCCAGCATCGCCGCGGTGCTGGCCACACAGGTACCTTCTCTCGTTGGAAGCGTCAGCCAGCAACCTGCCGACGTTCTCTCCGCCAATTACGTATCTGCCGACGCCCGCCAGTCCGCGGCACCGGCGCCCGCTTCCGGCAATAGTACGATCCGCCTGCAGGCGGATGCGCAGGGCCACTATACCGGCAGCTTCAAGATCAACGGCAAGCCTGTGTTAGGGCTGATCGATACCGGCGCGACCTACGTCGCCCTCAACGAGACACTCGCCCGCCGGCTCGGCTATGCCGCAAACCAGCTCGACTTCCGCTATGGTGTCAACACGGCAAACGGCCAGACGAAGGCCGCGCATTTGACCCTCGATCGGGTCGAAATCGGCGGCATCCGCGTCCGGAATGTCGAGGCCTTCGTGCTCAGGGACGACGCGCTCACGACCACCCTGGTCGGCATGAGCTTTCTGCAGAAACTCGCCTCCTATTCCGTCGCCGACGGCTCGCTCAGCCTCAAGCAGTAAACCGCATCAGACCCGGCCTGCGATGACGGGGGCCAGTTCCGGCCTGTCGTCAGCAATCCGATAATGCACGGCAAGGGCCGCAGCAGCTTTTCCCGCCGCGGCTTCGTCGGCAGCGTGAACGACAGCGATCGGATCGCCCGCATTGACTCGGGTGCCAAGCGGCAGGAGGCCGGAGAAGCCGACACGGTGATCGATCCGATCTGCCGGATGCCGGCGGCCGCCGCCGAGATCGATGACGCTGATGCCGATACCGCGCGCGTCGCAGGCGGCAAGCCAGCCGGATCGGGCGGCCGGGACTTCTTTTTCGACCGGCGCCCTCGCCAGGTATCTATCCGAATTCTCGACGAGATCGGCCGGTCCGCCGAGCATGGATACCATACGCCCGAAGCTTTCGGCCGCCTCGCCCGATGACAGCGCTCGGCGCGCCATGCCATTGGCTTCTTCAGAGGAGGCGGCAATGCCCGATTTCACCAGCATCTCGGCGGCGAAGGCAAAAACCACGGTCTCGAGCCGCGTGCCGCTCTTCCTGCCCGCCAGGAACTCCAAACAGTTGCGCATCTCGACCCCATTGCCGGCGCAATCGGCGAGCGGCTCGTTCATGTCGGTGATCAGGGCGGAGGTCTTCACGCCCGCGCCATTGGCCACCTCGACCAGGGAACGCGCCAGCATCTCCGCCTGATGGCGGTCAGCCATGAAGGCGCCGTTGCCGAGCTTGACGTCGAGCACCAGCGTCTCAAGTCCGGCCGCGAGCTTCTTCGACAGGATGGAGGCAGTGATGAGCGGAATGGAGTCGACGGTGGCGGTCACATCGCGCACGGCATAAAGCCTGCCGTCGGCGGGCGCCAAGGTTCCGGTCTGGCCTATGATGGCGCATCCCGCCTCCTTCACCACCTTGCCGAAGAGCTCCGCATCAGGGGTGATCGCATAGCCGGGAATGGATTCGAGCTTATCCAGCGTGCCGCCGGTATGGCCGAGGCCGCGCCCTGAAATCATCGGGACGGCGAGGCCGCAGGCAGCGGCGATCGGCGCCAGCATCAGCGAGACATTATCGCCGACGCCACCGGTCGAATGTTTGTCGGCGATCGGACGGTCGATGCCCGCCCATTGCAGCCTGTCGCCGGAATTGGCCATCGCCAGCGTCAAGGCTACGATTTCCTCGCGTGACATGCCTTTGAACCAGACGGCCATGGCGAAGGCGCCGATCTGGCTTTCGGACAGCTGCCCGGCGGCAAGTGCCGCGATGAAGGAGCTGATATCGGCGGCGTCGAGTTCCTCGCCATCGCGTTTGCGCCGGATGATTTCCTGCGGAATCATCTCAATAGCTCGACGCCGCAGCCGGTGCCGGCTGCGCTCCGCTCAGAACGGCCAGTATGTCGTCGAGCAGGCCGGAAGCGCCGAAGCGGAAGGTCGAGGGCATGGCCCAGTCCGGCGCCATGATCGTTTCAGCAAGGCTGAGATAGAGCGCCGCATCCGCCACCGAGCCGATGCCGCCAGCCGGCTTGAAGCCGACCTTGCGTCCGCTCTCACGAATGGCCCGGATCATGATGTCGGCGGCTTCGAGCGTCGCGTTGACGGCGACCTTGCCGGTCGAGGTCTTGATGAAATCAGCGCCGGCTTCAATAGCGAGTTCGGAGGCGCGGCGGATCAAGGCAGCATCCTTTAACTCGCCGGTCTCGATGATCACCTTCAGCAGGACGGGGCCGGCGCATTCGGCGCGCACCGCCTTGACCATGTCTGTCACCGCCTTCTCATTGCCTGATATGAGCTTGCGGTAGGGGATGACCAAATCGATCTCATCGGCGCCATCGGCAATCGCCTCACGGGTTTCGGCGGCAACATCGGCCACTTCCATATCGCCTGCTGGGAAATTGACGACCGTTGCGATCCGCACGGCATGGCCGGCGCCGAGGATGTTGCGGGCATGGGCGACGAAACGCGGCCAGATGCAGATCGCGGCGCTGTTACCGTAGGGCGTCTGCGCGCGGGCGCAGAGCGTATCGATCTGCGCCTCGGTGCAATCGTCCTTCAGATTGGTGAGGTCGAGAAGGGAAAGGGCGACCGCCGCCGTTTCCCGGATTGAATGGCTATTCATTTTCGCTTTCTCCCGCAATCATCTCTTTCAATATGGCGGCGAGACGGGCGCCGCCGACGGGCGCCATGTCCTTGGTTTCTTCATGGCTGAGCTCATTGCCGGTCATGCCCGCTCCATAGTTGGTGATAACGGAAGCGGCCGCAACCCTCAGACCCAGCATTCTTGCGATGATCACCTCCGGCACCGTCGACATGCCGACGGCATCGGCGCCGAGGATGCGCGCCATGCGGATTTCGGCCGGCGTTTCGAAGCTCGGACCGGAAAACCACATATAGACGCCCTGCCCCAGCTCGATCTTGAGTTTTGCCGCCGCCTTCCGCATCGCCGCGGCGAGGCCGGCGTCATAGGCATTGGTCATGCCGACGAAGCGATGGTCGCTTTCCTCGCCGATCAGCGGGTTCATGCCGGAATAGTTGATGTGATCGGTAATCTGCATCACCGAACCGGGCGGCATATCGTCGCGCAGTGATCCGGCTGAATTGGTCAGGATCAGCGCCTCGACGCCGAGCGCCTTCAAGACCTCGATCGGCAGGCGCATGGCGTTGGCATCGCCCTTCTCATAATAATGCACGCGGCCGGAAAGCATGATGACCGGCTTTCCACCGAGGCGGCCGGCGACGACTTCGCCGGCGTGGCCGGAGACGGCGCTGACGGGAAAGCCCGGCAGATCGCGATAGGGAATACGGACGGCGCCTTCCAACTGGCCAACGAGGGAGCCGAGACCGGAGCCGAGCACGATACCGTGGCGCGGCTTGATCGCGCCGAGCAATGCGGCGAGCAGGTCGACCGTCGTCCTCATCCGAGTTCCGTCTCGAAGCTGAAGGGAAGAAGCTCTTCCATTGTCATGGTCTTCTTCACGCCCGCCTCATCGCAGAGATAGATCTTCGTGTCCTTGGCGGCGAATTCGGAGATCTTCTGGCGGCAGCCGCCGCAGGGCGGGCAGAGTGGCAGCTTCTCGGCGATCACGGCCATTTCGACGATCTTCCTGGCGCCACCCATGATCATGGCGCTGATCGCGGTCGGCTCGGCGCACCATCCTTGCGGGAAGGAGAGGTTTTCGATGTTTGCGCCGGTATAGACCTTGCCGTCCTCGGCGCGGATCGCCGCACCGACCGGGAATTTCGAATAGGGCGCATGAGCAAAGGCCATGGCGCCGCGAGCGGCCTCGAACAGGTCGTGGGACATGATCAACGCTCCTTCGTATAGGGCACGCCGCCGGCCTTCGGCGGGATTGCGACGCCGATAAAGCCGGCAAGCAGGATACAGGTGAGGATATAGGGCAGCGCCTGGAAAACCTGGACCGGCACTTCACCGACCAATGGTACCTGCTTGCCCTGCATGAAGTTCGCCAAAGCATCGAGGAAGCCGAAGAGCAGGCAGGCGAACATCACCGGCACCGGCTTCCACTTGGCGAAGACCAGCGCCGCCAGCGCGATATACCCCTTGCCGGCCGACATGTCCTTGATGAAGGCGGCGGACTGGGCGATCGCAAGATAGGTGCCGGAAAAGCCGCAGAGGATGCCGGCGCACATGACGGCGCGGTAGCGCAGCCAGGCAACCGAAATGCCTGCCGTATCGACTGCGCCCGGATTTTCGCCGACGGCACGCAGCCTGAGTCCGAAACGCGTGCGGTAAAGGACCCACCAGGAGAAAGGCACGGCGAGGAAGGCAAGATAGGTGAGGATATTGTTGCCCGATATCACGCTTGCATAGAGCGGACCGATGATCGGTATGTCGTGGACGGCATTGGCGCCCGGCAGGATGATCGGCGCGAAGCGGGCCTCAGGCGCCAGCTGCGGCGTGCGGCCGCCCTGGCCGAACCAGGCTTGGCCGAGCACGATGGTAATGCCGGCGATGAAGAAGTTGATCGCCACGCCCGAGACGATCTGGTTGCCGCGATTGGTGATCGAGGCAAAGCCATGCACCAGGCTGAGTGCCACAGAGCAGATGACGCCGGCGCCGAGGCCCGCCCAGGCCGAACCGGTAAGGTAGGCCACACAGGCGGCGGCGAAGGCCGAGCCCAGCATCTTGCCTTCCAGGCCGATATCGAAGATGCCGGCGCGCTCCGAAAACAGTCCTGCGAGCGCGGTAAAGATCAGCGGAATAGACAGCCTGACCGTCGAGCTCAGGACGTTGATGAAGATGTCGTAGTAATCCATCGTCCGCTCCTCAGGCCCGTTTGAATTGCTGGTAAATGTGCACCATTGCTGGCCGGAACATGTATTCCAGCGCGCCGGCGAAGAGGATCACCAGTCCCTGAATGACCAGGATCATTTCGCGGGTGATATTCGGCATCTCGAAAGAGATCCAGTCGCCGCCCTGGTAAAGGGTGCCGAAAAGGATTGCGGAAAAGATGATGCCGAGCGGATGGTTGCGGCCCATCAGCGACACTGCAATGCCGACGAAGCCGGCGCCACCGACGAATTCAACCTGCAGACGGGCGGAAGAGCCCATGACGGGATTGAGCGCCATCATGCCGGCCAGCGCGCCTGAAATCAGCATGGCGATGATGACGATGCGTGCATAGGGTATGCCGGCATAGGCAGCGGCCGTCGAGCTCACGCCGAGTGTACGCATCTCAAAGCCGAGCTTAGTGCGCCAGATGAGGATCCAGACAAACCAGGCGGCAAGGAGGGCGATGATGAAGGAGACGTTGAAGGGCGCTGCACCCAATTTGGCTCCGAAGATGCTCATGATCCAGCCAAGCTTCGGAAGCTGCCCACCCTCGAGGAAGGTACGGGTTTCCGGCGCCATCTTGCCCGGCACGATCAGCACGTGCACCAGCAGATAGACCATGAGAGCGGCTGCGATGTAATTGAACATGATCGTCGTGATAACGATATGGCTGCCGCGTTTGGCCTGCAGGAAAGCGGGAATGAAGGCCCAGGCCGCACCGAATATCCCGGCGCCGACAATGGCGATCGGCATCGTCACATACCAGGGCACGTAATTGTCGAGCGCAAGCGCTACCAGCGCACAGCCGAGACCGCCAATATAGGCCTGACCTTCAGAGCCGATGTTAAAGAGACCGGCGTGGATGGCAACTGCTACGGAAAGGCCAGTGAAGATGAAACTCGTTGCATAGTAGAGTGTGAAGCCTATGCCTTCGCCGCTGCCGAAGGCACCCTCGATCAGCAGCGAAAGAGCGGCAAGCGGGCTTTCGCCGATCAGCCAGACGACGAAACCCGAGATCAAGAAGGCAACGACGAGGTTTAAAAGCGGGATCAGACCGTAATTGATCCATCTCGGAAGCGGAACGGAAGCAGTGCTCATAAAGGCCTCACGCGGCAATGCCGGCCATCATCAGGCCGAGGGTCTGTTCACCGGCATCGGGCGTCTTCTCACCGACGACATGGCCGGCGAACATGACAAGGATACGGTCGGAAAGGGCGCGGATCTCATCGAGCTCGACGGAGACGAGCAGGATCGCCTTGCCCGCGTCGCGCATCTCGATGATCCGGCGGTGAATGAATTCGATGGCGCCGATATCGACGCCGCGCGTCGGCTGGCCGATGATCAGCATCTTCGGATCGCGTTCGATTTCGCGCGCGACGACGATCTTCTGCTGGTTGCCGCCGGAGAAATTGGCCGTCTTCAGCCGCGGATTCGGCGGGCGGATGTCGTATTTTTCGATCTTCTCCATCGCGTCCTGGCGGATCGCGTCGAGATCGAGCAGCGGCCCTTTGCTGTAGCCCGGACGGCGGTGATAGCCGAGGACGGAGTTTTCATATTCCTCGAATTTCAGCACCAGTCCCATATGGTGCCGGTCCTCGGGAATATGGGCAAGCCCGAGGTCGCGCAGGCGGGCGGGATCGGCCTTGTCGATCGTCTGGCCGTCGAGAAGGATTTCGCCGGAGACGGGCTTCCGGATACCGGCGATCGCCTCCAGCAATTCGGACTGACCGTTGCCGGCGACACCGGCGATGCCGACGATCTCGCCGGCACGCACCTCGAAGGAGACATTATCGACCATGGTGACGCCGCGATTGTCCTTGACCGTAAGGTTGCGGACAGAGAGCACGGCGGCGCCTGGATTGGCTTCGCCCTTCTGCACGCGCAGCAGCACGCGACGGCCGACCATCAATTCGGCAAGCTCCTCCACCGTCGTTTCCGCAGTCTTGCGGGTGGCGACCATCTCGCCGCGGCGCATGACGGAGACCGTATCGGTGATCGCCATAATCTCGCGCAGCTTATGGGTGATGAGGATGATCGTCTTGCCTTGGTCGCGCAGCACCTTGAGGATGCGGAAGAGGTGGTCGGCTTCAGCCGGCGTCAGCACCCCTGTAGGTTCGTCGAGGATCAGGATCTCGGCGCCGCGATACATGGCTTTCAGGATTTCGACGCGCTGCTGCAGGCCGACCGGGAGCTCTTCGATCAGTGCGTCCGGATCGACCTCGAGGCCGTATTCGGTTTCCAGCCGCTTGAGCTCGGCGCGGGCCGATGCGACGCCTCTCGCCAGCAGCGATCCGCCTTCGGCGCCGAGCATGACGTTCTCGAGCACCGTGAAATTATCGACCAGCATGAAATGCTGGTGCACCATGCCGATGCCGGCGGCGATCGCCGCCTGGCTGTCACGGATGGTGACCGGATTGCCGTTGACGCGGATCTCGCCGCTGTCGGCGTGGTAGAAACCATAGATGATCGACATCAACGTCGATTTGCCGGCGCCGTTTTCACCGATGATGCCGTGGATCGTTCCCTTGGCAACGGTGAGATTGATGTCCTTGTTGGCATGGACGGCACCGAATTTCTTATCGATGCCGACAAGCTCGATAGCGGGCTTATCTGTCACTGCAGGCTCCAAATAAGAAAAGGGCGTATGGCGAAAATCCCCTCCGCCATACGCCCGATCTCGATATTACATCAGGGCGCTGATCACTTCGGGCAAGCGTTGTCCGATGTGTAATCGTGAACCTTGACGGTTCCGGCGATGATATCGGCCTTGGCCTTGTCGACGGCGGCCTGCATTTCCGGCGTGATCAGCGACTTGTTGTTGTCGTCGATCGCGGCGCCAACACCATCTTCCTTGACGCCGAGGGCCTGAACGCCAGCGGTGAACTTGTCGTTCTTGGTGTCGGTGTAGGCGTTGTAGACGGCGAGGTCGACGCGCTTGACCATCGAGGTCAGGACCGAGCCCGGATGCAGATGGTTCTGGTTGGAATCGACGCCGATCGACAGCTTCTTGTTGTCGGCGGCGGTCTGCAGAACACCAAGGCCGGTGGCGCCGGCAGCCGCGTAAATGACATCGGCGCCCTGATCGATCTGGTTCTTGGTGAGCTCGCCGCCACGAACCGGATCGTTCCAAGCGGCACCGGTGGTGCCGGTCATGTTCTGGAAGACCTGGATATCGGCCTTGGCAGCGCGCGCGCCCTGCTCATAACCGCATTCGAATTTGCGGATCAGCGGAATGTCCATGCCGCCGACGAAGCCGACCTTGCCGGTTTTGGAGGCCATGCCGGCGAGAATGCCGACCAGGTAGGAGCCTTCTTCTTCCTTGTAGACGACCGAGCGGACGTTCGGCTTGTCGACGACGGAGTCGACGATGATGAATTTGGTATCCGGGAATTCGGCTGCGACCTTCTCGATAGCCGAGGTCCAGGCGAAGGAGACGGCGACCACCGGGTTGAAACCGCGGCTTGCGAAGTTGCGGATGGCCTGTTCGCCCTGGGTGTCGCCGGTCGGCTCGAAATCGCGATAGGCGATGCCGGTCTCGGCCTTGAACTTCTCGGCGCCGTTATAGGCCGCTTCGTTGAAAGACTTATCGAACTTCCCGCCGGTGCCGTAAACCAGCGCCGGCTTAACATCGGCGGCAAGCGCCGTCGTCGACATGGCAGCCACGGCAAGGAGAGTGAGAAGGGATTTTTTCATTGTGCAGCCCTGTTGTTGCTATTCATTAGGGGTCCTCCCGCAAGCCCTTTTGGGCATGTCTGCGGAACCACCGACCTCCCCCCGGAGGCCTGGCTGCGCGCATCCTTGCATGGCTCACAGAAAAATTCACCAGAAATTTTTCAGGCGGTAAAGATTTGCAGCGATTGCTGAAAATCAGTTCTCCCGGGCTGATTTTTGGACATTTCCGCTGCCGGGATGCAAAATTTCCCGGCAATCCGACAGCCATGTTGGGATCACCGAAAGACCGGCGGCGACCGAATCTTCGGCCGAGCCGCAGCGGCAAGACCAGCTTGCCTATGCCGTGAAACGGCCGGCCACCGGCGGCTTCTTGTAGCCGACCATCCAAAGAAGCAGCGCGATCACAAGAAAAACCGCAAAGGCCGGCTGGAGCATCAGCCACTGAAAGATGAAGGCATAGAAGCGCGGGTGGATATAGTAGGAAAGCGCGGATTGCAGCGACGTCAGTGTGTCCGGGCTCACATCCTGCCAGGCATCCGACATCGGCGTCATGATCACGGCGGAGGCGGCAACCGATTGGATCGAATCGATGGTCCCGGCAATAACGGCTGCCGCAAGTGCGACAAGACTCGCCAGACGCAACAGGAAACGCATCAATCCCTCCGACGCTTCGATATGCCGGACAATTCCGGCGAGCCCGCGCCATTCTCCACCTTGAGAATTACATAGTCATCGCTGAGGTGAAGCACAATGGGATGGGCCGAGCGGAGTTTTATCGGAAGAAGTCAAAAAACTGTTAGATTTGGGTTGATCGGCAAAAATTCATCGGTATATATCGCGCCGTTCCGACGATTTGCTCCTATCCGGGCGCGAACGCCAAAGGACAGGTGGCCGAGTGGTTTAAGGCGCACGCCTGGAACGCGTGTGTACGTGAAAGCGTACCGAGGGTTCGAATCCCTCTCTGTCCGCCATTTTTCGCTAATAACCGTTGCTGCTTTCTCTTTAGCAGGCCGTCAAGTCTCGCGAGACTCCAATTGCATGCGGTAGCAGCCGAAACTGCGTGCCCGCCGACATCCACCGCGATGAACGACCCGTAGCTGGGCGTCGGAAGAGACCCATTCCCTCCCAACCACGGTCTGATCGACACCAGACCGGAAGTTGGCAGGCACTTGAGCAGCCGAACCTATTTAGCTGTACGGTCGCCGATGCTGCCGACGATGGGATCAGCGTGACGATAGCCAGACTCTATTCGAATATCTCCGAGACATTTGTCGCTGGGACTGTCCCCCCTTGAGGTCCTCCTTCGGACATCTGAAATTTGTGAGCCAGAACCGTGGAGGCATAGCAGATTCCAAATGTCTGCATGCTTTGCGAAACAATAAGGAGCGCCAATGTAATGAGGCTTATTTTACCACCCTGAAAGACAGCATCCGCTTCGTATGACATCGACGCCGCTATGGCTATCAATAGAAACGAAACAATGGGAGGAAGAATCATCCCCGCAAACAGGCGCAAAAAGGTTGGAAGGAAATTACGCCGCCCCCCGGCAAAGGCCTCTGCAAGCCCGCTAGTTGAGCCCGCTATTCCAGCAGTCGGCCAAGTTCCGACAAGAGCGAGGAGCAACGGATAGAAAATTGCGAACAGCCCGCCGCATAGCAGTACCAATGCACCCCTCGAGAAAGAAACAGCGCCGAATGCAAGAGGAACGCCGATTCCGATACCTATTACGACTAGCAGGATAAGAATATTTTTCCAGATGTAGCTGCCAAACCCGGCCATGCCCCGGTTGAGTTGCACTCGCCCGGTTCCGCTCAATATCGCATTTTGGACACAAAATCCTGTATATAACGCAATAAAGAACTGAGTAGAACCAACACCACTACTTTCGTTGTACTCTGAAAATAATATTATTGCACAGCTCATTGTGACAAATAAACAAACGAGAAATAAATTATATCTTATGAAGGAAATCGTTTCACGTAGCATTATCACCCCTGCCATCCGCCGTCGTTGCTGAGTCGAAGATATCGTCATCAAAATATAAGGCTGTCAAATGCGGGACGGTCATCAACGTGCTGGCGAACCCGGAATATGTCGGAGGTTGACAGCACACCGCAAAGATTCCTGAATTTTTACCACGCTGCTTCACCGCGTCTTTGCACGTTTGGGTTTAGGCTTCTGGCAAACCCAAAACAGAGGTAAAACAGGTGGAAGAACTTTCGGTGAAGTCGAAGATCATCAAATCCGTCTATTTCAGCCAGGAAGACGGGCGGCTCAGGATCTGTTTCAAGAATGGCGAGGAGCGTCTGTTCGAGGGCGTGCCCTCTTCGGAAGCCCATGCGATGACGGCGGCGCCGTCTCCCGGACATTATTATCTCGACCGGATCAGGACGCGGTTTCGCAGACTGGCTGCCTGAAACCGTCGGCACGGCCGGGATTGCGTCGGATTGAGACAGTGCCGGTGGATATTAATCCCCGGTTAACTCTCGCCTTCATCACAGTTGGATCAGCCCGAGCAGAAAGCGGCACTCTATCAGTGCTGCCGCTTTCAGAGATTCGGTCAGCCGGGAGGCTTGGTGGCGGACCCCAGCCAGGAAGCCGAGCCTCCCCGTCACCCCATCCGTTTCGCCGGATCGATCCGAGGTCGGGTTGTAATCGCCTCGAAATAGCCAATTGGGGCTAATCCTGTGAAAAACCGGAATGCTCACATCCGGACTCGACAATGCTTCATTAGCATGATTGCATAAACCCATGGAACGGGAGGCCGGGTCATGATGTTCGAGAATCTGCTTGAGATGCAGGAGCGCGGCGTGCGCGACCGTGCTCGTGGCCGCAGCCTGGCCGACAATCCGATGTCGAAGCCGGATGTGCTGCCGATCACCGATTTTCAGGAATGGTATTCGATGTTCGACGCCTGGCGCTTCGGCTGGTCGATCGAGGATGCGATGGCGGGGCACATCGAGGTACCCCGTGATGGCCGCGCTTCACCTCGAGCCTATACCAGGACGGTCTGATCGACCCTATCTTCGGCGCCGAAGAATTTCAGGTAGCGTTCGACTTCGGCCGGCTCGCCCGTCGCCTTCTGCGGGTTGTCGGAGAGTTTTACCGCCGGGCGGCCGTTGGCGTCGCTGACCTTGCAGACGATCGAGATCGGATTGAGGCCTGAGATTTCCGTCGGCGCACAGCCGGCAAAATCATTCGTCAGGTTGGTGCCCCAGCCGAAGCTCATGCGCACGCGACCTTCGAAATGCCGGTAAGTGTCGATGATGGCGTCGACATCGAGGCCGTCGGAAAAGATCAACAGCTTCTGGCGCGGATCGCGGCCCATCTTCTTCCACCAGTCGATGATCTTTTCACCGCCTTCGATCGGCGGCGCGCTGTCCGGACGGAAGCCGGTCCAGTCGGCGACCCATTCGGGGGCGTCGCGCAGGAAGGCTGCGGTGCCGAAGGCGTCCGGCAGGACGATCAGCAGGTTGCCGCCATAGAGCTTGTTCCAGTCGCGCAGGATCTTGTAAGGGGCGTTGCGCAGCTGCTCATCGGTCTGCGCCAGGGCGGCTGCCACCATCGGCAGCTCGTGGGCATTGGTGCCGACCGCCTCGAGATCGGAATCCATCGCCAGCAAGACATTGCTGGTGCCGGTGAAGGCCGGACCGATACCTTCCTTCAGCGCCTCGACGCACCAGCGCTGCCAGAGAAAACTGTGACGGCGGCGAGTGCCGAAATCGGAGATGCGCAGGCCCGGCAATTCCTTCAGCCGTTCTACCTTCGACCACATCTTTGCCTTGGCACGCGCATAGAGCACATCGAGGGTAAAGGGACCGAGCGCCCTCATCGCCGAGCGCGAACGCAGCTCGTTGACGATGGCAAGTGCCGGGATCTCCCACATGGTGGTTTCCTTCCAGGACCCATGGAAGTCCAGCACATATTGCCCCTCCTTCTTCGACAGCTCGTATTCGGGAAGCTGGAAGTTGGACAGCCAGGCAAGGAATTCCGGCTCGAAGATCTGCGCGCGGCCGTAGAAACTGTTACCCGCCAGCCATATCATCTCCTTCTTGGAGAGCCGCAGCGTGCGGGCGTGGTCGAGCTGTTCGCGCAGTTCGCCTTCATCGATCTCTTCGGCGAGATGCACGCGCTTGGTGCGGTTGATGAGGGTGAAGGAGGCGTTCACATCAGGATAGAGCTTCCAGATCATCTGGAGCATCAGCAGCTTATAGAAGTCGGTATCGATCAGGCTGCGGATGATCGGGTCGAGTTTCCAGGCGTGATTGTAGACGCGTCTCGCGATATCGGTCTTGGCCATGAGATTCCTGCCCTGTCCACTCCGGTCAGGTGCTGCCAAGTTCCGGGCCGGCGCACGAAACCGGCTCGTGCGCCTTCTTATCGAAAAATCGGCGGAGAAAGTCCAGACAAAACATAAACATCCCGCCGCAGCGTGGCGGCGGGATGCGGGAGATCGTCTGCCAAAGGCCTATTGGGCCGGTGCCGCAGGCTGGGCCGGTGCCGCAGGCGCGCTATTAGGGGCAGGCGCCGTTGCCGGCGTCTCGGTTGGACCCGCATTGCCATTCTGCATCGTCGGCGCGGGTGCTGCGTCGGATTGCTGCTGCTGAAGCTGTTGGCCGGGCTGCTGCGGCGCCACCTCGTTCGCCTCGCGGCGGCCCCAGATCTCGACTGGAATCCAGACCACGAAGGCAAGGATCAGCGCCACGAGCAGCACGGTCAGGATACGGTAACCCATACGCCCCTGCTTTGCCTTGACCGGCGGGATTTGCTGTTCCTTGTGAAGCTTTCCGTCGGATTTTTCCCAGCGTGTTTCGGTCTGATGCGCCATCATCGTCTCCTTCCGCTGCCTTGGCGGCCGATCTGGCCGCAAAGAACTTCGCAAGGAAAACGGGTGGCCGTCTGGAAGGTTCCGGGCTCAAACGTGCCGCGATCTTGGAATAGCCAAACCGCCGCAGCTTTGGCGCGAGATGCCGCTAATAACCGGCGGCGCGATCGATCACGAACTGCAGCGGCTCGCCGCGCTCAAAACGTGCGATCTGCATCTCGACATGGCGGAACAGCGCATTCTCTTCGGAGACCGCCGCGTCATGCGGGGTGATGAACACATTCTCCAATTCCCACAACGGGCTGTCGGCGGCGAGCGGCTCCACTTCGAAAACGTCGAGAGAAGCGCCGCCGAGGGTCCCTTCCCTGATGGCCGAGACGATGTCGGTCTCGATCTGGCTCTTGCCGCGGCCGGCATTGATGAAGACCGGCTGTCCGAGCGCACCATCGCGGCGGAGCTTCTTAAATAGCCCGCTATTATAGAAGCCGGTCGTCTCAGGCGTCAGCGGCAGCAGGCCGACCAGAATGTCGGTTTTGGCAAGAAACCGGTCCAGTTCGCCCGCGTCGAAGGTCTCGACGCCCTCGATTGTTTTGCGGGTGCGCGACCAGCCGATGACGTTGAAACCCATCACTTTCAGCTTGGCGACCGCATCCAGGCCCAGAATGCCGAGCCCCATGACGCCGATGGTCACCTCCGCCGCTTCCGGCGCAATCAATTTGGCCCATTCGCGCCGCCGCTGCTTGACGTCATGGGCATATTGGCCGCGCAGATGCATCAGGCACTGCATGACGACCCATTCGCTCATGCGGGTGGTCAGGCTGCGGTCGACGAAACGGACAATCGGAACGTCAGGCAAGCCGGCCATACCGATGATGTGATCGACGCCGGCACCACCCGAGAAGATCACCTTGAGGTTCGGCGCGCGTCGAAAGAGATCGGCATCCGGCTTCCAGAGAAGCGCGTATTCCGTTTCGCTGAAATCACGCTCGCGATTGGCGGGATCGGCCAGATTGATGCTGCCGCGGTCGGCAAAGGCCGTCTTCAGGACGCGGGCGACACCTTCGGGGTTGAACTTGATATCGACGAGGACGGGAGGACGAACTGACATGATCTTCTTTACTGCTGCACGGCGGGCGTCGGCACCGCCTCAATGTTGAAGGCGGCCGCCATGAGTGCCTTGGTGTAATCGTCCTTCGGCGCGCGGAAGATTTCCGCGGACGGTCCCTGCTCCACCACCTTGCCGAAACGCATGACGATGACGTCGTTGGCGAGCGCCTTCACCACCTTCAGGTCGTGGCTGATGAAGAGATAGGCGAGGTCGTGCTTCTTCTGCAGATCGCGCAGCAGGTCGACCACCTGCGCCTGCACGCTCATGTCGAGCGCGGATGTCGGCTCGTCGAGCATGACGAAACGGGGTTTCAGCACCATGGCGCGAGCTATGGCGATTCGCTGGCGCTGGCCGCCTGAAAATTCATGCGGATAGCGCCAGCGGGTCAGCGGATCGAGGCCTACCTCCTCCAGCGCCCAGCAGACACGCTGGTCGCGCTCCTCGGCGCTCAAGGCTCGCTCATGCACCTTCAGCCCTTCGGCAATGATATCGCCGACCGACATGCGCGGGCTGAGCGACCCGTAGGGGTCCTGGAAGACGATCTGCAGCTGGTTGCGCAATGGTCGCATTTCGCTGAAAGAATAACCGGCTATATCTTTACCGACAAAGGCAATCCGTCCCTGCGACGAGATCAGACGGGTGAGGGCAAGCCCGAGCGTGGTCTTGCCCGAACCGGATTCGCCGACGACGCCGAGCGTCTGGCCGGCGCGCAGCGAAAGATCGATGCCGTCGACCGCCTTCACATGATCGACGACGCGGCGCATCAGCCCCGCCTTGATCGGGAACCAGACGCGGATATCCGAGCCTTCCATCACCACCGGCTTCGACGGATCGGCAAGCGGCGGCTCGCCGCGCGGCTCCGAGGCCAGAAGATGGCGGGTATAGTCATGCTTCGGATTGGCGAAGACCTCTTCGACGGTTCCGGTCTCGACGATCCTGCCCTTGGTCATCACGCAGACGCGATCGGCGAATTTGCGGACGATGCCGAGATCGTGGGTGATGAACAGCAGCGACATGCCGTGTGCCGCCTTCAATTGCCGGAGAAGCTCGAGGATCTGCGCCTGCACCGTGACGTCGAGCGCTGTTGTCGGTTCGTCGGCGATCAGCAGTTCCGGCCGGTTGGCGAGCGCCATGGCGATCATGACGCGCTGGCGCTGACCGCCGGAGAGTTCGTGCGGATAGGCCTTTAGCCGCTTCTCAGGCTCGCGAATGCCGACCTGGTTCAACAGTTCCAGCACGCGCACCCGCGCCGCCTGGCCGGTGAGCCCCTGGTGCAGGGCGAGGATCTCGGCAATCTGCTTCTCGATCGTATGAAGCGGATTGAGCGAGGTCATCGGCTCCTGGAAGATCATGGTGATGTCGTTGCCGCGCACCTCCCGCAACGCCCGCTCGGATGCCTTCAACAGGTCCTGGCCCTTGAACAGGATTTCGCCGGAGGGATGACTTGCAGAGGGATAAGGCAAAAGCCGCAGGATCGAATTGGCCGAGACCGACTTGCCGGAGCCGGATTCGCCGACGAGCGCCACGACCTCGCCCTTGGCAATATCGAAGGAGATGCGATCGACGGCAAGCGAGGCTTCGCCGCCCTGGTGGAAGGCAACCGAGAGATCGCGGACGGAGAGGAGCGGTTCTGTCATGTCACTCATTGAAACGTCTTCCTCGGATCGAAGGCGTCGCGCACGGCTTCGCCGATGAAGATCAAAAGAGAAAGCATGATCGACATGGTGAAGAAGGCCGTCAGCCCGAGCCAAGGCGCCTGCAGGTTGGTCTTGCCCTGGGCGATCATCTCGCCGAGCGAAGGGGAGCCGGGCGGCATGCCGAAGCCGAGGAAATCGAGCGAGGTCAGCGTCGTGATCGAGCCTGAGAGAATGAAGGGCAGAAAGGTGAGCGTCGCCACCATGGCGTTCGGCAGCAGGTGGCGCCACATGATGGTGCGGTTGTTGACGCCGAGCGCACGGGCGGCGCGGACATATTCGAAATTGCGGGCGCGCAGGAACTCTGCGCGCACGACGCCGACAAAGCTGACCCAGGAGAAGAGCAGCATGATTCCGAGCAGCACGAAGAAGCCGGGCGGCAGGATCGCGGCGATAATGAGCAGGATATAAAGCACAGGCATCGACGACCATATTTCGATGAAGCGCTGCAGCAAGAGATCGGTCAGGCCGCCGAAATAGCCCTGCACCGCCCCTGCCGTGACGCCGATGATCGCCGAGCAGATGGTCAACGCCAGGCCGAACAGCACCGATATGCGGAAGCCGTAGATGACGCGCGCCAGCACGTCACGCGCTTGGTCATCGGTGCCGAGCCAGTTGAGATTGCCGAGCGTGCAGCCGGGATCGTTCACCCCTTGCGGATAACCGGAGCAACGCTCCTCCTTGGTCATCAGCCAGAAGGGGGGCGTCGGCGCCGAATGCGGAATGTTCGAGTTGACCGAGCGATAGGAATAATGGATCGGCGGCCAGATCATCCAGCCATTGGCATTGATCTCATCTGCTATCACCGAGGAGCGGTAGTCGGTTTCGGCGAGGAAGCCGCCGAATTTCTCCTCGGGATAGTCGATCAACACCGGAAACAGGATCTCGCCCTTATAGGAGGCGATGATCGGCCGGTCGTTGGCGAGGAATTCCGCGAAAAGGCTGAGCACGAACAGCAGCAGGAAAAGCCACAGCGACCAATAGCCGCGGCCATTCGCCCGGAAATTCTTCCATCGACGGATATTGGTCGGCGACAGCAGCCCCTTGCGCGGTGGCTTGACGGGGGTCGCGGTGACGGGATTGGCGGCCGCGTCCATCAGACATCCCTCCGCTCGAAATCGATGCGCGGATCGATCCAGGTATAGATCAGGTCGGAAATCAGGCTGACGAACAGACCGAGCAGCGAGAAAATGTAGAGTGTCGCGAAGACGATCGGATAATCCCGGTTGACCACCGAGAGGTAGCCGAGGCGTCCCAGGCCATCGAGCGAGAAGATATTTTCGATCAGCAGTGATCCGGTGAAGAAGGCGGAGATGAAGGCGCCGGGAAAACCGGCGATGATGATCAGCATGGCATTGCGGAAAACATGCCCGTAGAGCACCTGCCGCTCGTTCAGGCCCTTGGCGCGGGCGGTGACGACATATTGCTTCTTGATCTCCTCGATGAAGGAATTCTTGGTCAGAAGCGTCGTGGTGGCGAAGGCGGCGAGCGAAAGCGAGATCAGCGGCAGGGTGAGGTGCCAGAAATAGTCGAGCGGCTTCTGCCACCAGGCGAGCTCACCGAAATTGTCGGAAACGAGGCCGCGCAGCGGGAACCAGTCGTAAAAGGAGCCGCCGGCGAAAAGCACGATGAGCAGAATGCCGAAGAGGAAGCTCGGAACGGCATAACCGACGACGATGACGCCCGAGGTCCAGACGTCGAAGGTCGACCCGTCCCTGACTGCTTTGCGAATGCCGAGCGGGATGGAAATCGCATAAGAGAAGATCAGGATCCAGATGCCGAGCGAGATCGACACCGGCAGTTTCTCCTTGATGAGGTCGAGCACGGAGGTATTGCGGAAGAAGCTCTCGCCGAAATCGAAGCGGATGTAATTCCACATCATCTCGCCAAATCGCGTCAACGGCGGCTTGTCGAAGCCGAACTGTTTTTCGAGCTTGGCGATCAGCTCCGGATCGAGCCCCTGGGCGCCGCGATATTTCGAGCCTTCGTCGCTGCCGCCGCCACCGAGCAGATCGCCGCCGCCGGACAGGCGCTGATCGGCGCTGTCGGCCTGGCCGGTCAGCTGGGCAATCACCTGCTCGACCGGGCCGCCGGGGGCAAATTGAACGACAATGAAGGAAATTGCCATGATGCCGACGATCGTCGGTATCATCAAAAGCAGGCGGCGAATGACATAGGCGCCCATCAGCCTTCAGCCTCCGGAAATCTTCTTATTGTCTGCCTGCCGTCCAGTCGAATGCCGCTCAATCCGCCAGCCTTCCCTTGCCGGCCCTGCCGGCTTCTCCGTGATTCGCTCGTGCCATTTGGAGCCCAGAGCCCCAGCATTGCAAGCCCGCTCATTTTGCCGAGGTCGACCACCAGGCATCGGGGAAGCCAAGGCTGTAGGCCGGGAACTCGGCAGGGTGCGTTACTGTGTTCCAATAGGCGATATTAACGGTATCGCGGTAGAACAGGGGGATGACGTAATGGTTTGCGAGCAAGACTCGGTCCATTGCCTTGATCGCAGCGACCTGTTCATTGCGGTTCGGCGCGAAGATAATCATGCGGATGAGCTCATCGACGGCTGGATTGGCGATCCCCGCGTAGTTGCGAGAACCCTGCTGGTTGACAGAGCCGGATCCCCAATACTCGGCTTGCTCGTTGCCCGGATTCATTGTCTCCGCCCAGACATTCCAGATCATATCGAAGTCAAAGCTGCGTTCGCGGTTGACAGCTTGCGAAGCGTCGACTGTCCGAACTCGCGCATCTATGCCGATTTTCTTGAGATTGCTGGCATAAGGCACTGCCCAGCGCTCCAACATGGGGCTCGACAATAATATCTCGAAACTCATTGGCTGGCCGGTCTTGGTATTGACCATGCGATTGCCCTTCAACTCCCAGCCGGCTTCTTTCAGAAGAGCAATCGCCTTTCGGAGGTTGTCGCGGCTTTTCTGCGGATCACCGCCAACGGGATTGGTATAGGGTGTCGTGAAAACCTCCGGCGGAACCTTGTCCTTCATGCTCTGCAGTATTTCAAGTTCACGACCCTGGGGCAGGCCGGAGGAGGCGAGCTCGGTGTTCCAGAAATAACTGTCGATGCGCTTGTAGCTGTTGAAGGCAACCGTGCGGTTCAGCTCCTCGAAATCGAAACCGTAATTCAGTGCCTCGCGGACGCGCTCGTCCTTAAAGAGGTCACGCCGCATATTGGGTACCAGAGCCTGCAGAATGCCGGTGGAGCGCAGCGGATTTGCAACCTCTTCCTTCTTGAGGCGACCTTCCTTGACGGCGGGAAAATCATATCCCGTCGCCCAGCGGGCAGCCGTCGTCTCCTGCCAAAAGTCGCTGTTGCCGGCGCGAAAGGCTTCGAATTCGACGTCCCGATCACCGAAATAGGTGTAGATGACGTTGCGGAAATTGTTCTGGCCGACATTCACATTGAGATCCTTGCCCCAATAGTCGTCACGCAGTTCATAGCGGATCGCCGCTCCGGGCGAGAAGGACGCGATCTTGTAGGGCCCTGAACCCATCACTGGTTCGAGCGTCGTCTTTGAGATGTCGCGCGGCTTGCCGTCCGGTCCCTGCCCCTCCCACCAATGTTTCGGCACGACGACCAACTGGCCGAGAATATTCGGAAGCTCGCGGTTGTTCTTCTCGTCGAAAGTGAAGGTGACGTCGCGATCGCCGGTCTTTTCGGCCTTTACCACGTGGCGATAGTAGTTTGCGGTGGCGGGATTGTGCTCCTTGGTCTTATCCAGGCTGAAAATGACATCTTCGGGCGTCACCGGCTGCCCATCCGCCCATTTCGCCTCTTTGCGCAGGCGAAAGGTCGCACTCGAAACGTCTGCGGGAAAGGACAGTCCTTCGGCGAGCAGGCCGTAGGACACAAGCAGCTCGTCATCGGCGGGCTTCATCAACGTGTCGAATACGAGCGTCAGGCCTACCGCTGTCTGACCTTTTGCAAGGAGCGGATTAAAGGTGTCGAAGGCGCCGCTCGCGGAAAGGCGCAGATCTCCGCCCTTTGGGGCATTTGGATTGACGTAGTCGAAATGAGCAAAGCCCGGCTTGTATTTCATTTCGCTGATGACCGAGCTTCCGATCTGAAACGGCTGCTCTTCCCCCATTGCCGTCAAAGGCGTCAAAGCACCCGCAAGCGATAGAAACAGACCGATTTTCGACCACAAAGTCGCCATTCACGCATTCCCCTGAATATTGATGGATTCGACAATACGAGAAATAGGGGCGAAAAACAGGAGAGAGTTTGGTTTTTGGCCAGCTCGCGAAATTTTGAGCCGCCAGTTCCCGTCAGGAACGCAGTGCTTGGGCGCCGCGGCGATCCGTCACCGGCTCGTGCTGCGTTCGTCCGCCAAATCATCGATTCACCAAAATCGCTTTTCACGATAGATTCGAACGCAAATCACTTCAGCAGCGGCTCAAGGGAACAGCATGGCATTCGGCTTCGCTCAAGCTTTCAGGACATTCGGCAAACTAGCAATTGCCGGCGCGATCGGTGCCGGCCTTGCGGCCGGCGACGTCGGCGCCGAGCAGAAGACGCCAAGCCCAGGCAGCGCCAAGGCGCTGTTCGCAGGCATCAGCCTGCCGACGCAGGGGCCGGCGCAGCCGATCGGCTTTTATGCAAAGGGCTGCATGACCGGCGCGGTGGCGCTGCCGACCGACGGGCCGACATGGCAGGCGATGCGGCTTTCGCGCAATCGCCGCTGGGGCAACCCGGCGATGATTGCGCTCCTGGAACGGTTCTCGCAGGATGCGGTCAAATATGCCGGCTGGCCGGGCATCCTTGTCGGCGATGTCGCCCAGCCGCGCGGCGGGCCGATGCTCAACGGCCATTCCTCGCACCAGATCGGCCTCGATGCCGATATCTGGTTCACCCCGATGCCGGCGCGCCGCATGACGGCTGAGGAGCGCGAGGACCTGCCCTTCACAAGCATGCTGCAGAAGGACAAGTTCCTCACCGTCAACCCGAAGGTATGGACGGAATCGCGGGCGCGGCTCCTGATGCTGGCGGCGAGCTATCCCGAAGTGGAGCGCATCTTCGTCAATCCGGCGATCAAGAAGAAGATGTGCGACACCTGGACCGGCGACCGTACCAACCTTGGTAAGCTCCGGCCGATATACGGCCATGACTCGCATTTCCACATCCGCATCAAATGCCCGCTCGGTGCTGCCGGATGTACGCCGCAAGCCCCGGTGCCCGCCGGAGACGGCTGCGACAAGTCGCTCGCCTATTGGTTCACACCGGCGCCTTGGGCGCCACCGAAACCGCCCAAGCCCGGCGCCAAGCCGCCGAAGCCGCCGCGTGAGATGATGGTGTCCGACCTGCCGAAGGCCTGCGCCGCTGTGCTCGATGCCGCTTCCGTCGCTTCGATGCAAGCCGCCACTTATGGTGGGCCTTCCGCTGCAAGCGCGCTCGCCGCCGTTCCGGCAGCCGCGCCGGCTGATGACGACGAGGGGTTGCCGGATGTCGGTCCGTTGCCGAACGACAAGCCGGCGGTCCAATGAAGGGGCAGAGGCGCTGTCTTTCAAATCGCAAACACTTGGTATAAAGCGATCAAATCGATTGAATTGTTGGGGCGGAGATTCACTTCATGGCCGGCAGCAAATGCCTTGCGCTGATCGCGCATGACCAGAAGAAGGACGACATGGCGGCTTTCGCCCGCGCCAATCAGGACCTTCTTTCACACTGGAAGATCGTCGCGACGGGTACCACCGGCGGTCGGGTGCTCGATGCTGCTCCCGATCTCGACGTCATCAGGCTGAAAAGCGGGCCGCTCGGCGGCGACCAGCAGATCGGCGCGCTGATCTCGACCGGCGAAGTCGACGCGCTGATTTTCTTCGTCGACCCGCTGACGCCGATGCCGCATGATGTCGACGTGAAGGCGCTGATGCGGCTCGCCATCGTCTACGACATTCCGATGGCGCTCAACCTCGCGACCGCTATAAAGCTCCTACCCACCCTCGAAGCCTGATCAGCACGGAACCGGCCATGCCCAAACCCAACCACAGCACCGCTCCGCTTCCCTTCCCGATTCTGATCGGCGATATCGGCGGCACCAATGCCCGCTTCTCCATCCTCAGCGATGCCTATGCCGAGCCGAAACAGTTTCCGAACGTGCGCACGGCGGATTTCGCCACGATCGACGAAGCGATCCAGAAGGGCGTGCTCGACAAGACGGCGGTGCAGCCGCGCTCGGCGATCCTCGCTGTCGCCGGCCCGATCAACGACGATGAGATCCCCCTGACCAATTGCGACTGGGTGGTGCGGCCGAAGACGATGATCGAGGGCCTCGGCATCGAGGATGTGCTCGTCGTCAACGATTTCGAGGCGCAGGCGCTGGCGATTGCCGCCCTATCGGATGAAAACCGCGAACGCATCGGCAGCGCCACCGGCGATATGGTCGCCTCGCGCGTTGTGCTCGGTCCCGGTACCGGCCTCGGCGTCGGCGGGCTTGTGCATGCCCAGCATACTTGGATCCCGGTTCCCGGCGAAGGCGGCCATATCGATCTCGGGCCGCGCACCAAGCGCGATTATGAGATCTTTCCGCATGTCGAGACGATCGAAGGTCGTGTTTCGGCCGAACAGATCCTCTGCGGACGCGGCCTCGTCAATCTCTACAACGCCATCTGCGTGGCCGACGGCATCCAGCCGACGATGAAGGATCCGGCCGAGATCACCTCGCACGCGCTGGCGGTTAGCGACAAGGCGGCCGTTGAGACCGTTTCGCTGTTTGCCACCTATCTCGGCCGCGTGGCAGGCGACATGGCGATGGTGTTCATGGCGCGCGGCGGCGTCTACCTCTCCGGCGGCATCTCGCAAAAGATCCTCCCGGCGCTGAAGAAACCGGAATTCCGCCAGGCTTTCGAGGACAAGGCGCCGCATAGCGCGCTGCTTCGCACCATCCCGACTTATGTGGTGACGCATCCGCTGGCGGCGCTCGCAGGGCTTTCCTCCTATGCGCGCATGCCGGCCAATTTCGGCGTATCGACCGAAGGCCGCCGGTGGCGGCGCTGAGCCACCGCACGTCCCACCGGGCCGCGCCGCGGTCTAGCCAAACCAGTCCCAACTCTTTATAGAGCCGGCCAAAGTGCGCGCCACGTTCAGGACGCGCTCCGTCTCGGACAGGAAGCTTGATATTTGGAAGCCGTGGAAAGCAGAAAGCAGAGCGTCAGCAGCGATACCGTAACCGGCATCCTGAAGCGCATCATCGCTGAAAACGGCCGCGACCATCTCTGGGGTTATGTCTTCGCGATCGCCTGCCTCGTGGTCGTGGCGCTTTCGACGGCATTCACCGCCTGGATCATGCGGGCGATCATCGACGAAGCCTTCGCCAACCGCCGCGCCGATGTCGTCTGGATCATCTGTCTTTCGATCTTCGTCGCCTTCGTGCTGCGCGGCTTTGCCAGCTATGGCCAGGCCGTGGCGCTTTCCAAGGTCGGCAACAATATCGTCGCCCGCTATCAGCGCCGCCTCTATGCGCATCTGATGACGCTTTCCGTGGGCTTTTTCAGCGAGGCACGCTCGGCTCACATCGCAGCGCAGGTGAGCCAGAACGTCAGCGGCATCCGTGACGTGCTCAACCTGACGATCACCTCGACGGTGCGCGACCTCCTGACCTTCGTTTCGCTGATCGGCGTGATGGTCCTGCAGGACCCGCTGCTCAGCCTCGCCGTGTTCGTCATGGCGCCGCCGCTGCTCTATGCGCTGCGTTATGTTTCCAAGCGTCTTCGCTCGGCGACCCGTGAGGCCGTGCATCTGAACAGCCACGTGCTGGGGGCCATGCAGGAGACGATCCAAGGTATTGCCATCGTCAAAGCCTTTACGATGGAAGAGGAACTGGAGAACAAGGTCAACAAGCTCATCACGGCCGCCGAAAACCGGGCGAACCGGATTGCCCGGCTTTCCGAGCGAACCTCGCCGCTGACGGAGAGCTTCGCAGGCTTTGCCGTCGCCAGCGTGCTCGCCTATGCCGCCTATCGCTCGATCTATTACAACGTGGCACCGGGCGCCTTCTTCTCCTTCGTGACGGCGCTGCTGCTTGCCTATGATCCCGCCCGCCGCCTTGCTCGCCTGCAGGTGCAGATGGAACGCGCCGTCGTCAATGCGCGGATGATCTACGAATTGCTCGACATGGAGCCGCGCCAGCGCGACCTGCCGGATGCCCGGCCGTTGACGGTGACGCAGGCGAGAATCGAATTCCGCAATGTGTCCTTCGCCTACGGCAATGAAAGCGTGCTGAACAGCGTCAGCTTCGTCGCCGAGGGCGGGGCGACCACGGCGCTCGTCGGCCCGTCGGGCGCTGGTAAATCCACCGTCATCAGCCTCATTCCGCGTTTCTACGATCCGCGCGAAGGCGAAATCCTGATCGACGGGCAGGATATTGCCCATGTCACCAAGAAGTCGCTGCGCCACCAGCTCGCCTATGTCTCACAGCAGCCCTACCTGTTCGAGGGCACGATCCGCGACAATATCCGCTACGGCCGGCCGGAAGCGACCGATGCCGAGGTGGAAGGGGCGGCCCGGCTGGCCTATGCGCATGACTTCATCTCAGCGCAGCCACAGGGCTACGATACCCCTGTCGGCGAAAACGGCGTGACGCTTTCGGGCGGCCAACGCCAGCGGCTTTCGATCGCCCGCGCTTTGGTGCGCAACGCGCCGATCCTGCTGCTCGACGAAGCGACCTCCGCCCTCGACACCGAATCCGAGGCCGCCGTGCAGAAGGCGCTCGACGAGGCGATGACCGGACGCACCGTCGTTGTCATTGCCCATCGACTTTCGACCGTGGTGCGCGCCGACAAGATCGTCGTCATGCAGCAGGGCCGGGTCGTCGAGGAGGGCAATCATGAGACGCTTGCGAAGGTCAGCGACGGTCTTTACGCTCGCCTCAACAACCTGCAGAGGCCCTCGGCCTCGGATTCATACTAACATGGCGAGACTGACATGAGCGATGCTGCGATGAAACTGGTGGTGGTCGGCGCAGCTGGACGCATGGGGCAGACGCTGATCCGGCTCATTCATTCGATCGAAGGCGTGACGCTGCATGCCGCGATCGAGCGCGCCGGCTCCCCATTCGTCGGCAAGGATGCCGGTGAGATTGCCGGACTCGGGCCGACCGGCGTCATCATCGGCGACGACCCGCTCCAGGCCTTCCTGCATGCCGAAGGCGTAGTCGACTTCACCGCGCCTGCCGCCACGGTGGAGTTTTCCGGTCTCGCCGCTCAAGCCCGCATCGTTCATGTTGTCGGTACGACGGGCTGCTCGAGCGAGGACAACGCGAAGATCGCCGCCGCGGCCCGCCATGCCCGCATCGTCAAGTCGGGCAATATGAGCCTCGGCGTCAATCTGCTCAGCGTGCTGGCAGAGCAGGCCGCGCGGGCGCTCGATCCCGCAGATTGGGACATCGAAATCCTGGAAATGCACCACAAACACAAGGTGGATGCCCCTTCCGGCACCGCCCTTCTCTTCGGTGAAGCCGCGGCCAAGGGCCGCAATATCGATCTTGCGTCGAAATCGGTCAGGGTTCGCGACGGCCATACCGGCGCCCGCGAGGCGGGCACGATCGGTTTTGCGACGCTGCGGGGCGGCTCGGTCATAGGCGAGCATTCCGTGCTTTTCGCCGGAGAAGGCGAAATCGTCACCCTGTCGCACAGCGCGGCCGACCGTTCTATCTTCGCGCGCGGCGCCATCAAAGCCGCGCTCTGGGCGCGCGACAAGAAGCCGGGTCTCTATTCCATGCTCGACGTGCTCGGGCTTTCTTCCCAATAAGGATACTACGGAGGCATATTCATGAGCGGTACCCTCGTCCTCGTTCGCCACGGCCAGAGCGACTGGAACCTGAAGAATCTCTTCACCGGCTGGAAGGACCCGGATCTGACGGAACTCGGCATTCAGGAAGCCAAAGCCGGCGGCGCTGCGCTTGCCGAATACGGGATCAAATTCGACGTCGCCTATACCTCGGCGCTGGTGCGCGCGCAGCACACGCTGAAGCTCATCCTCGGCAAGGTCGGCCAGCCTGATCTCGAGACCATCCGCGACCAGGCGCTGAACGAGCGCGACTACGGCGATCTCTCCGGCCTCAACAAGGACGATGCGCGCGCCAAATGGGGCGAGGAACAGGTGCATATCTGGCGCCGTTCCTACGACGTGCCGCCGCCCGGCGGTGAAAGCCTGCGCGATACCGGCGCCCGCGTCTGGCCCTACTACCTCACCGAGATCCTGCCGCGCGTGCTGCGCGGCGAAAAGGTGCTGGTCGCTGCCCACGGCAATTCGCTGCGTTCGCTGGTCATGGTGCTCGACAAGCTCACCAAAGAAGGCGTGCTCGCCCTCAACCTCGCGACCGGCGTTCCGATGGTTTACAAGCTGAACGCGGATTCCACCGTCGCCTCCAAGGAAGTGCTGGGCGATATGTCCGGCGCACACTGAATTCTGTGAGGCGTGCCACCGAACGGGTCGGCACGCCTTATCTCAATTCCTGGCCTCAGTTCTCGATCGTGAACTGCACCCGGTCGGCGGCGAAACGGCTGATCGAATATTGTACTGGTAAGCCGTCGAGATCGGTGTTCATTGCCTTGGCAATCAGCAGGATCGCGCCGGGAGTGAGTTCCAGATCGGCAAGGTCGGCTGTCGCAGCATGGGCCGCTGTTATCTCGGTCGTCGCCCGGACGTAGTCCCCGAGGCCGAGCTCGGCGAAAGCCTTGGTGATCGATTCGTGCTTGCGGTAGGCCTCACCGATTCCGGCGAAACGTTCGGCGGGAAACCAGCTCGTCGCCTTTGAAACCGGCCGCCGGTCGGCATGGCGCAATGTTTCCAGCCGGATCACTTGCTCACCCTGTTTCAGGCCCAGCCAACGGGCAACGTCGGCGCTCGCCTCCTCCTGCGCCTCATCGAGCAGAAGGCCGCGCATCTCGCGCGCCTGATCGCCAATGCCGGCGGTGAAGCGCGTGCGCCGGGTGATGGGGAAATTCAGCCGCTCCTTGCGCTCGATCAGCGTGCCGCGACCTTGCACCGCACGCACGATTCCCTCCTGCGCCAGCGCAGCCAGCGCACTGCGCACTGTATGCCTGTTAACGCCGAATTGCAGCGCCAGCACCGTTTCCGGCGGCACCATTCCGGTTTCGTCATAGGCTCCGTTGCCGATCGCCTCGCGAATCCGATCGGCGATCTGACGCCACAGCGCCACACCCGTCTGCCTCTGCACCTGCTTCAGTCCTGCCATTCCGCCTCTGCCTTGCCTCACGATGTCACACGCTTGTCACGACACCGATTTAAGGCTAGGTATAGCTTGTATGGTTGTCTATATCAATAGACATTTGAGGAAGCAGCGATGATATCAGCGGACAAGACAGACGCCGCGTCACAGACGGTCTTGGAGCGCAAACGCGTTGCCGATCTGCTGGCGCGTGCGGAACGGAGCGAACTCCAGGCGGCCTGGGACGCGTTGCCGCAAAAGCCCGTGGCTTATCCGGTGCGCGGACCGGAGACCGGACTGGTGATGGTGCGCGGCCGCATCGGCGGCGGCGGAGCTCCCTTTAACCTCGGCGAGGTGACGATGACACGCTCAACGGTGCGGCTCGAGTCCGGCTCCATCGGTCATGCGCAGGCGCTCGGCACCGACCGGGAGAAGGCCCGTCTTGCGGCGATCTTCGACGCGCTCTGGCAGGAGGAGGCGACCAGGGATTTCGTCGAACAGGCGCTGCTTTTGCCGATCGCGGAAAGGATCGCCACCACCGAACGTCGTAAGGTGGATGAGACGGCGGCAACCCGCGTCGACTTCTTCACCATGGTGCGGGGGGACAACTGATGGGTCTGACGACAGAAGTCTTTACCGGTGGCTTTACCGATCCGGTTTTCCATGCGCAGAGCGTCTTCAAGATGCTGATGGACGGCGTGGCCCGCCCCGGCACCATCCAGACAGTTGAGCCCGAGATCGACCCGCCGGCGCCGCTCGGTATTGCCGCCGGCACGATCGCGCTCACTCTTTGCGACCATGACACATCAGTCTGGCTTACCTCGGGACTAGCGAAGTCCGCTGTGCCGGACTGGCTCGGCTTCCACACCGGCGCCCCGCTGACCGCCGAAAAGGCGGATGCGCGCTTTGCCTTCATCGAGGCGGGCACTGCGCTTTGCTCCTTCGGCCTGTTTGCGTCAGGCACGCAGGAATATCCCGACCGCTCGACGACTGTTGTCATCGAACTTCCCGAACTCGACGGCGGACGCAGGCTGGTGCTGATGGGTCCGGGGATCCAGAGCGTCGTGGAGATCGCGCCTGTCGGCCTACCGGAGACCTTCCTCAGGCTCTGGGCCGAGAACCGCGCGCTTTTTCCGCGTGGCATCGACATCGTGCTGACATCGGGCAAGCGCTTCGTCTGCCTGCCGCGCACCACCAAGATCACAGCAACGGAGATCTGAGCTCATGTATGTTGCCGTCAAGGGTGGCGAGGCCGCCATTGCCAATGCCCACCGTCTGCTCGCCGACCGTCGCCGCGGTGACCGGTCGCTGCCAGCGATCGGCATCGACCAGATCGTCGAACAACTCGCCCTCGCCGTCGACCGCGTCATGGCCGAGGCCTCGCTTTTCGACCGGACTCTCGCAGCGCTGGCCGTCCGTCAATCGCGCGGCGACATGATCGAGGCGATCTTCCTGCTGCGCGCTTACCGCACGACGCTGCCGCGCTTCGGTTATTCCAGACCGCTCGACACGGCTGGCATGGCGATCGAACGCCGTATCTCGGCGACCTACAAGGATCTGCCGGGCGGCCAGCTGCTCGGCCCCACCTTCGACTATACCCACCGGCTGCTCGATCCCTCCCTGCTTGAGGAAGAAGCGGTCGAGGCGCCGGCCCAGCGTCCGGCCGAGACCGGCCGCGTCATGCGCGTCTCCGAAATCCTCGGCGAGGAAGGCTTGATCGAGGCGGACGGCGACATGCCCGAGGATCACGAGATCGGCGACCTGACCCGCGAGCCGATGGAATTCCCGATGACCCGGGACCTGCGCCTGCAGGCGCTTGCCCGCGGCGACGAGGGCTTCCTGCTGGCGCTCGGTTATTCAACCCAGCGCGGCTACGGCCGCAACCATCCTTTCACCGGGGAGATCCGCATCGGCGAAGTCGAGGTGGAATTCGACGTGCCTGAGCTCGGTTTCGCGGTCTCGCTCGGCACGATCCAGATCACCGAGTGCCAGATGGTCAACCAGTTTAAGGGCTCGGCGAAGGCACCGCCGCAATTCACCCGCGGCTACGGCCTGGTCTTCGGCCAGAGCGAACGCAAGGCGATGGCAATGTCGCTGGTCGATCGGGCGCTGCGGGCAGAAGAGCTCGGCGAGGATATCACCGCGCCGGCACAGGACGAGGAATTCGTCATTTCCCACTCCGACAACGTTCAGGCAACGGGTTTCGTCGAGCATCTGAAGCTTCCGCATTATGTGGATTTCCAGGCCGAACTCGATCTCGTCCGCCGCATGCGTCGCGAACTTGAAGCCGCCCGGAGCAGCGGCGAAGAGATGAAGGAAGCCGCCGAATGAGCGATCTCGCCAGCTACAACTTCGCCTATCTCGACGAACAGACCAAGCGGATGATCCGCCGCGCCATCCTGAAGGCGATCGCCATTCCCGGCTACCAGGTGCCCTTTGCCAGCAGAGAAATGCCGATGCCCTATGGCTGGGGCACCGGCGGCGTGCAGGTAACGGCCTCGATCATCGGCCCTGATGACGTGCTGAAGGTCATCGACCAGGGCGCCGACGATACGACCAACGCTGTTTCCATCCGCGCCTTCTTCCAGAAGGTCGCCAATGTCGCGGTGACGACACATACCAGCGAGGCGACGATCATCCAGACACGCCACCGCATCCCGGAGGAAAAACTCGGAGCCGGCCAGGTGCTCGTCTACCAGGTGCCGATTCCCGAACCGCTGCGCTTTCTCGAACCGCGCGAGACCGAGACGCGCAAGATGCATGCGCTCGAGGAATACGGACTCATGCACGTGAAGCTCTATGAGGATATTGCCCGCAACGGCCGCATCGCCACGACCTATGCCTATCCGGTCAAGGTGCATGGCCGCTACGTGATGGATCCCTCGCCGACGCCGAAATTCGATAATCCGAAGATGCACAGGTCGGAAGCGCTGCAGCTTTTCGGCGCCGGCCGCGAGAAACGCATCTATGCCGTGCCGCCCTATACCGATGTCGTCAGTCTGGATTTCGAAGACCATCCCTTCGAGATCCAGCGCTTCGACAGGCCCTGCGCGCTCTGCGGCGCAGAGGACGTCTACCTCGACGAGGTCATTCTCGACGACAAGGGCGGGCGCATGTTCGTCTGCTCCGATACCGACCATTGCGAAGACCGCCGCGCCCAGGGGCATGCCGGCGAAATGCTGGCCCGGGAGGCTGCCGAATGACCGATATACCGCTTCTCAAGGTCAACGACCTCTCGAAGTTCTACGGCAAACGCATCGGCTGCCGGAACGTCTCCTTCGAGCTCTGGCCCGGCGAAGTGCTGGCCATCGTCGGCGAATCCGGCTCCGGCAAGACGACGCTGCTCAACTGCATCTCCACCCGGTTGATGCCGACGACCGGCAGCGTCGAATACCACATGCGCGATGGCAACTACCGCGACCTCTACCGCATGAACGAGGCGGAGCGCCGATTCCTGATGCGCACGGACTGGGGTTTCGTGCACCAGAACCCGGCCGATGGATTGCGCATGACCGTATCGGCGGGTGCCAATGTCGGTGAACGGCTGATGGCGATCGGCGACCGGCACTACGGCAAGATCCGCTCTACCGCCATCGACTGGCTCGAACGCGTCGAGATCGACGCTGACCGCATCGACGACCAGCCGCGCGCCTTTTCCGGCGGCATGCGCCAGCGGCTGCAGATCGCCCGCAATCTCGTCACCGGTCCGCGCCTGGTCTTCATGGATGAACCCACAGGCGGCCTCGACGTATCGGTGCAGGCGCGCCTGCTCGATCTCGTGCGCGGCCTCGTCAACGATCTCGGCCTCTCGGCCATCGTCGTCACCCACGATCTCGCCGTCGCTCGCCTGCTCTCGCACCGCATGATGGTGATGAAGGACGGCTACGTCATCGAACAGGGTCTTACCGACCGCGTGCTCGACGATCCCAGAGAGCCTTACACGCAGTTGCTCGTCTCCTCGATCCTGCAGGTCTGAGTTAGAAACCAGGAAACCCAAATCATGCCAACGCCCCTCGTCGTCTCCGAAGTCTCGAAGAGCTTCACCATGCACCTGCGCGACGGCATCAGGCTGCCTGTCGTCTCGGATGTCGCCTTCTCGGTATCTGCGGGTGAATGCGTCGTGCTCGGCGGCCCCTCGGGCATCGGCAAGAGCTCGCTGCTCAAGATGATCTACGGCAATTATGCCGTCGACACCGGTCAGATCCTCATTCGCCACCACGGGCGGATCGTCGATCTCGCCTCCGCCGATCCACGCACCGTGCTCACCGTTCGCCGCAATACGCTCGGCTATGTCAGCCAATTCCTGCGCACTGTGCCGCGCGTGGCGACAATCGACGTGGTGGCCGAGCCGCTCGTGGCGCGCGGCGAAGATGTCGTCGTTGCACGGGAAAAGGCAGGCGCCCTGCTCGCCAGGCTCAACTTGCCGGAAGCGCTGTGGCAGCTGCCGCCCGCCACCTTCTCCGGTGGCGAGCAGCAGCGCGTCAACATCGCCCGCGGCTTCATCACCGAGCATACGATCCTGCTCCTCGATGAACCCACAGCCTCGCTCGATGCGAAAAACCGCGCCGTTGTCGTCGGCATGATCGCGGAGAAGAAGAAGGCGGGCGTCGCCCTTCTCGGCATCTTCCACGACGAGGAAGTGCGCGAGGCCGTCGCCGACCGCATCCTCGACGTCCAGCAGTTCTCTCCTCGGAAGATCGCCGCATGAGCCGCCAGTTGGGTACCGAGCCCTATATCCACGAAACGGCTGATGTCAGCGACTCTATCTTCGGGCGCTACACCGAGGTCTCAGAACGCTGCCGCATTAGCGAAGCCACCTTCGGCGACTATTCCTACATCATGCAGGACGGGGCCGTCTGGTGCGCGACGATCGGCAAGTTCGTCAATATCGCCGCCGCCGTGCGCATCAACGCCACCAACCATCCGACCTGGCGCGCGACCCTGCATCATTTCACCTATCGCGCCGCCGACTACTGGCCCGACGCCGACATGGAGACGGACTTCTTCGCCTGGCGGCGCGCAAACCGGGTGACGATCGGCCACGACGTTTGGATCGGCCATGGTGCGACCATCTTGCCCGGCGTCAAAGTCGGCAACGGCGCCGTCATCGGTGCCGGCGCCGTCGTATCGAAGGACGTTGCGCCATACACGATCGTCGGCGGTGTGCCGGCCAAGCTCATCCGCGAACGTTTCCCGAAAGAGATCGGCGAACGCATGGACAGACTTTCCTGGTGGGATTGGCAACACGACCGGTTGCGCCTGGCTTTGCAAGATTTCCGCAACTTAAGCGCGGAAGATTTTCTGGTCCGCCACGAGGGCTAGACACCGCCTCCGCAGCGCGGAGATTTGTGACACTTCTTACATAAATCTGACATTTGAGGTTCATCAAGCGGGACTAATGCGGTGCTGACCAAGGCCTGAAGTGCAAGGGACCAGCATGATGTTCGAGCTGAAGGATGTCACCCGTCGTTTCGGAAAAAAGCTCGCCGTCGATGCCGTGACCCTCACCATTCCCCAGGGTCAGATGGTCGGCATCATCGGCCGCTCCGGCGCCGGCAAGTCGACGCTGCTGCGCATGATCAACCGCCTGCAGGAGCCGAGCTCCGGCTCCATTCATTTCGCCGGCGTCGAGGTCTCCGGGCTTCGCGGCCAGGCATTGCGCAACTGGCAGCGCGACTGTGCGATGATCTTCCAGCAGTTCAACCTGGTGCCGCGCCTGGACGTTCTCACCAATGTCATGCTCGGCCGCCTCAATCACCGCCCGACGCTTCTGAGCCTCCTCAACATCTTCACCCGCGAGGAGCGCGTGCATGCGATCGCGGCACTCGAACGGCTCGGCATCGAGCAGACGGCGCTGCAGCCGGCCGGCACGCTTTCCGGCGGCCAGCAGCAACGCGTGGCGATCGCCCGCGCGCTGATGCAGAACCCGAAGATGGTGCTCGCCGACGAACCGATCGCCTCGCTCGATCCGCTGAACGCCAAGATCGTCATGGATGCGCTGCGCGACATCAACGAGCGCGAGGGCATCACCGTCATCACCAATCTGCATACGCTCGACACCGCCCGCAACTATTGTGAGCGCATCGTCGGCATGGCCGGCGGCCGCGTCGTCTTCGACGGCAAGCCCTCGGAGCTGACGGCCGAAGCAGTGAAGCAAATCTACGGCACGGACAAGGACGGCGCCGGCATCGACGAAACGATGACCTCGACCTCCATCAATATCGCTCCCGAGGGCGCCAACAATCAATCCGTCGGCGTCCAGCCGCTGGCGTTGGCTGGTCTCTGACAGAGGCGGCCGCGATCGAACGCCCGCGTTAAGGGCACACTTCTTCGTAACGGGAAGGCCGGAGACACCGGTCAATAGGAGAGAACGCATGTTGAAGAAAGCACTCTTTGCGGCAACGGCGCTGTTTGCGCTCGCCGGCGCCGCCAATGCCGCAGACCTCAAGGAATTCCGCATCGGCATCCTTGGCGGCGAAAATGAAACTGACCGCCTGCGCAACTATGCCTGCCTCGCCGACCACCTGAAGCAGGAATTCGGCTTCGAGAAGGTCTCTCTCTTCCCGGCCGCCGACTATGACGGCGTTATCCAGGGCCTGCTCGGCGGCACGCTCGACTTCGCCGAACTCGGCGCTTCCGGTTACGCCTCCGTCTACCTGAAGGATCCGAAGGCTGTTACGCCGATCCTGACGACGCAGCAGAAAGACGGTTCGACGGGTTATTACTCGATCGGCCTCGCACTGAAGTCCTCCGGCATCAAGACCATCAAGGACGCCAAGGGCAAGAAGCTCGGCTACGCCGATCCGGACTCCACCTCCGGTTACCTCGTGCCGCTGACGCAGATCCCGAAGGACACCGGCATGCCGAACGACAAGTTCTTTGCCTCGACCCAGTTCAACGGCGGTCATGAAAACAACCTGCTTGCCGCCTATGACGGCAAGGTCGATGTCGCCGTCGACGACTCGTCGGGCATCGGCGACTTCAAGGATGGCTACACTTCCGGCACGTTCCGCAAGGAAGTCGACAAGGGCGCCGTCGATCCGAACAAGCTCGTTGAAGTCTGGCGTTCGCCGCTGATCCCGAACGGCCCGCTGGTCGTGCGCAACGCTCTCGGCCAGGAGTGGCAGACGAAGCTCGCAGCCTTCTTCACGGCCCTGCCGGAAAAGGATCACAAGTGTTTCTCGGCTGTCGAAGGCGGCGACTACAAGGGCTACGCTCCCGTCAAGCACGACTTCTACAAGGCCGTCGTCGAAGTTCGCAAGGCGGCCATCGGCGGCTGATCGCCTTTTGAATACGGGGGCGGCTGACAACGGCCGCCCTTTGTTTGTTATCGCGCGGAGCGTCCATGACCATTGCCGACACACAGCCGCACATGCAGAGCACGCAGGAGATCGGCACCGCCTGGGACCGGATGGTCGCCAAGCGCCGCTTCTACACCGTGCTCGGCCTGGTTATCCTTATCGCGGCTTTCGTGAGCTCCGTCCGCTTTGCCGATGAGAGCAATGCCGGCCATTTCTTCGAACGCCTGCCGCACCTATTCGACTTCCTGAGCTGGCTCATTCCCAAGGATTGGAACGACGTCTGGCGCGCGCTCTTCGACATAGCGAGCGTCAACGACAAGGGCGGCGAGGAATTCAACTTCATCAAAGGCCGCGTCTATATCTGGGGAGACTTCTACATCCCGGAATATTTCGAGCTGATGATCGTCACGATCAACGTGGCGCTGATCTCGACTATCACCGCCTTCGTCTTTGCGGTGCCCTTGAGCTTCTTTGCGGCGCGCAACCTGACGAGTTCGTGGCCGCTGCGCGTCTTCACCAAGCGGCTGATGGAATTCCTGCGCGCCTTCCCGGAAATCGTCATCGCCGGCCTGTTTTCAGCGATCCTGTCGATCGGGCCGGTCGCCGCCATCATCGCCATCACCCTGCACACGATCGGCGCGCTCGGCAAACTCTTCTACGAGGTTGCCGAAAACATCGACATGAAGCCGCATGAGGGGATGAAGGCCGTCGGCGCCAACTGGTGGGAGCGGGTGCGCTTCGCCGTCCTGCCGCAAGTGCTGCCGAATTTCACCTCCTATGCGCTGCTGCGCCTGGAGATCAACGTGCGCGCCTCGACCATCATCGGCGCCGTCGGCGGCGGCGGCATCGGCGAAGAGCTGAAGCTTTCGATCTCGCGCGGCTTCGGCGCAAAAACCGTTGCCCTCGTACTCCTGTTGTTCGTGACGATCATCGCCGTCGACCAGTTCTCCGCCTGGCTGCGCCGCCGTCTCGTCGGCGAACACGCCTTCCTTCTGCAACATTGAGGCCGCCATGACGGTGATCGACGCAAACCGCATGCAAGAGATTGAAGCGCGCTATCCGGAATATTTCCACCGGTCGTTCCGCCAGCGTTTCGGCGGGCTGATGATCCTCATTGCGACCCTCCTCTACGGCCTCTACGCCGTCTGGTTCTTTGACCTGCCCAAGCTTCTTGCCGAAGCTCACTGGGAGCGCGTCGGCATCTATCTCAGCCAATGGGTGAGTTATGATGTGCAGCCGGACTTCCGCATCCAGGATGACGGCTCGATCGAGGTGCGTTATCCCCGCTTCTCGCCGCTCGGCGACAATCCGCATCCGGACTGGGTGGTCAACAATCCCGATGGCAGCATCACCGTTTCCGTCAGCGGCACCAGCCGCAGCATCACCGTTTCGAAGAGCGAAACGATCGTGACCGCACACGGCGTCAGCGTCCCGGTCAACGTTTCGAGCGGCGCGCCCGAGGTGGTCGGCCCGGTGCCGAGCTGGATGACGGTCTATGACGACAACGTGCTCGCTGATCTCGGCTTTGCCGGCGACGTCAGCATTTCCGTCGATCGCGTGAAAGTTCGCAAGCGTTTCCTCGGCTGGGCGAATTTCCTCTTCGACACGCAATCGTCATTCTTCGACAAGCCGGTCGGCGACGTCCTTGGCCTCATTGTCTCCGGCCCGCGCATCAAGCCCGACCAGTCCAACCTGTCGCTCGCTTTCGATGACATCTGGAACAACAGCGAATGGCAGCACGGCGACGTCTGGACCAAGCTTTTCCAGACGATCGTCATGGCCTTTCTCGGAACGCTGCTCGGCGCGCTTGCCGCCTTCCCGCTCGCCTTCCTGGCGGCACGCAACATCACGCCGAACCGCCTCTTGAACCAGATTCTCAAGCGCTTCTTCGATTTCCTGCGCTCTGTCGACATGCTGATCTGGGCGCTTTTCCTGACACGCGCCTTCGGCCCAGGGCCGCTTGCCGGCAGCGGCGCGATCTTCCTCACCGAGACCGGCACGCTCGGCAAGCTTTATTCCGAGGGGCTCGAGAACATCGACAACAAGCCGCGGGAAGGCATCAAATCGACTGGCGCCCAGACCGTGCTCGTCCATCGTTACGGCATCATGCCGCAGATCGTCCCCGTCATCGTCAGCCAGACGCTCTACCAGTGGGAGTCGAACGTGCGCGGCGCCACCATCATCGGCGCCGTCGGCGCAGGCGGCATCGGCCTCAAACTCTGGGAGGCAATGCGCACCAACGCCAACTGGGAAAACGTCGCCTATATGGTCATTCTGATCCTGATCGTCGTCTTCCTGTTCGACGCCGCATCGAACGCGCTGCGCCATCGGCTGATGGGCACGAATTCGCACTGAGCACTCGATGAAGGCCGGTGGCGGCGCGGCCGTCATCATCATTCTGTCACGGAAATCTTTTAGCCGGGAGCCTGCTTGCGGTTCGCCGCCAAATCACTGCACATTGCGCTCCCCTTTCGACGATCCCCAGGACAAAATCCTTGCGCTACGCTCTCTATTTTTCGCCGCCGAAGGATGACCCTCTGACCGGCGCGGCTTCGCTCTGGCTCGGCCGCGATGCGTTCAGCGGCAAAACCTATCCTGCACCCGCACATGAGACGCTGAGTGCGGCAGAGCAGTTCGAGCTGACTGCCGACCCGCGACGCTACGGCTTTCATGCGACGATCAAGGCGCCGTTTTCGCTTGCCGCTTCTGTCACCGAAAAGGATCTCATGGCCTTTGCCGAGGAGTTTGCCGCGCGCACGCCGGCTTTCGAGATTCCCGAACTGGTGCTTGGCCAGCTCGGCCGCTTCTTCGCCCTTGTTCCCGGCTCTCTTCATCAACCTCTTCAGGATTTCGCCGCGAAGGTGGTAAAGTCATTCGAGCCGTTTCGCGCGGCGCTCTCCGAAGCCGATATCATCAGGCGTAACCCGGAGAAGCTCAGCGAAAGCCAACGCGCCAATCTGCAGCGCTGGGGTTATCCTTACGTCATGGAGGATTTCGGCTTTCACATGACGCTAAGCGGCCAGATCCCGGAGACACGCGCCGAGGTGATGAAAGCGATTCTGACCGAGCGCTTTGCCGGTTTCACCGGCCGGCCGCTTTCGATCTCCGGTCTAGCCGTCTTCATCGAGGAGACGCGCGGCGCCCCGTTCAAAGTTCGTTCCTGGCTGCCCCTTGCCGGCGCCAAAAACTGAAAGACCTGACAATATGAGCAAAGAGACCGTCTTTTCCAACGCCCGCATCGTTCTCGAGGACGACATCCTTTCAGGATCGATCCTTATCCGCGACGGCAAGATCGCCGATATCTCTGAAAGCAATTCGGTAGCCGGTGAAGATTTCGAGGGGGATTACGTCATTCCCGGCCTTGTCGAACTGCATACCGACCATCTCGAAGGCCATTATCAGCCGCGTCCGGGCATTCGCTGGCACAAGACGGCTGCCGTCCAGGCGCATGACGCCCAGATCGTCACATCGGGCATCACGACGGTCTTCGACTGCCTGCGCATGGGCGCGGACGAGGATGGCGGGTTCGAACATGGCGAGATGCGAGAGATGGCCGACGCCATCCAATCGGCGGAGAAGGAAGGCAGGCTGCGCGCCGAACACCTCATCCACCTGCGCTGCGAGGTATCGGCCGACAATGTGCTTGAACATTTCGCCGATTTCGAAAATGATCCGCATGTGCGGCTCGTCTCGCTGATGGATCACGCGCCCGGCCAGCGGCAGTTCCAGACGATGGATCAATATATCTTCTACTACCAAAAGAAGCGTGGTCTGAGCGATGAGGCCTTTGCCCGTTTCGTCGCCAAGCGCCAGGCGGAATCGGCGCGCAATTCGACGCCACATCGAAACGCCATCGCCAAGGTCTGCGCCGAGCGCGGCATCACGGTCGCAAGCCATGACGACGCCACACTCTCCCATGTCGACGAGGCGATCGACAATGGCGTGCGCCTTGCCGAGTTTCCGACCAGCTTCGATGCCGCCCGGGCATCGCACGAGCACGGCATGAGCGTGCTGATGGGGGCGCCGAACATCGTGCGCGGCAAATCCCATTCCGGCAACATCGCCGCCCGCGATCTCGCCGAAATGGGCGTGCTCGATGTTCTGTCCTCCGACTACGTGCCGCTCAGCCTGCTGCATGCACCCTTCATCCTTGCCGACGAGGTGGAAAGCATTACCCTTCCGAAAGCGATCGCGATGGTGACGTCGACGCCTGCCCGCACTGTCAGCCTCAATGATCGCGGCCGGATCGCGACCGGGCTGCGCGCCGATCTCGTCCGTGTCCACCGCTCGCACGGCGTACCGGTAACACGCTCCGTCTGGCGCCAGGGACGCCGTGTCGCATGACGCCGCACGAACCCCATGCGGCTGCTGGAGCCGAACGCGGTATCATGGTCGTCGTCGTTGGGCCGAGCGGCGCCGGCAAGGACACGCTGATGAACCTCGCTGCGCGGCGTTTTTCCGGCCGCGACAATGTGCATTTCGCCCGCCGCGTCATCACCCGCCACCGCGATGCCGGCGGCGAGGATCATCTTTCCGTCTCCCTTCAAGGCTTTGCCGCCATGGAGCAATCAGGCTCCTTCGCCGTGTGGTGGGAGGCGCATGGCCTGAAATACGGCATTCCGGCCGAAGTCTCGGTGGCGCTGTCGAGAGGCCATATCGTCGTGGCCAACGGCTCGCGCTCGGCGCTTCACCGCTTCCAGGCCGCTTTCCCGCGGCTGAAGGTCATCAATGTCACGGCCCGTCCCGAAGTGCTCGCCAGCCGGCTGGAAGCGCGCGGCCGCGAGACACACGAGGACATCATGGCCAGGCTTGCCCGCGGCCCGCTGACCGTGCGCGGCGACTATGACGTGACGGAACTCGACAATAGCGGTTCGCTGGAAGAGGCCGAACAGAAGATGATCGCGATTCTGGACGAATTGCTGGCCGAAGTGCAGCGACCACAGTAGGGAGGCAGGATGCGCGCCATCAAAGTCGTCGATTACGACACTTCCTGGCCACTGCTCTTTGCCGCAATCAGCGCCGAGGTCTCCGTCCTGCTCGGTGATCTCGTGCAGTCCATCGACCACATCGGCAGCACATCTGTGCCTGGACTTGCAGCCAAGCCGAAAATCGACCTCGATGTCGTCGTGGTATCTGACGACGCCTTACCGGCAGCGATAGAATTGGTACGCGCTGCCGACTTCACCTTTCACGGTGACCCTCACGGAGACGGCCGCTGGGTCTTTACCCGTAACCGCGAGGCTTGCGGGTACAGGCTCTATGTTTGCCCGCCCGATAATCCCGTGCATCGGCAGCGCATCCTGTTTCGCAACTATCTCCGAGACCATCCCGCAAAGGCCAAGGCCTATGCCGACCTCAAACGCCGCCTGGCCGCGGAGGCGGACGGCGATTGGGATTTCTATACCGGCGGCAAGTCAGCCTTCGTCGAGGAAACGATAAGATTGGCTACGTTGAAAACATGAAACCGGAATGCGCCGCGCACTCCGGCCATCGTCGATCAATCGCCCTCGCCGCGTCCGGATACGATCTCGCGTTTGCCGACGTGGTTTGCCGGGCCGACGAGACCTTCCTTTTCCATCCGCTCCACCAGGGAGGCGGCTCTGTTGTAGCCGATGCCGAGGCGGCGCTGGATGTAGGAGGTTGAGCACTTCTTGTCCCGCATGACGACCTTGACGGCCTGCTGGTAGAGCTCGTCACCGTCCTCGGCGCCCATAGCACTCTTGTCGAAGACGGCGCCGTCTTCTTCATTCTCGACGTCTTCCTCCTCGTCGGCCGTGACCGTATCCAGATATTCAGGACGGCCCTGCGTCTTCAGATGCGCGACGACTTTTTCGACCTCGGCATCGGAGACGAAGGGGCCATGGACACGGGCGATGCGGCCGCCACCCTGCATATGCAGCATGTCACCCTGTCCGAGCAGTTGCTCTGCGCCCTGCTCGCCGAGGATGGTGCGGCTGTCGATCTTCGAGGTGACCTGGAAGGAAATGCGGGTCGGGAAATTCGCCTTGATCGTGCCGGTGATGACATCGACCGACGGACGCTGGGTCGCCATGATCAGGTGAATACCGGCGGCACGCGCCATCTGCGCCAGACGCTGGATCGCACCTTCAATCTCTTTGCCGGCGACCATCATCAGATCGGCCATCTCGTCGACGATGACGACGATGTAAGGCATCGGCGCAAGGTCTAGCTCTTGGCTTTCTTCGATCGGCGCACCGGTTCCCCTGTCGAAGCCGGTCTGAACCATGATATGGATGGTCTCGCCCTTTTCGCGCGCCTGGGAGACGCGGCCGTTATAGCCGTCGATGTTGCGCACGCCGAGGCGCGACATCTTGCGATAACGCTCCTCCATCTCGCGCACCGCCCATTTCAGCGCCATGACAGCCTTTTTCGGATCGGTGACGACGGGCGTCAGCAGATGCGGAATACCGTCATAGACGGAGAGTTCGAGCATCTTCGGGTCGACCATGATCAGCCGGCATTGCTCCGGCGTCATGCGGTAGAGCAGCGACAGGATCATCGTATTGATGGCGACCGATTTGCCCGAACCGGTGGTGCCGGCGACGAGCAGATGCGGCATCTTTGCGAGCTCGGCAATCACAGGCTCACCGCCGATGGTCTTGCCGAGGCCGAGCGCCAGCTTATAGCCGCTCTTGTCGAAATCCTGGCTCTCGATCATCTCCCGGAAATAGACGGTTTCACGGGTGACATTCGGCAGCTCGATGCCGATGACGTTGCGGCCCGGGACCACGGCGACGCGGGCCGAAAGCGCCGACATCGAGCGGGCGATATCATCGGCCAGGCCGATGACGCGCGACGACTTCACGCCGGGCGCCGGCTCGAATTCATAAAGGGTGACGACGGGGCCGGGGCGGACATGAATGATCTCGCCCTTGATGCCGAAATCCTCAAGCACGCTTTCCAGAAGACCGGCATTCTGCTCCAGCGTCTCCTGCGACATGATCTCGCCGAGACGTTCTGGCGGCTCCTGCAAAAGAGCGCGCGGCGGGAATTCATAACCTGATGCATCGATCTTTTCAGGCCTTGCCGCAAGGCGCGGCGACGGCAGGACTGCGGCGACCGGGGGCGTAGGCCGAGGCATAGAGGCGGCCTGAGGCGCTGGGGCTGCCTGAGGCATTGGGGCGGCCTGAGGCACCGCCGTGACCTGAGGCATCGGCGCAGTCTGGGGCGCGACCTGAGGCGCAGGTGCAATCGCCGCCTCGCGGGTACGCACGGGCCTTTCCAGGGACATCGCCGCCGGCGGGCGCAGAGCCGCCGGCGCGGGCGCTGCAGCCGGCAGCTGGACCGGTCGGGATGCGGCCTGAGCGGGCTTCAGCGCGCCCGGACGCCATTCCATGACGCGAAACAGCGAGGTGATCGATTCGGGCGCGGTCTCGATCTTCGGAAGAATGATCGAGGGCACGCGCACCGGTTCGCCCTCCTCGAACGCCATGACTTCCCAGAAGGCAAAATCGGAAATCGAAGACAGTTCGGAAGCGACGCGCAGGGTAGGAGCCTCCACCGCGGCGGCCGGCGGCTGCAGCGTCTCGATCTCAGCCTGCACTACGGCAGCTTCAGCGGGCTCCGGCAGATAGATATCGAAGGGCACGTCGACCGCGACCGGTTCTATCCGTATCGCCTGCTGTTCCGCTTCCGGTTCACTGCGAACGGGCTCGTTCGACGGGCGGCGGCGGCTGATCAGCGTTTCGGGCGTGCGGGTGAAGCGAACATTCGGCGCGAGCGAGAAGTTGCTCTGCCAGATCGGCGCCGGCGGCCTCTCGCCTGGATTTTCCTCCGGAAGCTCCGTTTCAATGCCGCTGGAAAAATCTGCGGCATCCGTCAAATTGGTTCTGGGAAAACGCATGCGTCCGCTACTCACTCATGCCTAACAAATTACGACCCTACCGGGATAGAAAAGGAAGGTTAATAAGTTCCTTCCAGCCGTATCGCTCCGGTACGGCCCGGGGAGGTACATGGTCGTGATTTCAACGAGTTAGGAGAAGCGGAAAAATCTTTTTCAGTTTGGGGAGGCGGTTAATGCGCCTCGTCCCAATTGGTGGCGGCGCGGGCATCGACCTTGAGCGGCACGCGCATTTCGAGCGCCGGCATCGTGGCGTTTTCCATGACCGAGACAATGACCGGCATCGCCTTTTCGACATCCTCGTCCTCGACCTCGAAAATCAACTCGTCATGCACCTGCAGCAACATGCGCACACGCTCGGCAAGACCGGCTTCGGCGAGCGCCGGCTCCATCTTGATCATCGCCCGGCGAATGACATCGGCCGCAGAGCCCTGGATCGGCGCGTTGATTGCCGCCCGTTCGTTGAAGGCGCGCACCGAAGGGTTGGAAGAGCGGATTTCGGGATAGTTGATGCGGCGGCCGAAGATCGTTTCGACATAACCCTTGTCTCGGGCCATTGCCTTGCGGCTTTCCATATAGTCGCGGATGCCGGGGAAGCGATCGAAATATTTTTTGATGTAGTCGCCGGCCTCCGAGCGTTCGATCGAAAGCTGGTTGGCGAGGCCGAAGGCGGAGATGCCGTAGATGATGCCGAAATTGATCGCCTTGGCACGGCGGCGCACTTCACCCGGCATGCCTTCGACCGGCACACCGAACATTTCCGAAGCGGTCATGGCGTGAATGTCGACGCCGTCCTCGAAGGCCTTAGTCAGCTGCGGGATCTCGGCCACATGGGCAAGTACGCGCAGTTCGATCTGACTGTAGTCGGCGGAAATCAGCTTGTGACCGGGCGTCGAGATAAAGGCGGTGCGGATCTTGCGGCCTTCTGCGGTGCGCACGGGAATGTTCTGCAGATTCGGTTCGGACGAGGACAGGCGCCCCGTGGTCGTCGAAGCCAGCGAATAGGAGGTGTGGACCCGCCTGGTCTCCGGATGGATATAGCCCGGAAGCGCGTCGGTATAGGTGGATTTCAGCTTGGTGAGCTGGCGCCAATCGACGATCTTGCGCGGCAGCTCGAAACCGGCGGCGGCGAGATCCTCGAGCACCGAAGCGGAGGTCGACCATTGTCCGGTCTTCGTCTTGCTGCCGCCGGCAAGGCCCATCTTGCCGAACAGGATGTCGCCCAGCTGCTTCGGCGAACCGATATTGAACCGCTCGCCGGCGAGCTGGTAGATCTCGTCTTCCAGGCGCGCCGCACCCTGAGCCAGTTCGCCGGACAGCCGCGACAGGATCTGCCGATCGACCGTAATGCCACGCGCTTCCATGCGCGCCAGCACCGGCAGCAGCGGCCGCTCCAGCCGCTCGTAAACACTGGTCAGCCCCGCCGCCGTCAGCCGCGGCTTCAGCACCAGCCAGAGGCGCAGCGTCACGTCGGCGTCCTCGGCGGCATAATGGGTGGCGCGGTCGATATCGACCAGGTCGAAGGTGACGTTCGCCTTGCCGCTGCCCGCCACATCCTTGTAGGGGATCGGCGTATGGCCGAGGAATTTTTCCGAGAGCGGATCCATGCCGTGAGCGCCGGTGCCGGCGTCGAGCACGTAGGAGATCAGCATCGTGTCGTCGAAACTCTTCGTCTCGATGCCATAGCGCTTCATCAAGAGGTAGTCGTATTTCAGGTTCTGGGCGACCTTGAGGACCGATTCGTCCTCCAGCAATGCCTTCAGCCGCGGCAAGGCGTCACCCATGGAAATCTGGTTTTCGGCCAGGCCGCCGCCGAGCAGATCGCCGACGCCATTCTTGTGGGCGAGCGGCACATAGGCGGCGCGAATCTTTGTGCCGGTGGGATCGCTGACATTGTCGGCGATCGCCATCGCAAAGCCGACAAGCTCGGCCTGCATCGCATCCAGCGACGTGGTCTCCGTGTCGAAAGCCATGAGGCCGGTGTCGCGCGCATCGGCGATCCATCGGTCGAGCGTCGCGAGATCGCGGATCGTCGCATAGTTCGAATGATCGAAGGGCAGCGCCGCAAAAGCCTCGGCCCGCGCCTTGGCGAGATCGGCCGGCGAAAAAGCGCCTTCGATACCGGCCTTTGCCTTCGCGCGAGGCGGCACGGGCACCGATTCGCCCGAAACGTCCGGTATGCCGCCGGCAACAGGCTCCGGCTCGGCCGCATCGAGATCAGGACCATGGGCCGCCTTGCCCCACTCGATCGGGACCACCGCCGGTTCGATGGTGCTCGCATCGCAATCGCAGACTTCGGCGACGCGTCGTGTCAGCGACGTGAATTCCATCGTCTTCAGGAAGCCGATCAGCTTCGGGCCGTTTTGCGGTTCCAGTACCAGCGCGTCGAGATCGAGATCGAGCGGCACATCGGTGCGCAGGCGGACGAGTTCGCGCGAAAGCCTCGCCATCTCGATATTGGCAAGGATCATCTCACGCCGCTTGACCTGCTTGATCTCGGTGGCGCGCTCGAGCAGCGTGTCGAGATCGCCATATTCCTCGAGGAGCTGGGCGGCTGTTTTCGGGCCGATTCCCGGAATGCCGGGAACATTGTCCACGGAATCGCCGGTCATCGCTTGCAGGTCGATCATCTTTTCCGGCGGCACGCCCCATTTCTCGATGACGTCGGGAATGCCGATCTGCTTGTCCTTCATGCTGTCATACATGTGGACGTTGGGGGTGACGAGCTGCATCAGATCCTTGTCGGAGGAAACGATGGTGACGTCGGCGCCTGATGCTTCGGCCTGGCGGGCGTAGGTGGCGATGATGTCGTCGGCCTCGAAGCCTTCGGTCTCGATGCAGGGCAGATTGAAGGCACGAGTCGCCTCTCTTATGAGGCCGAATTGCGGGATGAGCTCTTCCGGTGGGGCCGAACGGTTTGCCTTGTAGGCGTCGTAGAGATCCTTGCGGAATGTCTTAGCGGAATAGTCGAAAATGACGGCAAGATGGGTCGGCGTTACCCCTACATCGGTGTTGCGCGCATCCCTCAAGAGCTTCCACAGCATGTTGCAGAAACCGGAGACGGCGCCGACCGGAAGACCGTCGGTCTTGCGCGTCAGCGGCGGTAGTGCGTGAAAGGCCCGAAAGATGAAGCCGGAACCGTCGACTAGGAAGAGATGATCGCCTTTTTTCATGCGTGCATGGATAGCGCGGGCAGGAAACGAGGTCCATATAAAGTTCGGTGCGCCAAGAGCGGAAAGAATTTCCGCTCACCAAACTGTTACCGATTTGTAACGTACCGTGACCCTTGAAAAACCACATTCGTAGCTACAAATGCATGTCACCGGCGCTTGATCGCGTCGCGGGTCTGATTACCGGCTTGTCCCCCGCCGCATCAGGCTTGGACAAAGGCCTTATCCCCCTCTCCGGGCCTTTGTCCCCATTTTAAAGTCGCCATGGCCAACCTCCAGGTCATGGCGACTTTTGTTTTTCGGGTTCGCGCCGTTCTGATCGCAGCTTGCATTTTTTGCAGCATCCTCTGCGATTTGCTGCATTGTCTCCGGCACGGTTTTGAGCCTAACTTGCGATCATGGGATTTAACCGCATGGATTCGGGAGCTTACCTTGCCAGCCAGCTGGCGAAGGGTTTTGCCCGCTCGCTGCACCAGCGCGCGATAGGGCTTGGTTTCTCTCCCGGCCAGTTTCCCATCCTGCTGGAACTCTGGGCCGAGGACGGGCTGACCCAGAAACAGCTTCTCGACCGAGTCGCTATCGAGCAGGCGACCATGGCCAATACGCTTTCGCGCATGGTCCGCGACGGGCTGATCGAGCGCCGGCCGCATCCCTCCGACAAGCGGGCGCAGCTGATTTTCCTGACGCCGAAGGCGCGTGCAATGGAAGCTGAGGCGATCGAGACCGCGCGTGAGGCGGACCTCGCGCTGTTCAAAGGCTTTCGCGGATTCGAACGCGAGCTGACGCTCGAATATATCCGCCGGCTGCTGGAAAACGCCAAGACGCTCTGATCGAGATTATTCACCGGCAAGACGCGTAGATCGCCGCCACGGAGGCGGCGACGCGTCAGCGTCGGCCGTCGAGGACAGAAGGCTTTTGGCGGCGAGCTTGATGCTCGGCTCGATATCCGGCTTCCCGAGCAAAAAGCCCTGCACCTGCGAGCAGCCTTCTTCGAGGACGATCTGGCGCTGCGTCTCGGTTTCGACGCCCTCCGTCACGACAGGCATGCCGAGGCTGTGGCCGAGACCGATGATTGCGCGCACGATCGAACGTGACGCCGCGTCATGTTCGAGCATGCCGGTGAAGCTGCGGTCGACCTTGATCTTGTCGAACGGGAAGGTTCGCAGGTTGGAAAGCGAGGAAAAACCGGTGCCGAAGTCGTCCATGACGATGTGAACACCGAGACTGCGCAGGCGCAGCAGCGTGGCCATCACCCGATCGCGGTCACGGATGAGAGCGGCCTCGGTGATTTCGATTTCCAACCGGTCGGGCGCGAGCCCCGTTTCCTCGAGGATTGCCTCGATCCGCTCGCAAAGGTTCGGCAGCATGAACTGCACCGGCGAGACATTGACGGCGATCGTCAGCGGATGCGGCCAGCGCGCAGCTTCTGCGCAGGCCTCGCGCAGCACCCATTCGCCGAGCTGGACAATCGATCCGCTTTCCTCGGCGATCGGAATAAAGACATCCGGCTCGCTGATGCCGTGCCCCGGCCGGTTCCAGCGCATCAGGGCCTCATAACCGCTGACCTCGCCGCTCAGTGCGCCGTAAATCGGCTGATAGCTGACATGGATCTGATTGCGGGTGATGGCGTGGCGCAGTTCGCTTTCGATCTGGCGGCGGGCGCGCGTGGCTTCGTCCATTTCCGCGTCGAAGAAACAGGCCTTGCCGCGACCGCCGTGCTTGACCCGATAGAGTGCGATATCGGCATTGTTGCAGATCTCGTCCACATCACGTCCGTCGGCCGGGTAAAGGGCGATGCCGAGGCTGACGCCGACGGCTGTTGGGTCGCGTGCCGTATCCATCTCGGCGGCGAATTCGTCGAGGATCGCCGCTGCGAGCTTCTGCGCGGCCGCCGGTTGCTGTCCGGCGGGCTGGATGATGGCAAATTCATCGCCACCGAGACGGGCGATCGTATCGGTTTCATCGGCGACGCGCCGGAGGATCGAGGCAACCTTGCGGAGAATTCGGTCGCCCTCGGCATGGCCGAAAATATCATTGACGCTCTTGAACCGATCGAGATCGATATAGAAGAGGGCCACCTTGCTGCTCTTTCGTTCGGCCATCTGCAGCGCCTGACGGATGCGCGTATCGAACAACGACCGGTTCGGAAGATCGGTGAGAACATCGTGGTGGGCGAGATGCTCGATCATCTCCTCGGCCTGCCTGCGCTCCGTCAGATCGCGCACCGCCAGCACGTCACAATTGTGCCCGCGATAGACGATCCTGCTCGTATTGACTTCGACGGCGATCTCCTTGCCGCTGCTGGTGCTGAGCAAGGTCTCGCCGGGCCTGTTCTGCCCCTGTATGGCGGTCAAAGCAGCGGACGGCGCCTTGCCGATAAGATCGGCAAGCTTCCAGCCGGAAAGAGCCTGGAACCGTTCATTGGCATCGATGACTCTGCCTTCGCGCAGGATCAGCAGCCCTTCCTGCGAGGCATTGGCGAGCCCTCTCAGATCCGTCAGATGGCTATCGATAAAAACCACCGCGATAGCGGTCAGAATGAGAGCCGTCGCCGCTACCACCACGATCGCTGCCAGCAGGCTGGTATCGAGCACCATCGCCGGGACCTCTTTGCCGGGATCCGGCACAAGCGTGATGCTTGCCATCGAAATGAAGTGGAGAGCGCAGATTGCAAGGACAAAGATGACGGACGAGGTGAGGAGCCGCCTCAGACCGCTCCACTGAAAGAAGGCGTAGAAGGCAGCGCTCGACAGCAGCGCCCCCGCGAGAACCGCACTCAGCGTCATGTAGGGATCGTAGACGATCACCGCCTGTGTCTCGATCGCCTGCATACCGGTCAGGTGCATCGAGGCGATGCCGAGCGCCATCAGGACGCCGCCGCGGATGCGCGAAAACCTGCCGCGGCTCTCCGAAGCGACGACGATCGCCGCCCACGAACCGGCAACCGACAGGAGAAAGGAAAGCGCCGTCAGCCCCAGTTGGTAGCTGATCGGCATGCCGCCGTCATAGGCCAGCATCGCGATGAAGTGCGTTGCCCATACGCCGGTGCCGAAGGCGAAAGCCGAGGCGCCTATCCAGAGCTTGCGGCGCCCGGCATCGCATCCTTGAGCGCGTGAAAGCGGCAGCATCGCTGCCATCGCGCCGATCAGACAAACCGCCGCGGCCGCGAGCACCAGCCGCCAATCATGATCGTCGCGAATACATGCAATGACCGAAAACATCCGCTCCCCCGAACAGCTGAATACGGCCAAGTTATTTGGGTTCTACTAAATAACTGTAAATTGAATTAGAAGGTTCTTCTATATCGCCGCAGTAATCTTCTTGCACCCGATCCGGACGCGGCCGCTTTCGCGCCGCCCATTTGCTTTTCCGCCTCGCCTGCTTTCCTCGTTTGGTCTATCGTCCGGCCAAATTTCAAAAAGGAGTCGAAAATGACGGATCTACAACAAGTGCTTGCGCGCGCGGATCAGAACCTTTCCTCAAGCCTCGAAAAGCTGTTCGAGCTTCTGCGCATTCAGTCGATTTCCACCGATCCCGTCTACAAGGCCGAATGCCGGAAGGCAGCCGAATGGCTGGTCGCCTATCTCGAAGGCCTCGGCTTTACCGCCTCGGTGCGTGACACACCCGGCCATCCGATGGTCGTCGCCCACCATGGCGGCGCTTCCGCCGACGCGCCGCATGTGCTTTTCTACGGCCATTACGACGTGCAGCCGGTCGACCCGATCGAGCTCTGGGAGAACGATCCCTTCGAGCCATCGATCAAGGATGTCGGCGATGGCCGCAAGATCCTGACCGGGCGCGGCACCTCCGACGACAAGGGCCAGCTGATGACCTTCGTCGAAGCCTGCCGCGCCTATAAGGAGATCAACGGCGCACTTCCCTGCCGCATCACCATTCTGTTCGAGGGCGAGGAGGAATCGGGCTCACCGTCCCTGAAGCCTTTCCTCGAAGCCAACGCCGCCGAACTCAAGGCCGATTATGCGCTTGTCTGCGATACCGGCATGTGGGACCGCGATACGCCGGCAATCGCCGCGGCACTGCGCGGCCTCGTCGGCGAAGAAGTGGTCGTGACGGCCGCCGACCGCGACCTGCATTCCGGCCTCTTCGGCGGCGCTGCGGCCAATCCGATCCATATTCTCGTCGAGGCGCTTGCCGGCCTGCATGACGAGACCGGCCGCATCACGCTTGATGGCTTTTACGACGGCGTCGAGGAAACGCCCGACAACATCAAGGCGTCATGGGAGACGCTCGGCAAGACGGCCGAGAGTTTTCTCGGTGAAGTCGGCCTTTCCATTCCCTCCGGCGAAAAGGGCCGGTCGGTGCTGGAACTCACCTGGGCCCGGCCGACGGCCGAAATCAACGGCATCTGGGGCGGATATACCGGCGAAGGCTTCAAGACGGTCATCGCCGCCAAGGCCTCGGCCAAGGTTTCGTTTCGGCTCGTCGGCACGCAGGATCCGGCGGCAATCCGTGAGGCTTTCCGCAGCTACGTCAGGTCGAAAATTCCGGCCGACTGCTCGGTCGAATTCCATCCGCATGGCGGCTCGCCGGCAATTCATCTGTCCTATGATTCGCCTGTTCTGACCAAGGCGAAGACGGCGCTTTCCGACGAGTGGCCGAAACCTGCCATCGTCATCGGCATGGGCGGCTCGATCCCGATCGTCGGAGATTTCCAGAAGATGCTCGGCATGGAATCGCTGCTCGTCGGCTTCGGCCTCGCCGATGACCGTATCCATTCGCCGAACGAGAAATACGAGCTTGTCTCCTACCACAAGGGCATCCGCTCCTGGGTGCGGATCCTTCAGGCGCTCGCCGGCTGAAGGGCAATTGCGCGCAGTGTCGGCGCGCTAAAATCAAAAATACAAAAAGGCCGGTCGCCCGGCCTTTCGTCATCCGCTCGGCTCGGTGCCAGTTCATCCGTGGTCAAGGAGCAAGCGGGTATTGATGTCAGACTGCCGCCGAAAGGTTAACAAAAGGTTAACCTTTCGGTCGGGACCAGACCTCAATTGCCGAACAGCCTGACGTGCCGGAGACGCTCCGCGCTCCTGTCGGTTCATGTGCCCTGTAGCAGCGCATGAGAGCACAAATCTCCCCCCATTCAAGCTACGTTCATCGCGCTCGGCCTATAAGCTATTGAAAGACAAAGCGAATGGTGACGCCATAACAAATGCCGGCGATCGCTCTATCTTTTGTTCCAAATGGCATATGCCAAGGAAAGGCAGTCGAGCGCTGCCAGAAAACACGCCAACGAGGAGTGAGAAGCGTGAAAAAACTCATCGTCAAAATAGCCGCGGCCACACTGCTAGTGCTGGCTCCGGCAATTGCGCAGGCCGCCGAGGGTTACTCGACGGCAAACGTCAACATGCGCGCAGGGCCAAGCACCCGGTATCCCGCAGTCGCCGTCATACCCGCCGGTTCGTCCGTCGAAATCCGTGGATGCCTTTCCAACGTCAACTGGTGTGACGTCGAATTCTACGGCGGCCGCGGCTGGGTTTCGGGCCAGTACGTGCAGGCAGTCTACGAGCAACGCCGCGTCTATGTAGGTCCGCGATATTACCGTCCGCTGGGCATTCCGCTGGTCACCTTCAGCGTCGGCAATTATTGGGACCGTTACTACCGCCATCGCGATTTTTATCGCGAGCGTGACCGCTGGAGCCGCGGCCCGGACTACTATTACCGCAACCGCGACTATCGCAATCGGGATTATCGCGACTATGGCAATCGGGAATACCGGGCCCGCGAGTATCGTGATCGCGACCGCGACTGGCGTGACGACGACCGGAGAGAGGAAGTCCGCCGGCCCGAGCGTCGGGAAACCGACACCAATTTCCGTGACCTACCGCAGTTCAGAGGCGGCAAAGCCGACACCTACAATCGTCCCGACCCCAGGGCCTCGCCCTTCGTCTGCCGTCCGGGCGATCCCAAGTGCGACTGAAAGAGCAGGGCGGCAGCGATGCCGCCCTTTTCTGAACAGCACTCACCGTGAACGGAGCCGAGAAAAAGCCCGGCGCTCCTTGGGGGGATGCACCGGGCCTGATGTCGATCGGCGCGCGTTGAGGGGAGACGGCCGATCATTCGCGGGACGTGAGGGGCTGTCCCGCTTCTCCATAAACAGCCGTCGAGCCTATTGGTTCCAGTCGGTGCATAATTCTTAAATCAGCAATTCCATTTTATTGTTACACCGCCTCCCCGGTCTGTGGTCATGACCCGCGCGCCTCGACAGCGCGACCACTCACTCTTTGTCCTTTAACACCCCGTTAAATCGCCGCAATTACAGTTCACTCGGATGATCGCGTCGCCCGCTGTATGGTTCCTTAAATCGAAATCAGTTTAAGGACAAAATTATGCAGCACTTCAAAGTGCTACAGCGTCCTTCTCGCGTCTAAAGAGACGCCTGGCGCTGTAACTGGGCGCCGTTATGCGAAGTGGGCTTCGCGATCGAACAGGGGATGCGACCGGTCCGCGATGGCAGTCAGAGGCAAATCAGGCGACAGAATCGAACCGTCCTTCAGCGGCCGCCCGGCCCGCGAAGATGATGAATTTTCGCTCGACGCCGATGACCGCGTCATCGGAAGCAGATCCGCGCGTCGCGGCGGCTCCAAGCCCCCGCCGCAGCGTGCCGCCCGCCAGCGGCGGCGCGAGCCGCGGGAGCGTGAAGGCGGCGGCCTTTTCGGTTTCCTGCGCGGCGTGGTCTACTGGTGCGTCGTGCTTTTCATCTGGGCCGGCATCGGCGTTGCCGGGCTCGTTCTCTATTACGGCTCGCGCATGCCGAGCGCCAGCACATGGGCGATCCCCGAGCGTCCGCCGAACGTCAAGATCACCGCCGTCGACGGCAGCGTCATTGCCAATCGCGGCGCCACCGGCGGCGAGGCGCTGTCGCTCGAAAACATGTCGCCCTATATTCCCGAAGCCGTCATCGCCATCGAAGATCGGCGTTTTTATTCGCATTTTGGCGTCGATCCGCTCGGCCTTGGGCGGGCGATCGTCACCAATTTCACGGCCGGCCACATGGTGCAGGGCGGTTCGACCCTGACGCAACAGCTTGCCAAGAATCTCTTCCTCTCTCCCGAGAGAACGCTGGAACGCAAGGTGCAGGAGGTGCTGCTCGCGCTCTGGCTGGAGCAGAAATACACCAAGGACCAGATCCTTGCGATGTATCTCAACCGGGTGTTCTTCGGGTCGAACGCCTATGGCGTCGAGGCGGCCTCTCGCCGCTACTTCAACAAATCGGCGCGGGATGTGAACCTCGGCGAGGCAGCGGTGCTGGCGGGCCTGCTCAAGGCGCCGTCGCGGCTTTCGCCGGCCCGCGACGCGGAAGCGGCGAATGCGCGCGCCCAGCTCGTGCTGGCGGCGATGCGCGAGCAGGGATTCATCACCGATTCCGAGGTCAAGACAGCGATGTCGCAGACCCCGGCTTCGGCCAAGAGCTACTGGTCGGGCGCCGGGCATTATGTCGCCGATATGGTCATGGACGAATTGCCGGGACTGATCGGCGACGTCAAGGAAGACATCATCGTCGATACGACGATCGACAAATCGCTGGAGAAGAAGGCTGAGCAGTCGCTGGTCGACGTGCTCGACAAGGAGGGCGGCAAACTCGATGCCTCGCAGGCGGCCCTGGTCTCGATCGATGGCACCGGGGCGATCCGGGCGCTCGTCGGCGGCAGAGACTATGCGACGAGCCAGTTCAACCGCGCCGTCAAGGCCAAGCGCCAGCCGGGATCTTCGTTCAAGCCCTTCGTCTATACGGCAGCGCTGGAAAAAGGGCTGACGCCATCTTCGGTGTTTAACGACGCGCCGATTCGCATCGGCGACTGGACTCCGGAGAATTACGAGAAGAAATACAATGGCGAAGTGACGCTGGCGACCGCGCTCGCCAAGTCGCTGAACACGGTGGCCGCGCAGCTGGTCATGTATGACGGGCCGGATCAGGTGATCAAGCTCGCCCACCGGCTCGGGATCGAAAGCGAGTTGCAGCCGAACGCCTCGATCGCACTCGGGACGTCCGAAGTGTCGCTGATGGAACTGACCGCCTCCTATGCAGCCTTCATGAACGGCGGCTACAAGGCGACGCCGCACGTCATCCGCCGAGTGACGACCGCCGAGGGCAAGGTTCTCTACGAAAATACCTATGACAGTCCGCCGCGCGTGCTTTCCGAGCAGATCGCCGCGCAGATGGATGCGATGATGATGGGCGTCATCGAAAACGGCACCGGCAAGAGCGCCAAGATTCCCGGCTGGCAGGCGGCGGGCAAGACCGGCACGACGCAGAATTCGCGCGACGCGCTGTTCGTCGGCTTTACCAGCAACCTCACGACAGGCATCTGGTTCGGCAATGACGACGGCAAGCCGATGAAGAAGGTGACCGGCGGTGGTCTTCCAGCCAAAGCCTGGAAGGAATTCATGGTCGCCGCCCACAAGGGTCTTTCGCCGGCGCCGCTCTTCGGCAACGGCCAGCTCATCGACGATCCGAACAGCGGCCAGCCGATGGCCCAGGCAGCGCCCGACGGCGGGCAGCCGGTCACGGCCGAAGTGCCGCCACAGACGACGATCGGCGGCATCATTTCCGGCGTCTTCGGCGGCGGCGAGAATGCAGAACGGTATCCACAGGCGCCTGTCCGGCAACAGCGGGCAAACCCCGGCAACGGCCCTGTTCCTCCTGCAGACGTAGCCGACGGCGGCAGTTCAGGCTACGACGGCATCGTGCCGCCCGGCGATGTCGGTGGGTCGCAGACGACCTCTTCGGTGCAGCCTCGGCGCACGACCCTGCTCGACCTGATCATGGGTCAATGAGATTCCGTGCTGCATGCCCGGCGCAAGCCATCTATCCTAGAAATCGTACGCTTTCCGCGGATCGGGCGGCCTCTTTCCCGGCTGCTGCGAAAATTGAAGGCAACACATTCGTTTTGCCGGATTCGGGGCCATTTCCCGCCTTGCAGTCGAGAAAACCGCTCCTTATATACGCCGCATCACCGCAATCACGATTGCGTAATCGCAAGTAGACCCATCCCGTAAGGGGCTGTCAGGGAAATGCCTTCTGGGGGTTCCGACAGCTTGCTTCAAGGAGAGAATGACATGGCAAAAGTAATTGGTATCGACCTTGGAACGACGAATTCCTGCGTCGCAGTCATGGACGGCAAGGACGCAAAGGTCATCGAGAACGCGGAAGGTGCGCGCACGACCCCTTCCATGGTGGCCTTTTCCGATGATGGCGAGCGCCTCGTCGGCCAGCCGGCCAAGCGCCAGGCGGTCACCAACCCGACGAACACGCTTTTTGCGGTGAAGCGTCTGATCGGCCGCCGCTACGAAGACCCGACCGTCGAGAAGGACAAGCATCTCGTTCCCTTCAGCATCGTCAAGGGCGACAATGGCGACGCCTGGGTCGAAGCCAATGGCAAGGGCTACTCGCCCGCACAGATTTCCGCGATGATCCTTCAGAAGATGAAGGAAACCGCCGAATCCTATCTCGGCGAAAAGGTCGAGAAAGCCGTCATTACCGTTCCGGCGTACTTCAACGACGCGCAGCGCCAGGCAACCAAGGATGCCGGCAAGATCGCCGGTCTTGAAGTCCTGCGCATCATCAACGAGCCGACCGCTGCCGCTCTAGCCTACGGTCTCGACAAGAAGGACGGCAAGACCATCGCCGTCTACGACCTTGGCGGCGGCACCTTCGATATTTCGATCCTCGAGATCGGTGACGGCGTCTTCGAGGTGAAGTCCACCAACGGCGACACCTTCCTCGGCGGTGAAGACTTCGACATGCGCCTCGTCGAATATCTCGTTGCCGAATTCAAGAAGGACAACGGCATCGATCTGAAGAACGACAAGCTTGCCCTGCAGCGCCTCAAGGAAGCCGCGGAAAAGGCCAAGATCGAACTGTCGTCGTCGCAGCAGACCGAAATCAACCTGCCGTTCATCACGGCTGACGCCTCCGGCCCGAAGCACCTGACGCTAAAGCTGACCCGCGCCAAGCTCGAGAGCCTGGTCGACGATCTGGTCCAGCGTACGATCGCGCCCTGCAAGGCAGCCCTCAAGGACGCCGGTGTCACCGCTGCCGAAATCGACGAAGTGGTTCTCGTCGGCGGCATGAGCCGCATGCCGAAGGTGCAGGAAGTCGTCAAGCAGCTGTTCGGCAAGGAGCCGCACAAGGGCGTCAACCCGGATGAAGTGGTTGCGCTCGGCGCCGCCATCCAGGCCGGCGTTCTGCAGGGCGACGTCAAGGACGTTCTGCTGCTCGACGTCACCCCGTTGTCGCTCGGCATCGAAACGCTCGGCGGCGTCTTCACCCGTCTGATCGAACGCAACACGACGATTCCGACCAAGAAGAGCCAGACCTTCTCGACCGCCGAAGACAATCAGCAGGCCGTCACCATCCGCGTTTCGCAGGGCGAGCGCGAAATGGCTGCCGACAACAAGCTGCTCGGCCAGTTCGACCTCGTCGGCCTGCCGCCGTCGCCGCGCGGCGTGCCGCAGATCGAAGTCACCTTCGACATCGACGCCAACGGCATCGTGCAGGTTTCGGCCAAGGACAAGGGCACCGGCAAGGAACAGCAGATCCGCATCCAGGCTTCCGGCGGCCTCTCCGACGCCGACATCGAAAAGATGGTCAAGGACGCCGAGTCGCATGCTGCCGAAGACAAGAAGCGTCGCGAGACCGTCGAAGCCAAGAACCAGGCCGAAAGCCTGATCCACTCTACGGAAAAGTCGCTGAAGGATTACGGCGACAAGGTCTCCGAAGCCGACCGCACCGCGATCTCGGATGCGATCGCCGCGCTGAAGTCCTCGACCGAGGCGACCGAAGCCGACGCCGAAGACATCAAGGCCAAGACCCAGACGCTCATGGAAGTATCCATGAAGCTCGGCCAGGCGATCTATGAAGCACAGCAGGCCGAAAGCGGCGCTGCTGCCGATTCCTCCGCGGAAGGCGGCGACAATGTCGTCGACGCCGACTATGAGGAAATCAAGGACGACGACCGCAAGAAGTCCGCGTAATCCGCGGCGGCGTGGTTATGCTTCAACACCTGATCCGGCTGCTCACCATGGCAGCCGGAAATCCATTTCCGGGGTTTAATCCTTAATGGCAAAAGCGGACTTTTACGAAACTCTGGGTGTAGCCAAATCGGCGGACGAGAAAGAGCTGAAGAGCGCCTTCCGAAAGCTGGCAATGAAATATCATCCGGACAAGAACCCGGATGACAAGGAAGCCGAACGGAAGTTCAAGGAAATCAACGAAGCCTACGAGATGCTCAAGGACCCGCAAAAGCGGGCAGCCTATGATCGTTATGGCCATGCGGCCTTCGAACATGGCGGCATGGGCGGCGGTGGCGGTGGCTTTGCCGGTGGCGGATTCTCCGACATCTTCGAGGATATTTTCGGCGAGATGATGGGCGGCGGCCGGGCGCGTCAGCGCTCCGCGGGAGGCCGGGAGCGCGGCGCCGATCTTCGCTACAATATGGAAATAACGCTGGAAGAGGCTTTCTCGGGCAAGACGGCGCAGATCCGCGTTCCAACTTCCATTACCTGCGACGTCTGTTCGGGATCGGGCGCCAAGCCCGGCACTCAGCCGAAGAACTGCGGCACCTGCCAGGGCTCGGGCCGCGTGCGCGCGGCCCAGGGCTTCTTCTCGATCGAGCGGACCTGCCCGACCTGCCACGGCCGCGGCCAGATCATTCCCGATCCGTGCCCGAAGTGCCACGGCCAGGGCCGGGTGACGGAAGAACGGTCGCTCTCGGTCAATATTCCCGCCGGCATCGAGGATGGTACACGCATCCGCCTGCAGGGCGAGGGCGAAGCCGGGGCTCGCGGCGGACCGGCCGGCGATCTTTATATCTTCCTGTCGGTTAAGCCGCATGAATTCTACCAGCGCGACGGAGCCGATCTCTATTGCGCCGTGCCGATCTCGATGACGACGGCTGCTCTCGGCGGAACCTTCGACGTAGCGACGCTCGACGGCACCAAATCGCGGGTGAGCGTGCCTGAGGGCACGCAGGCCGGCAAACAGTTCCGTCTCAAGGGCAAGGGTATGCCGGTGCTGCGTTCGGCGCAGACGGGCGACCTTTATATCCAGATCCAGATCGAGACACCGCAAAAGCTCACCAAACGTCAGCGCGAACTGCTGCAGGAATTCGAGCAGATTTCCTCCAAGGAGAACAATCCCGAGTCGACCGGCTTCTTTGCCCGGATGAAGGAATTCTTCGAAGGCTGAGCGGTCGATCGATACGCAATCGCGAGAGCCGGGGATGGAAACGTCTCCGGCTTTTTTTGCTCGCGCAAATCCTGATTTGAGACATGGGTAGTTCATGCCGGGCGATCTGTTCCAGATCGACACGGCGCCGGATCGGAACAGGAACTTGCGTTAACGCAGCCAGATGATGCCGCTTGCAAGTTTTTAAAATGACTCCAATCTCTGCCGTCAGCGCATGACCCAGGACCTCGCCATCGATGTCAGGAGGGTGATGCGCAGTTTCAGAGCGACAGAGCGTTTCCGGCGCGTCCCATTTGGATGCAGACGCTCTAACGGGGACCACGAAGCAAGAGTATCCATCATGGCGCCAACCTTTTCCACTCAGTCCGAAGATGTCGACGTTCTCGCCGGCGCCATCTACACATGGTGTGCCGAGCGCAATATCAAGCTTCGCAGCCAGCAGGGCCTTTCCATCGCCAGTATCGCGATCGACCTCTACCACGCCGGCCACCAGACGCAGGACGACCTGCTGACGGCGTTGCATGGGTGCGAGATTCATTGATTCACCAGCGCGTCGGGAAATGCGTCTACCTCTGAGGACAGGCAGCCCCCAGCATGGTTCGGATGTCGTCCCTGTTGCTTTTCCGAGCTCAGATGACCGCTTCGGCTGAGTTAGGCGGCGCTCTCGACCACGTCGCCGCTCATGAGTGTAAGGATGGTCTTGACCGCTTCCTTGCCCGCAGCCGAGTTCAGCTTGTCGTAGCTCAGCGCAAGGGCATAGGCATCAGGGCTGAGTTCGATACGGCCGCCGAATTCCGATATATCCGTCCCCTCGAAGAGGGCGGAGATCTCGACGCCGAGAAAAACCGCGATCTGATGCAGCTTACTGGCTGAAACGCGGTTCGTTCCCTTTTCATATTTCTGGATCTGCTGGAAAGTCAGCCCGAGCGCTTCACCAAGCTCGAGCTGGGAAACACGACGAATGGCGCGAAGCTGTCTGATGTTGCGACCAACAATGATATCGACCGGATCTGGCACTTCACCACTCTCTTATACATGAACCTTTTGTTCACCATATCGCTTTCCCGGGATAACGCAACCCGGCAGTTGCAAAATTCAACCGACTTTTTCTGGGCATTACGTTACGTCAGCAGCCATCGAGGAAAGTCGCAGAAGCCCTGCTATACAGGCTATCCGAGAACCCCGACGGTGACCGTCGTCGGTGAGGACTCCCAATGTCGGAGGCCTCTGATGCGGTTGTATTTTTCCAGGATTTGGGAAAACGGTACCGAAAAGTTCCGGAATCGATCGTGTTTGCGATGCTTCTGGTAAAGTGCGCGCGATCCGCGGCGCAAGGCGGCGCGCTTGCCAACCGCGCCGCTTCGGCTTAGCTGTCACGCTTCACGAACCCGGATACGCAATGCCGCATAAGGTTTCTCTTTCCCGTCTGAAGCTGACAGACTTCCGCAATTATGCCGCCGCGAGCCTTAGTCTCGATGGTCGGCATGTCGTGCTGACCGGAGACAATGGCGCCGGCAAGACCAATCTCATGGAGGCGGTCTCGCTGCTTTCGCCCGGCCGCGGTCTGCGCCGAGCCGCCTATGGCGACATTACCCGCGTCGGCGCGGCCGGCGGCTTTTCGATCTTCGCGGCGCTTGACGGCATGGAGGGCGAAGTCGAGATCGGAACCGGCATAGAAACGGGCGAGGACACCACAGCTCGCCGGCTTCGGATCAACGGCACCCCGGCTAAAACCGCCGACGAGCTGACCGATCATCTGCGTCTTCTCTGGCTGACACCGGCGATGGACGGGCTCTTCACCGGCGCCTCCGCCGACCGCCGACGCTTTCTCGACCGCCTGGTGCTGTCGCTCGATCCCGCCCACGGCCGCCGCGCGAGCGATTTCGAGCGCGCCATGCGCAGCCGCAACAAGCTGCTGGACGAAGGTCGCTTCGACCCTTCCTGGCTTGCCGGTATCGAAGAACAGATGGCAAGCCTCGGCATCGCCATGGCGCTCGCCCGCCAGGAGATGCTCGGCCTCTTGACCCGGCTGACCGAGGAAACACTGGAGAGTTCGCCTTTCCCGTCAGCCTCGCTGCAGCTCTCCGGCTTCATGGACGGCCAGTTCTCGCGGCCATCGGTCGACCTCGAGGACGACTACGCGGCGATGCTCGCCGAGAGCCGATACCGCGATGCCGGCGCAGGGCGCACGCTGGAGGGGCCGCACCGGACCGACCTCATCGTACACCACCGCGAAAAGGCGATAAAGGCGGAGCGGTGTTCCACCGGCGAGCAGAAAGCGCTGCTTGTCGGCTTGGTGCTTGCCCATGCGCGGCTCGTCGGCAATCTCACCGGTCATGCGCCGATCCTGCTGCTCGACGAGATCGCTGCGCATCTCGACGAGAACAGGCGCGCCGCGCTGTTCGACCTTATCGACGGACTGGGAGGTCAGGCCTTCATGACCGGAACGGATCGGGGAATGTTCTCGGCCCTCGGCGACAGGGCGCAGTTCTTTACGGTTGCGGACGGAAGGGTGTTCGGATGAGGGAGACAGCTTTTCCCGATGTCGCTTTTGCCGATGTCGGCGGCCATGCTACGATCGCCGCCATGGAACCTCTCAGCCCCGATGAAATCGCCCGGTATCAACGCCATATCCTGCTCCCCGAAATCGGCGGCGCAGGCCAGCAGAAACTCAAAGCCGCCCGTGTGCTGGTGATCGGCGCCGGGGGGCTCGGTGCGCCGATCCTGCAATATCTCGCCGCCGCCGGTATCGGCACGCTCGGCATCGTCGACGACGACCGGGTGTCCCTGTCCAATCTGCAGCGCCAAGTGATCCATGATTCCGGCACGATCGGCGAGCTGAAAACCGAAAGCGCCGCCTTGGCAATTGCCAGGCTCAACCCGCATGTCCGGCTCGTCCGCTTCGAGGAACGCTTTTCTCGCGAGACTGCCCGGCGTCAATTATCCGGCTTCGATTTCCTGATCGATGGCTCCGACAATTTCGATACGCGTTATGCCGCGGCCGATGCGGCGGAGGAAGCACGTATCCCGCTCGTCACCGGCGCCGTCGGTCGTTTCGACGGTTCACTGACCGTGCTAAAACCTTATGAGACGGCCGAGGACGGAGCGCCCAACCCAGGCTATCGCGACCTGTTTCCCGAGGCGCCTCCGGCGGGTCTGATTCCCAGCTGCGCTGAAGCCGGCATTATCGGCGCGCTCACCGGCGTCATTGGCACGATGATGGCGATGGAGGCGATCAAGCTCATCACCGGCGCCGGCGAACCGCTGATCGGGCGGCTGCTGCTTTACGACGCACTCTCGGCCCGGTTCGAAACCGTACGCTATAGGCGCCGCCGCGCCAGGCAGGCCGGATGAGGATTATCCGCCTCGACCAGAACTTCACGCGCTGGGACGAACTGCTCGCCCTCATCCTCACGGCCTTCGCTTCGATGAATGGCAGGATCGATCCGCCATCCTCGGCGCTCGGTCTCACGGCGGAAACGCTGGCAGCAAAGGCTGAGGCCGAGATCGGCCATGTCGTCATCGACGATGGCAAACTGACCGGCTGCCTGTTTCTGCGGCCGGAGGCCGATTGTCTCTATGTCGGCAAGCTCGCCGTTTTGCCGGCAGCGCAAGGCAAGGGCCTCGGCAGGCGTTTGCTGGCAGTTGCCGAGGAGACGGCTGCAGAATTCGGCCTTGCCGCCCTGCGGCTGGAGACACGCATCGAGCTTACCGACAATCACGCCGTCTTTGCCGCATGGGGATTTTCCAGAACCGCCGAGAAGGCGCATCCCGGTTTCACCAGGACGACCTTCGTCGAGATGCGGAAGAGCCTTATACGCTGACGCGCATCAGCGGCCAGGCAGCACCCGATTCGGCGGTCTGTGGCCGTCGATGAAGGTGCGAATATTGATGATGACCTTGTCGCCCATGTCGATCCGGCCTTCGATCGTCGCCGAGCTCATATGCGGCAGCAGCACGACCTTGCCCTCATTGGCGAGCTTGACGAGCTTCGGATTGACGGCAGGCTCGTTCTCGAAGACGTCGAGGCCGGCGCCGGCGATCTTGCCCTCTCTCAGGCATTTGATCAGCTGGGTTTCATCGACGACGTCGCCGCGCGCCGTATTGACGAGATAGGCAGTCGGCTGCAGCAGCGCCAGGCGGCGCGCCGAAATCAGGTGAAAGGTCGCCGGTGTCGAGGGGCAGTTGATCGAGACGATGTCGACGCGGGCCAGCATCTGGTCAAGACTTTCCCAATAGGTTGCCTCCAACTCGTCCTCGACGGCCGGATTGACGCGCTTACGGTTGTGGTAGTGAATCGAAAGACCAAAAGATTTGGCGCGGCGGGCCACCGCCGTGCCTATTCGCCCCATGCCGACGATGCCGATCCGCTTGCCGTGAATGCGCCGGCCGAGCATCCAGGTGGGAGACCAGCCGGCCCACTCGCCCGGCTTGTCGGTCAGGACCCGCGCCCCTTCGCCGAGCCGCCTCGGAACCGCGAGAATCAGTGCCATCGTCATATCGGCAGTGTCCTCGGTCAGGACGTTCGGCGTGTTGGTGACGGTGATGCCCTTGCGCGCCGCCGCCTCGACGTCGATGTGGTCGGTGCCGTTGGAGAAGCTGGCAATCAGCTTCATCTGCGGTCCCGCCTCATCGATCAGCGCCGCATCGATGCGGTCGGTGACGGTCGGCACCAGCACGTCGGCGGTCCGGACAGCGGCGACAAGTTCGGGAATGGAGCGCGGCGTGTCATCGATGTTCAGCTCGGCATCGAAGAGCTCCCGCATTCGGGTTTCGACGGCATCCGGCAGCTTGCGGGTGATGTAGACCTTCGGTTTTTTCTTCGCTGTCATGGCTGCCTGCGGTGCCTTGTTCAGAGGTCTTTAACCAAGAGGGGTGATAATTTTCCCGTTCCGGGCAATTTCTACCAGACCCGCACGCGAAGACAAACAAAACTCGTGGTGCAGCCGTGGAATGTAAAAGCCCGGACCGCGCGCAGGCCGTGCCTGGCGCGAATTCGAGCAAACGGAAGCCTCCATGCGCAGCAAAGTCCTGAAGTCCTGCCTCGCCCTTGCGATCGCTCTGGCCGCATCCATGGGAACCTTAGAATTTGCTCATGCGCAGGCAGCCAAGGGGCCGAGCGGCCTGCCACTGCCGCGCTTCGTCACATTGAAATCGAAGCGCGTCAACCTGCGCATCGGCCCGGGAACGGACTTCGCCGTATCGTGGATGTATCTGAAATCCGGCCTTCCGGTGGAGATCATCCAGGAATACGACAATTGGCGCCGCATCCGCGATGCCGATGGTACTGAAGGCTGGGTCAACCAGTCGCTGCTATCGGGCCAGCGCGCAGCGATCGCCGCGCCCTGGATGAAGACGAAGGGCAAGGGCGTCTATGTCAATCTGCGCCGTGAGGCGCAGCCCTCCGCCTCGATCGTCGCCAAGCTGGAACCCGGCGTGATGCTGACGATCGGCGAATGCAACGGCGATTGGTGCCACGCAGAAACCGACGGCGCCGCGGGCTGGGTGGCGCAGTCGGAAATCTGGGGCGCCTATCCCGGCGAAGCCTTCAAATAAGCCCCGCCTGTTTGGCGGCCTCGGAAAGCGAGGTCATCGGGCGCGGGCCGATCTGCTGGATGACAATGCCGGCAGCCAGGCAGCCGAGCTTGCCGCAATCCTCGAGGGACCGTCCCTGCGTGTAGCCATAGAGGAAGCCGGAGGCAAACAGGTCGCCGGCACCCGTCGTATCCACAACGTCCCGGATCCTGATCGCATCGACGTAATAACGCTCCCGGCCCTTCAGGATGACGGCGCCGTTCTCGCTCATCGTCACGGCGGCGATCTTGCAGTCCGCGGCGATCCTGTTCAGCGCCTCTTCGAAATCGTCGGTCTCGTAAAGCGACAGCGCCTCCTGGCGATTGGCAAAGACGATATCGACCTTGCCGGAGCGCATCAGATCGAGGAACTCGCCGCGGTACCGATCGACGCAGAAACTGTCGGACAGCGTCATCGACATTTCCCGGCCGTTTTCATGGGCGATGCGGGCGCAGTCGAGAATCGCCTCCTTGGCGCGCGGCGGATCCCACAGATAACCTTCGAAATAGGTGACCTTGGCATCGGCAACGACATCGGCCTCGACATCCTCAGGACCGAGTTCGACGCAGGCGCCGAGATAGGTATTCATCGAACGCTCGCCATCCTCGGTGACGAAGATCATCGAACGCGCGGTCGGCGGGAAGGTGCCCTTCGGCTTCGTCTGGTAGTGAACGCCCTGGGCGCGGATGTCGTGGGTGAAGATGTCGCCTAGCTGATCTGCAGCGACATTGCCGAAATAAGCCGCCCTGCCGCCGAGGTTGGCAACGCCCGCCGCCGTGTTGCCGGCGCTGCCGCCGGAGGCTTCGAGAGCCGGCCCCATGCGTGAATACAAGAGTTCGGCGCGTTCGGCGTCGATGAGGTTCATCGCCGCCTTCGTGATCTGGTTGTCAATGAGGAACTGATCGTTGCAACGGGCGATGATATCCACGATTGCGTTGCCGACCGTCAGAACATCGAATCTTGTCATGAAATGGGGGGTCCCGGATTTGTGATAGCCGGGGTTCGGTCTTAGCGAAATTTCCGCGGTTTGGAAGGACAAATGGTGAATGGCGCATCTATTTCTTCGCAAAAGTGCCGCTCATTCGTCACGCCCCTGTCATCTTCGAAATCTAGAAATACTCGCAGGAACACCGGCATAAGCAGCTTTCAGTTGCAGCCGGGCACCCGAGGGATGACCCCTTCGATCTTACGGCGCGATGCTGACCACGGATGAACTGGCAGCTTCGCGATTCGGGCATCCGGCAACGCCGGATGCGGAAAAGCGGGCTGTGCCCGCTT